>NZ_CP014301.1:2418461-2720769 GCF_001562255.1 Bosea sp. PAMC 26642 | reverse complement strand
GCGGCCTGATGGGGCTCGCCACCGGCTATCTCACGCTGCGCCTGCGCGGCGTCTATTTCTCCATCGCCACCCTGTCCCTTGCCGTGCTGCTCCAGACGCTCGTCGTGAACTGGTCGTATGTGGGCGGGGCTAGCGGCACGTACTTGATACGTCCGCGTCAGGTCGCGCCGTTCGTGAGCTATGGCGAATACCTGTTCGTGATCATGTTGGTGATGGCGCTGGCTTCGATAGCGATCGCCTCCACGATCGAGCGTTCGCGGCTCGGCTTGGGACTCGCCACCATCCGCGACGACGAGCGTGCCGCCGAAGCAGCCGGTGTCCCCACGTTGAAACTGAAGCTGGTCGCCACGGTGATCAGCGGCGCCCTCATGGGCATGGCCGGCGCACCACTCCCCTACTACAGTTCCTATCTCAACCCCGAGTCGGCCTTCGCGCTCTCCTATACGGTGAACGCCATGGCTATGCCCCTGATCGGCGGCACCCAGAGTTGGATCGGCCCGGTCATCGGGGCCTTCCTCCTGGGCTCCCTCCAGCAGATCGCCACGGTGACGATCTCGTCGTCAGCCAACATGCTCATCGTCGGCGGCGTACTCGTGGGGTTCGTGGCGCTGGCCCCGCGCGGCATTCTCGGCTGGGTGGCCGGCCGGAGGGCGGCTCGATGACCACCCTCCCGATCCTGCATGTCACCGGACTTGGAAAGCGCTTCGGCGGGTTCGCGGCTCTCGACGGCATCGAGTTCACCGTGGCGCCAGGCGAGCGGGTTGGCCTGATCGGCCCCAACGGCTCCGGCAAGAGCACCTTCGTCAACTGCATCGCGGGTGGATACCCCGCCCACCTGGGCGAAGTGGCGTTCGATGGACGGCCGCTGAACGGGCTTGCGCCGCATGCGCGGGCACATCGCGGCCTCGCGCGCACTTTCCAGCTGCCCCGGCCGTTCCGGAGCCTCGACGTGCTGCAGAATGTCACCGTGCCCCTGCGCTTCTTCGATACGACGCAGACGGAGCGCGCGGCGCGGCAGCGCGCCGAGGAATGCCTGGATCTGGTGGGCCTTGCCGGCAAGCTCGGCAGCATGCCGCGCGATCTCACCCAAGTGGACTTGCGCAAGCTCGAACTGGCACGCGCCTTCGCCGCCAATCCGCGCCTGCTCATCGCCGACGAGGTGATGGCGGGGCTGTCCAACATCGAGGTGGACCAGATTCTCGATCTCCTCCTCCGCCTCAACCGGCAGGGCACCGCCGTTATCCTGATCGAGCACATCATGCGGGCCGTGACCGCATTCTCCGAACGTCTCGTGGTGTTCGTCACCGGCCGCAAGATTGCCGACGGCTTGCCTGTCGACGTCCTCGCGATGCCCCAGGTGGAGGCTGCATATCTTGGAAGCTAGCTCTCTCGAGGTGACAGGCCTGTATGCCGGCTACGGCGCGGTGCACGTGCTCGACGACGTCAGCGTGCGCGTGGACGGTGGCGAGGTGGTCGCACTGCTGGGCACCAACGGTAACGGCAAGACCACCCTCATGCGCTGCATCATGGGCCTGGTGAAGCCGTCGCGCGGTGGCATCGCCGCAAGGATCGACGGCCGCGTCGTCGATCTCGTCGGCCGCGCGCCCGAGGAAATCGTCGAACTCGGCATCTCGCTCGTGCCCGAGGGCCGCCGCCTGTTTTCCGACCTCACGGTCGAGGAGAACCTCGTGCTGGGCGCCTATCGCGCCGAGGCGCGGCGCAAGCTGAGGGCCAATCTCGCATTCTGCTACGAGAGTTTCCCCCGCCTCGAGGAACGCCGCCGCCAGAAGGTCGGCAGCATGAGCGGTGGCGAGCAGCAGATGGTGGCGATCGGCCGCGCCGTGATGTCCGCACCGCGCATCCTGCTGGTGGACGAGCCTTCTGTGGGCCTCGCTCCCGTCATGGTCAAGCAGACGATCGAAAAGATCGGCGAACTGAAGCGACGCCTCGGCCTTACCGTCCTGATGGCGGAGCAGAACTTCACCCAGGCCGTCCGCATCGCAGACCGGGGCTACGTCCTGGTTCATGGCGCGATCGCCTTCGAGGGGATGTCCCCGGAAGCGCTGAGCGACAACCACCTCGTACGCCAATTCTATCTCGGTCTCTGAAGGGAGAAACACATGCTCTTTGCCATACACTGCCTGGATCAGCCGGACGGGCCGGCCTTGCGCAAGGCCCACTACGACGCCCACCAAGCCTATCTGAAGCAAGTTCAGGTGCGCTTAGTCATTGCCGGCCCATTGGAAGACAGTGCCGGAACGACCGCCATCGGCAGCTTCCTGCTCATCGAAGCGAACTCTGTGGAAGATGCGGTCGCCTTCAACCAGGGTGATCCTTTCTTCAAAGCGGGCGTCTGGCAGCGCGTCGACATCAACCGCTTCAACAAGCGTTGGGACGACCGGGCGAACTGAGCCCGGACGTTCCGGTCTGTGCTCGACCCAAGGTGAGGTGACATGACGGAGCGGCTGGATATCGCCTGGGTCGGCCTCGGTGAGATGGGCTCTCGAATGGCGCCCCGCCTCGCGGCGGCCGGTCACCGGACGACGGCGTTCGACGTGAATCCGGCGGCCCTCGGTTCGGCTGCGTCGAGCGGCTTGGTTCCGGCATCCTCCCTGGCCCAGGCGCTCGACGGCAAACAGGTGGCGTTCTCCATGCTTCCCCATGACGGGGCTCTGCTGGAGATCGCCTCGGATGCCTGCGACATGCTCATTGAGGGCGCCGTGTTCATCGACATGAGCACGGTGTCGCCGAGGGTCTCGGCGAAGATCGCTTGCGACCTGGCCGCCCGGGGCATCTCCTATCTGCGCGCGCCGGTTTCGGGCAGCACCGCGCTGGCGGAGGCGGGCAAGCTCACTGTCATGGTCTCGGGCCCGCAGGCGGCGTTCGATCACTGCCGCAGCCTTCTCGATGTTCTCGGTCGTAGCGTGCACTATCTCGGTGGCGCCGACGAAGCGCGCACCGCGAAGCTGGTGATCAACACGGTCGTTGCCGGTCTCAATCAATCGTTGGCGGAGGCGTTGGACCTAGGTCGGCGTGGCGGTCTGGATTGGGCGGACATGCTGGAGATGCTCGGACAGAGTGCGGCGGCCTGCCCCTATGTGTGCTCAAAGCTGGACAAGCTCAAGCGAAGGGAATGGTTGCCAGCTGCGGCTACCATCAATCTTCTTGCGAAGGACGTTCGTCTGATTCTGGATCTTGCTCGCGAGACCGGAACCTATATGCCGGCAACCACCACCGCCGGCTCTGTACTGAGCGCCATGGAAGGGCGGGGCTGTGGCGCCTTGGACATATGCTCGGTCGTGTCCTTCATGGGAGCCATGGATGAGGTGGAGCGCGGCCCCGACTAGCATCGCGTCGGGGCCTTGGAGTGCCGATGTCGTACGTCTAAGTCGTGACCGATTGCGAGTCCGACGGGCCCGTACCAGGTGCGAATTCCATGCTGTCGTTCGGGTCCGTCGCGCTGTCGTGTCAAACGGCACGCAATGTTCGGCGCCGCTCACAGTGTGCCATAAGGGTGCTCCATCGCTGATTGCGGCAACGATGGTACCGGCCTCGTTGCGCCGCCCATAGCTTCTAAGCCGCTCTCGCGGCAGGCGCTGCAGCACGTTCAGCGCTGAGATTTCGCAGGTGACGCGAGTTCGTCTGCAAACGGTGGACAAGCGAGCCGGAACGATTCAGCCTCGATCCAATCCACCAAATGCTGGGACTGAACACCCAGACTAGCATTAGCGGGCGTTCATCGCGGTTTGGATTGCGTTGGACATGATCTCTAGACCGCGATCGATCTCGGCGTCCGAGACCGTCAGCGGCGGGGCGATCCGGAAGACACCTCCCATGCCGGGCAGCTTGACGATGTTCATGCTGAGGCCCAGGCGCATGGCCTCGTCCATGACCCGGGCCCCGAGTTCGAAGCCCGGCGCCTTGGTCTGCCGATCGGTCACGATCTCAAGCCCGAGAAGGAGGCCGCGCCCGCGCACGTCCCCGACGCATTCGAACTTCTGCTGAAGCGACATCAATCCATTCCGAAGCCTCTCGCCGCGCGCGACCGCCTGCGCGACCAGACCGTCGCGTTCGACCACATCGAGCACCGTCACGCCCACCGCGGCCGGCAGAGGGTCGGAAACGTGGGTCGTGTAGAACAGGAACCCGCGCTCATGGGCCTTCTCCTCGATGGCCGCCGTGGTCATGACGGCGGCGAGCGGCAGGCCGGCGCCCAGCGTCTTCGACAATGTCAGGATGTCGGGCGTGACGCCGTCGCGCTGGAACGCGAACATGTCGCCCGTCCGGGCGATCCCTGTCTGCGCCTCGTCGAGGATCAGCAGCATGCCCCGCTCCTGGCATTTGCGCTTCAGCGCGGCGAGATAGCCCAAGGGGAGTTCGAGAATGCCGCCGCTCGACAGGATCGGCTCGGCGATGAACGCTGCAAGGTTGCCGGTCGACTGGCTGTCGATCAGGCAGAAGGCGTCGTCGAGCTCGGCCTGCCAGTCGTTGGAGCCGTCCGGATGCGTGAAGCGCGGGCGGTAGGAATTGGGTGCTGGAATGACGAAGGATCCGGCAGCCGCCGGACCATAGCCTTTCCGGCCGGCGCTGTAGGTCGCCGAGGCCGCCGCGCCCGTCATGCCGTGCCAGCTCTGCGCGAAGGCGACGATTTCATGCCCGCCGGTCACCAGCTTCGCCATGCGAATGGCCGCCTCGTTCGATTCCGCCCCCGTGGTGAGGAGCTGTACCCGCTCGAGTTCGGGAGCCAGCGCGGCCAGGCGCGAGGCCAAATCGACGACCGGGCGCGACAGCATCCCGCTGAAGAGATGGGCGACCGAGCGCATCTGCCGGTCCACCGTCGCGACGATGTCGGGATGGGTATGGCCGAGCACGGCGCTCATCTGGCCCGAGGTGAAGTCCAGGATTGCGCGGTCATCGGCATCGTAGACGAAACTGCCCTGCGCCCGTTCGACGATGATCGATTCAAAATCGGGCCCATAGCGCGTCAGATGCGTGTTCGCGGCAGCCCAGAAGGCGGGATCGGCGTTCAGCGACATGGGATCACCTCGGAAACGGGAATTTTCCATGATTAGTTGCACGTGTTGCACTGCGCAAATTGATAGTCTTTCAAGCGGATATCGATTATTTTGATGGCATGGCCACGCTTGACCTCGCATTGCTGCGGAACTTCGCTGTCATCGCGCGCACGGGCTCGATCAGCGTCGCGTCCTTGCAGATCGGGCGGACGCAGTCGGCCTTGAGCATGCAGATGCAGCGTCTCGAAGCGCTGACCGGCCAACCTCTCCTGCACCGCAGCGGATCGGGCGTGCGGCTGACCACGGCGGGCGAAAAGCTCCTGGCGCATGCCGAGTCTCTCATGGCCAGGCACGACGAAATCCTCGCCGACATGCGGGGAACCGGGCTTAAGGGTTCGGTCAGCCTCGGCTGCCCCGAGGATTACTCGATCGCGTTCCTGCCCGATCTGCTCCGTGACTTTTGTGCCCTGCATCCCGAGGTCGAGTTGCGCATGGTCTGTGCGCCGACCTCGGAACTACGCCCGCTCCTGCATCGGCGGCAGATCGAGCTGGCGCTTGTCTCGCTCCCGGATCCCGCCAGCGCCGAGGCCATCCGCAGGGAAAACTTCGTCTGGGTCGCAAACGAGGCCCAGCCAGACATCCTTGACCAGGCTATCCTCCCCCTGGCGCTTTCCGCGCCGATGACGCTCGATTACCGGGCCGCTTGCGACGCGATGCAGGCCGCCGATCGCCGATACAGGGTCGCCTTTGCCAGCAACAGCCTGGCCGGGCTCATCGCCATTGCCCGCTCAGGGCATGCCATAAGCGTTCTGACCCAGACGGCCGTTCCGCCGGATCTCCATATCGTCACGGTCGGATTGCCGCCGCTTCCCGCGATCGGGATTGCGTTGGAATTCGCCGAGCTGAGGCCGTCTTCCGCAGCAAAAGCGTTGGGCGACCACATTCGAGCCGTGCTGCCCACCCTGCGACGCGATGCTGCCTCGATCTCTCCCTCAGGTTATCCTCTGCCTGAGCCTGCCGTGCTCGGTATGTGAACCAAGCAAAAAGACGGACGAATTATCATCGCCTACCAGCCTGCATCTCGGCTCAGCCCCTCGGCCATGCTCATCGGCTGGTTGCACAGCGTGAGGACCGGCGCGACCACGCCGTATAGGGCAAGACTGATGTAGCCGAGGCTCAGGAAACTCAGCGCGAAGGCCACGATGAAACCCAACAGCAATGCCTTCATCGCCCAGAGCCCGCGGAGGAGCGCCTTCAAACCGCGGCTCCGTATGGCGCGACCAAGGCGCTAATCGAGACTTGGAATCGCATCACAGACGGCGGCAATACAGTCGCCGGTGGCGCGCAGTCCGTTAAACACGACGCTTCCGAGTTCGACAATCTGACCGGGACTGTCAAGCTGCGTGGCAGTGTCGCCAGCGCGGCTTCGGGGCCTGTCAATCGGAGGCAGGTAGGCATTGTGTGGCTGCAGAGACCGTCGTTATCGCTCATTTTTTTATGTTCATTCTGTATCATAAAGAGCATATATTAATGTTCAATATCACTTGATACGCTCATATAGAAATGCTAATTATATTGCCGATAGGACACATATTCATGAAGCTCAACCAAGCCACCTTGGCACGCAAGCAGCTGGAACGACGTGTCGCGCCATTGCGCGACCTCAACGTCGTCGCTCCACCTCGCGGCTGGATGAGAGCCATCCGCGAAGCTCTGGGCATTAGCACACGGCAGCTCGCCGCTCGCATGAAGGCCGCTCCCTCCCGCGTCCCTGCAATCGAGAAGGCGGAAGTCTCCGGCGCGACGACGATAAGGACGCTGCGCGAGGCAGCCGCGGCGATGAACTGCACGTTCGTCTACGCCTTCGTCCCTACCAAGCCCCTCGACGAAATCCTGCGAGACCGCGCCGCTCACAAGGCCGGCCGAGACATCGCACGCCTCGACCACACCATGCGGCTGGAAAACCAGGCACTCCTGAAGTCGGACCTCGATGACGAGCGGCGCCGCATGATCGACGTCATTCTCTCAGGCTCATCTCGTAGCCTTTGGGACGACGACTGATCGCCATGCCCGACCCGCTATTCGAGGAGGACGATGCCGCCAATACGCCGTTGACCGCTGAGGAACGCGAGCAACTCAGCCCAGCCTACATCACGTTGCGACATGAGTTGAACGAGGCCGAGCAGGTCAATATCAGCCACGCGCTGCGCTGGGCCATGTCGCGCAAGCACAATGTTCTTGATCAGGACTTCCTGAGCGACTTGCACAGACGCATGTTCGGCGATGTCTGGCGCTGGGCCGGGCAATATCGCACGACCCCGCGCAATATAGGCGTCGACGCCTATCGCATTGCGATGGACGTCCGGCAGCTCGTCGACGATGCGCGCTATTGGATCGAACAGGGGACCTATCCGCCCGACGAAATCGCCGTACGGTTCAGCCATCGACTCGTCGCCATCCATCCTTTTCCCAATGGCAACGGACGGCTCTCTCGCCTCGTCGGCGACCTCCTTGCTCGCCAACTCGGCCAACCTGTCTTCTCCTGGGGGCGCACGAACTTGATCGACGCAGGCGCGACCCGCGCTGACTATGTCGAGGCGCTGCGGGCGGCCGATAACCACGATATCGACCCGTTGCTTCTCTTCGCCCGCTCCTAGTCTAATGGATTGATCAAAGAGGCCCGGTTGAGATTCCACGTCGGCGCCCCGATGTCTTCTATGAGCTTGCTTTGCACCCATCGGTAGGCCGATATGCAGTCGGCGCCGGGACCTGTCAGGGCTTCACGAAACGATAGGCGAAGCGATCGGTCTCGCCCTTGATCGAAGGGTCGAACACCTTGATCGAGTGCGCATCGTCCTTGTTCGCCATCATGGTGCTCTGCGCATCCAGCAGGAAGCCGGCCGCCTCCACCTCCTCGCGGACGGACGCGGGGTCGATCCGATGCAGCGTCTGGGTATCGCTCGTGCCTGACCCTGCAACGGCGGCGTGGTCGACGATGACGTAAAATCCGCCGGGCTTCAGCCGCTCGTATACGGCACGATTGAAGTCGGCGGCCATCGCGCCCTTGGCCTGGATCAGCGCGGTGTGAAGATCGTGGTAGAACAGGTGCATCCACACGACATCCGCTGGCTGCGTGACGTCGAGCATCGCCACGAGGTTCGCCGACACGGCTTCGACATTCGCTCGGCCCGGCTCCTTCGCCAGTGCCTTCATCTGGCCGACCGGATCGTTCTTGAAGTGGGCGACTTCGGCCGGCACGAAGCTGTAGACCCGTCCTTCGGGTCCCGCGATGTCGGAGAAGAGACGGGTCCAATCGCCGTCGCCGGGGTAAACGTCGATGACGGTGGAGCCCACATCGACGCGCGCGAACTTGATCAACTCGGATAGCTTGGCTTGGTCGTACATCTGGATCTCCATTATGGTTGGCATTCGACGAGCGAGCGGCACGAGGGGGCGATCCACGATCGATCCACAGTTGACCCCGCTCGATGGCCGCTCAAGACCAGCGCTACGGAAGCCCGGACGCGTCCATCTGCGAGGCCCGGGCCAGCGCTTGCGTGTCGATGTACTCCCGGATGCTCGTCAGTCTGCCATCCCGGACCGTGATGGCAAAGATCCAGTCGTCCTGGCACGTCTTGTTCGTAGCTTTGATCTTTCCGCTAGCGAAGCCGACGACCAGGACACGGTCTCCCTGCGCCACGAACTCCCTGGGTTCCGTGGATGTTTCTATCGACCCGGATGCCGTCTCGAGCAAGTCCGCCAGCCCGGCGTGTCCGCGGTGCGTTCCGGCCAACGGCCAGTCCTCGCCCGGAATGATCCACTCGATGTCTTCGGCGACGAGCGCCAGCAGACCCTCCCTATCGCCGCGATCGATCGCGGCGAAGAAGTCCTTCACGGTCTGGACGTTCTGCTCGGTACTCATGGCATTTTTCTCCATCTCTCGGTCGTGGCGTCCTTCAGTCGAACTTGACCAAGTCCTTGAAGATCAGGCGGCCCCAGCTTTTGCCGTGGGCCTGCACGAGCAGCCCACCTTCTGAAAGCGCGCCAAGCTTGATCGGTGCGAAGCCCAAATTTTCCGCGAGCGCGCCGATCTGCGTCGCGGCGTCGTCATCGTCGCTCGTCAGGAACACGACTCGCCTGCCGCCATGCGCGGCCGGATCCTGTTCCAGGACGGCAGCGACCGGATGGTTGAAGCCCTTGACCAGCCTGCCGCCCGCGAAGGCCTCCTCGACGACCTTGGCCGAAGGCCGTCCGCCCAGGTCCTCGGCGGACACGCCGTAGGCATTGGTCACATCGACGATGATCTTGCCCTGCCAGCTCGGCAGCGCCTTCGCGACATCCGCGTGCGATTGGAAACGGACAGCCAGGAAGATGACGTCCGCCCTGACTGCCTCCGCAAGTGTTGTGGGGGTGATCCCAGGTCCGATGGCGGCCGCTGCCGATGTAAAGCTTTCCGGGTCGCGCGTGGTTGCGACGGATACGGCGATGCCGCTTCGGGCGAATGTCCATCCACCGATGGACATTCCGCCGGAATGCGGCGCGTGACTTGCTAAGGTCAGGCGAGATTGAGAGCGGGGTAGTCGATGTAGCCCTCGGCGCCGCCGCCGGCGTAGAACAAGGGCACACGCGGTTCGTTGAGCGGGGCGCCCTGCTTGAGGCGTGCGACGAGGTCGGGATTGGCGAGCGCCATGGTGCCGAGAGCTTCCATGTCGGAGAGACCTGCCGCGACGTCGGCCCCGACCTGCTCGCGCTTGCGGCCCGGGCGGTTGACGATGAGCACGCCTCCGAAGGCCTTACGGATGTCTGCCAGGAGCGCTTCGTTGCCGATGTGCAGGACATGCAGATAAGCGATGCCGAGCTTGTCGAACTCCGCCGCCAGGTAGCGGTAGAGATCGTCGTTCGCGTTCCCTTCCGCGATGCCACCGGTGGGGAGGCCGGGAGACAGCCGGATCGCGGTCTTCTCAGGCCCGACCGCAGCGACGATTGCCTGCACGACCTCGATGGCGAAGCGCGCGCGGTTCTCGAGCGAGCCGCCATAGTCGTCGGTGCGCTCATTGGCGTTCGGCGCCATGAACTGATGCACCAGATATCCGTTCGCGCCATGGACTTCTATGCCGTCCGCACCCGCTTCGATGGCGCGCGCGGCGCCATGAGCGAAGTCGGCGATGGTCTGCCGAACTTCGTCGGTCGTGAGAGCGCGGGGCTCCGGAACCGGCAGCATACCCTTGCTGGTGAACATGTTTTCACCGGGCGCGATCGCCGAAGGAGCGACCGGCTGGCGATGATGCGATGTGTTCTCGGGATGGGATCTGCGGCCGACATGCATGAGCTGGACGAAAAGCTGACCGCCGGCCTCATGGACGGCGTCAGTCACCTTGCGCCATCCGGCAACATGGTCAGCGGTGTAGATTCCGGGCGTGTTCAGATAGCCCTGCCCATCCTGGGACGGCTGGGTGCCTTCGGTGATCAGAAGACCCATCGTTGCTCGCTGTGCGTAATATTCGGGTGCCATGTCGCCGGGCGTGCCATCGGGCCTGGCCCGGCTGCGGGTCATCGGCGCCATGGCGAGGCGATGCGGCAGCTGCGAGGCGCCGATTTTGATGGGGGACCAGACATCGGTCATGGGTGTTCTCCTTGTTACCGGATGATGGGGGAGGCGAGGGTCAGAGCTTGCCCTCAGCGAGCATCGCGCGGGTGCGCTTCAGCGTGGACAAAAGGGCAGCCCTGTACCCCTTGTCGCTGTCGAACTGGGCCTGCTCGGCCTGTTCCTCGGGGCCGTTCGGCGCCTTGTCGCGCAGTCCGAGGTAGCAATAGAATTTCAACTGCAGCGCGCCCGCTTCATCCTCGAACAGCTCGTTGACGATCGCGCCTTCGCGCGGCCCGGTGGCCTGGAAGAAGGTGACCTTGCGCTGCGGCTCGAGCGTGATGATTTCGCGCAGATCGGCGCCGGCGATCGTTGCGTCTCGGACGAAGTGCGTTGCGCTTTCCTCCGTGACGTCGCAGCGGGTGCAGAGGCCGGGCGGGAGGAACAGGCGCGCATCGCGCGCCTTCAGTTCCAGACCCTTCCAGATTTGCTCGCGGGTGAGTGTGGCTTCGCCCTCCGGGTTTACCGGGACGGTGGCGGTCGAATAGATCATGACGATGATCCTTGTCCGTGTGGTTGGAATGGTGGATGTCAGCCGGCGATCTGGGCGACGTAGTCGCGGTAGGAGCGCAAGCGGCGCCCTAGCAGAGTGGTCAGCCGCTCAACGTCGCCGGCATCGGGGAGCATGCCGTCGGTTAGGAAGCGCTCGGCCATCAGGCGCATGTCGAAGGCCATCCAGCTCGGCATGAACTGGCGCAGGTTCTGCTCGAAGCCGGCGGTGTCGTTGCCGGGGAACGCGATCGTGCGGCCGAGGACTTCGCTCCAGATGGCGGCGGCGTCCGTACCGGTCAGCGTATCGGGACCGACCAGATTGATGCGGTTGAGCGGCAGCGGCGTGGCCGACTGCTCGCGGCGGATCAGCTCGATCGCGGCGATCTCGCCGACATCGCGGGCGTCGATCATCGCGAGGCCCTTGTCGCCGATCGGCATCGGGTAGATGCCGTAGCCGGTGACCACGTCCTTGATCGTGATCTCGTTGTCCATGTAGTAGGCCGGCCGCAGGATGGTGGCATTCAGGCCCATCTGCTCGATCATGCGCTCGACGCCGAACTTGCCCGCGAAGTGCGGCACGTTCACGTAGATGTCGCTGTGGATCACCGAGAGGTAGACGATCCGCTCGATCCCGGCTTCGCGGGCGACATTGAGCGCGATCAGCGCCTGGGTGTATTCGTCGGCGACGACCCCGTTCAGCAGGAACAGCGTCGAGACGCCGGAGAAGGCGCTGCGCAGCGAGTCGACGTCGAGCAGGTCACCTTGGACCAGCTCCACACCGGCCGGGAAATTGGCCTTGGACGGGTCGCGGACGAGAGCACGCACATCGGCGCCACGCTGGACGAGCTGTTCGACGACGTTGCGGCCGACATTGCCGGTCGCGCCGGTCACGAGAATGGTCATGGGGTCTCTCCTGGGTTGAGCCATTTGGCTGTCCCGAATTTAGCGATCCACATCCGCGCCAATAGACGCTATATTTGGACAGACCGTCTCGCTGGTGGAACGCATGGACCTCCTCGCCCTCGCCGACTTCAATCTGGTCGCCCGCCACGGAGGGTTCGGGAAAGCCTCCCGAGCCGCGGGGCGTCCAAAGGCGACGCTGTCGCGCCGCGTCGCGGAACTGGAGGCGAGCCTCGACTTGCGCCTGTTCGAGCGTGGCGTGCGCGCCCTGAAGTTGACCGAGGAAGGACGGGCGTTGTCCGAGCGGACGGGCCAGTTGCTGACCGAACTCGACGAGACGGCGGCGGCCATCGCCTCGGGTGGAAACTGTCCGCGCGGCCGGTTGAGGATCAGCGCGCCTTTGCTCTTTTCCCAGACTGCGATGGGCAAGCTCGCCGCAGGCTTTGCGCTGAAATATCCCGAGGTCCGGCTCGAGGTCACGACCGAGGACCGGTCGGTCGACATGATCGAGGAAGCCTATGACCTCGTCATCCGGGTCAACCCGGAGCCGGACGAGAGCCTCGTCGGGCGGGTCTTCCTGCGCGATCGGCTGGTGGTGGTGGCGAGCCCGAAACTGGCGCGGCCTGTCGATGGATCGGCCGTTCCGGTCGTCGTGCGCGGCCCTGCCCGCCAAGGTGAAGTCTGGGACGTGACGACATCAAGCGGGACATCGCGGATCTCGGTCAACCCAATCCTGAGCCTGTCGTCACTCATTATGGTCCGGGACGCGGTGCGAATGGGGGTCGGAGCCGGACGTCTTCCCGTGTCGCTGGTAAGTCACGATCTCGCTGACGGGATGCTGGTCCATTGGGGCGATGTGGGAGGACCGGAGATCGCCCTGTGGACGCTCTATCCGACCCGCCGCCTGCTGAGCGCCCGCGTCTCGGCCTTCCTCGACCATCTGAGGCAGGCATTCCCGAAAGGGACGCCTGACGAGCTGGCTGCCTATGTCGGTAGATGACAGCCCGTTCCGGACAGCGTAGGGCGCAGCAGCTCGCACGGCACGCGCCTCGCCGCGGTCAACCGGCAGGCGCTGCAAACGCCGGCCAGGCCGCCTGACGTGCAACTACGCCGCCGCCGGCAGCGGCTTGGACTCGAACTTATAGCTGCGTTCGTACCGCCCAAAGCTCCGGAAAGAACGAGCGGTCCAGCGCGCTCTTCAGGAAGCCGACGCCGGAGGAGCCGCCCGAACCGCGTTTGAAGCCGATGATCCGCTCCACCGTCTTCATGTGCCGGAAGCGCCATTGCTGGAAGCGGTCCTCGACATCGACGAGCTTCTCGGCAAGCTCGTACATCTCGAAATGGCGCTGCGAGTCGCGATAGATTTCGACCCAGAGGTCGCGAAGCCCCTCATGGAAAACATGCGGCTCGGAGAGGTCGCGCGCCAGCAGTTCGGGCGGCACGGCGAAGCCGCGGCGGGCGAGCAGCGCGAGCGTCTCGTCATAGATGCTGGGCGCGTTCAGCGCCGCCTCGAGCTCGGCATGGATCGCTTGCTCGTGCCGGTGCGGTAGCAGCATCCGCCGGTCCTTGGCGCCGAGCCGGAACTCGACTTTGCGGTAGCGGTAGGACTGGAATCCGGAGGCCTGTCCGAAGGCGCCGCGGAAGACCAGGTAATCGGCCGGCGTCAGGGTCGAGAGCACATCCCAGGCCGAGTTCAGCTGCTCCTGCACGCGGCCGACCCGGGCGAGCGCCTTCAGTGCCGGGCCGGTGTCGTCCGCCCGGATCGAGGCAATGGCGAGATCGAGCTCCTTGTCGATCAGGTGCAACCAGAGCTCCTGGACGTGGTGGATGGTGATGAAGAGATGCTCGTCATGGGCCGTCGTCAGCGGCCGATGGGCCGAAAACAGCGTCGCGAGGTCGAGATAGGAGGCGTAGGTGACGCGATCGGTGAGGTCGACATGGAGGTCGTCGCCGACGCGGCTCTCTGGCTTTTCCGTCATGGTGCGCACTCCCGCAGGCGGGCGAGCAGCGCATCGACATCCTCGGCCGCGTGATAAAGCCCGAAGCCGACCCGCAGCCGCATGCCGCGCACGTCCGTGACGATACCGGCTTCGTGCAGTCGCCGATACCAGCCCTGCGCATCGGGGTGCTCGAACGTCAGGAAGTTTCCGCGCGCTTCTTCTGCAATGGGGACCACGAGGCGGTCGGGCGACAGTGGCCCGACACGTTGCTTTTCCAGCCCGGCAGCGAAGCGCTCCTGCAAGGCGACCGAATGAGCATGTACCGCCGCGGCGTCCAGGCTCTGTTCATCGAGCCAGCGCAGCGAGGCCCGCATGCGGTAGAGGCCGGAGGGATCGAAGGTCGCGCCCATGAAGCGGCTGCCGTCCTCCGCATAGGCCACCGTACCGGGCGCGGCCGACAGCGCGCTGAAACCCGCATACCAGCCAGTATTGCGCGGGCGCGGCGCGAAGCCGGGCGGGCAATGCATGAAGCAGGCGCCCTCTCCGGCCATCGCATATTTATAGCCGCCGGCGACGTAGAAGGCGCGATCGGCGACCGCCGACAGATCGGTCGGGCGGGCCAGATAGCCGTGATAGCCGTCGATCACGACGAGGCGGCCGGGAGCGGACAGCCCGTCGACGAGGCCCACGAGATCCAGCAGCGCGAAGCCCGAGCCGAACAGCACCTGGCTGACGAAGGCGAGGTCGAAATCACCGCTCTTGGCCGCTGCGATCAGCCTGTCGCCGAGCGTCTCGAACGGCTCCGGCGCGATCGCCGTGTGCTCAACCAGCCCGTCCTCGGCGAGCCGCGCAATCTGGCGGCGGAAGGAGTGGAACTCGCCATCCGTCGAGAGGATGCGAACCGGGCGGTCCGGCGGGCAGGCCGAGAGCAGCCGCAGTAGGAATTCATGCGTATTGCCGGCCGAGACCAGCGTCGTCGGGTCGCAGAGGTGGAGGTGTCGCGCGATGCCGGCGGAAACCTCCGACCAGACTGGCCCCAGCACCTCGCTCCATTTGTCGTCGATCAGCCGCGCCGCATCGTCCCAGGCGGCGAGCTGCGCCTCGCGGGTTACGTCCGGCCAGCAATGGTGGCTATGCGCCGCGAAATGCAGGCGCCGCGGATCGGACCGCAGGAAATGCGTGAAATGCGCGCGCAGATCGCGCGGGCCGGTTCCGTTTGCGCTCTGCCCGGCCAGGCTCATGCGGCAAATCCGAGATCGTTCCGATGCAGCCGCCCGCCCTGCATGATCAGACGCAGATTCTCCTCCGGCTTGGACAGCAGCGTGATGTCCTTCAGCGGATTGCCCTCGCAGACGATCATGTCGGCATGGGCGCCGGGCCGGATCGTGCCGAGCCTGCCGCTCTGCTGGAGAATCTCCGCATTGACCGTCGTGGCCGAGCGCAGGATATCGGCCGGCTTCTGGGTCCGGCCTCGAATGGTGAACTCATAGGACTGGGCGTATTCCATCTCGCCCATCAGGTCGGTGCCGAAGCCCATCCGCGTGCCGGCACCGGCGCAGATGTCGAGCATCGCGATGCCGGCTTCGTTCACCATCGCCAGCTTAGCCATGACGACGGGAGAGAGCCCGAGCTTGACGCCATGTTCGGCGGTGACCTCGTAGCAGACAAGGGTCGGCACCACGAAGGCTTCCAGCGACGCGACCAGCTTGGCCGTCTCATGGTCGATGAAATTGGCGTGCTCCACCGTGCGCACGCCAGCCTCGACGGAATGGCGCACAGCCTCGCTGGTATAGGTGTGGGCGCAGACATATTTGCCGTGACGGCGCGCCTCCTGCACCGCCGCGGCAATCTCCTCTCGCGTGAACTGGATGGTTTCCAGCGGATCGCTGGGGGAGCCGACGCCACCGCAGGCCATCACCTTGATGTGGTCGGCACCCTTGCGGAGCTCGTCGCGGGCGACGCGGCGCATCTGCTCGACGCCGTCGGCGATGCGGTGCACGAACATGAAGGCGTTGGCGTTGCGGTCGATATCGTAGCGGTCGTCGGTGCGCCGGCGATGGTCGCCATGCCCCCCGGTCTGGGAGATGCCCGGTCCACCAACGAAGAGGCGCGGGCCCGGAACGAAGCCCTGCGCCACCGCGTCGCGGATGCCGACATCGCCGCCGCCGGTGTCGCGCACCGTGGTGAAGCCACGATCGAGCATCGCCTTGATCCGCGGTACGGCCCGCGCCGTCATCTGGGTCAGGGGCACGACCTCGTTCTTCGAGGCAGCGAGGCTGATCGCGAAGACATGGACATGCGCGTCGATCAGGCCGGGCAGCAGGGTGCGGCCACCGAGATCGATCACCTGGGCGTTCGCCTCCTTGATCGGCGCCTGCTCGACCGCCTCGATCCGGCCGTCCACCACCAGCACCTCGAGCCCGGGCACGGCCTCGTCGCCATGCCCGTCGAAAACCAGGCCGTTACGGAAAAGGGTGGCAGTCATGAGGCGTCTCCGGGGCGTTCAGCGAAGCTTGGGGTCGAGGCTGTCGCGCAGCCGGTCGCCGACGATGTTGATCGAGACCAGCAGCAGGACCAGCGTCAGTGCCGGGAAGATGACGAGATGCCATTCGCCCGAGAAGAGGAAGCCGTATCCGGTGCGGATCAGAGTGCCGAGCGAGGGCTGCGTTGGCGGCAGGCCGAAGCTAAGGAAGGACAGCGTTGCCTCGGCCATGATCGCGAAGGCGATGTCGAGGGTCGCGAGCACGAAGACCGAGTTGAGCACATTGGGCAGGATCTGGCGCAGCATGATCGAGACATGGCCGCGCCCGCCCAGCCGGCAGGCGGCGACATAGTCCTTCTGGCGCTCTGTCAGCACGGCGCCGCGCACGAGGCGGGCGAAATGGGGCCAGTGCGAGATGCCGAGCGCGAGAACGACGATCGGCAGAGCCAGTGCCGCGCGCCTGTCACCCGGCAGCAGCGACTGGCTGACGCCGCCGATCAGCAGCGCCAGCAGCATGGCGGGAAAGGTGAACTGGATATCAGCGATGCGCATGACGATGCTGTCGACCCAGCCGCCGAAATAGCCGCTGACAAGGCCGGCCAGCGTGCCGACGCTAGCCGAGATGGTGACGGCGAGCAGGCCTACGAGCAGCGAGATCCGCACGCCGTAAAGGATCAGCGAGGCGAGATCGGCGCCCTGGCTGTCGGTGCCGAGCAGGAAGCGCGAGTCGCCTCCCGGCATGAAGGCCGGCGGCAGCTGGCTGTCGAGCAGGTCGAGCGCCGCGAGGTCGTAGGGGTTGCTCCGGGCAAGCCAGGGGGCGAACAATGAGGCGAGCACGATCAGAAGCAGTACCAGCGCCGCCAGCGTGGCGACCGGCGAGGCCATGAGCCGCGCAAGAAGCCCGGGGCCGCGCGGCGGGACGGATGCCGTGGGCACGGTGACGATCTCGCTCATCAGCCCGCCCGCTCCGCCACCGACTTGATCCTGAGCCGCGGGTCGGCGGCGGCATAGAGGAGGTCGACGACCAGGTTGATGCTGACGAAGAACAGGCCCGTCACGATCAGGAAGGCCGAGATCAGCGGCACGTCGGTCTGGGCCAGGGCCTGCAGGAATAGCAGCCCCATGCCGGGCCACTGGAAGACCTGCTCGATCACCACCGCGAAGGCGACGAGATAGCCGAGCTGGATGCCGCTGACCGTGATGATCGGGATCAGCGTGTTGCGCAGCGCATGCGAGAAATGCACGCTCCGCTCCGGCAGGCCGCGGGCGCGGGCGAAGCGGATATAATCGGTGCGCAACACGCCCATCATCTCGGCGCGGGTGAGCCTGGCAACGAGCGCTACCTGGCCGAGCGCAAGGCTGACCGCTGGCATGATCAGGGATTTCAGCCCCGACGCGGTCAGCAGCCCCGTGCTCCAGAAGCCGAGCTGCACGACGTCGCCGCGCCCGAAGGATGGCAGCCAGCCAAGCAGCAGCGAGAAGCAGACGATCAGCAGGATGCCGGTGATGAACGTCGGCACCGACACGCCGATGACCGATGAGGTCATGACGACGCGCACCAGCAGGTTCTGCGGATAGGCCGCCGCGAGCACGCCGAGCAGCACGCCAAGCGTGAGCGAGAGCAGCAGCGCCGTCAGCGCCAGCTCGACGGTCGCCGGGATGCGCTCGGCGAGCAGGTCGGCGATGGGACGCTGCGCGCCGTAGGAATTGCCGAAGCGGCCGCCGAGCAGGTCGCCGAGATAATAGACGTACCGCAGGACCAGCGGGTCATCGAGGCGCAACCGCTCGCGCAGCGCGGCGCGGTCGGATTCAGCCGACTCAAGCCCAAGGATGCTGGCGACGGGGTCGCCGACGACATTGCCGAGCAGGAAGGCGAGCACGCTGACCACGAACAGCACGAGCAGCCCGTGGCCCAGCCGGCTTAGCACGAAGGCGATCATCGCGAAAGCGCTCCGGTCGGGAGGGCCGCGGTCGAAGGCCTCTCGCGCGTCACGGCTTGACCACGACGTCCTTGAGCATCACGGCGGAATCGGCGCGGGGAGCCACGGCCACGCTCTTGCGCATGCCCCAGGTCAGCATCGCCTGGTGCAGATAGACCGCGTGGACCTGCTCCTTGCCGATGGTCAGGCCGCGCCGGTAAAGCTCGGTGCGCTTGGCCGGGTCGAAGGTCCGCACCAACTCGTCCGTGACGGTGTCGAACTCGGCATTGCTCCACAGCGCCCAGTTGGTGCCACCGGTACCCTTCTCCTTGTTGCGCGTCGCCATCAGCGACACGAAGGTGTCCTGGGTGTCGCCGGAATTGCCGGCGGCGCCGATGAGGTGAAAAGACGAGCTCGGGCCGTTGACCAGCATCCGGGCGAATTCCGGCCAAGGCATGCCTTTGACTCGGGCCTCGACGCCGATCCGGGCGAGCATGCTGGCGGTAGCGCGGCAGATTTCCTCGGTGTTGACATAGCGCGCCAGAGGGCAGTTGAGCTGGGTCACGAAGCCTTCGGGATAACCGGCCTCGGCGAGCAGCGCCTTGGCCTTGGCGGCGTCGGTCGGCCAGCGGATGTCGAGATCCTTCTGGTAGCCGCCGAAGCCCGCCGCCGAGGCGGTGCCGACCACCACCGCATGGCCGCGCATGATGCGGTCGACGATCAGCCTGGCATCAACCGCCTGGGCGAAGGCTTGGCGCACGCGCAAATCCTTGAACGGGTTGCTCTTCAGGGGCTGACCAGCCTTGTCGAAGGTGTCGAGGGCGACGTCGCGGGTGCCGTCCATTTCTAGCTGCATCACGAGCTGCTGCGGCGCCTCGGCGACCAGAAAGTCCGGCGTCGAGCGCACCCGCTCGACATCCTGCAGCGGGAGGTCGGTGATGAGGTCGAGTTCCTTGGAGAGCAGCGCCGAGACGCGCGTCGGCGCCGACGCGATCGGCGTGTAAATGGCGCGCTCAAGATTACCCGGGAAGCTCCCCCAGAATTTAGGGCTCTTCTCGAAAGTCGTGCGGGTGCCGGGCTCATGCGACACCAACCGCATCGGCCCCGTGCCATTGGCATGGCGCAACGTATGGGCCTCGGTGCCGACGGCGCCGAGATCCGGTACCTTCTCGACATTGTTCTCCCTGGCCCATTTGGCCGACATCACGAAGAGGCGCACCATTTTGCGCGGCAGGATCGGGTCCGGCTGCTGCGAGACAACCTCTACGCTGGTGTCGGAGACCACCTTCGCCTCCTTGATGCCGCCATAGAGCGCCCGGTAGAGCGGGGCCTCCTTCTGCCGCATGATCGAGAAGGCGACGTCCTGCGCCGTTAACAGCGCGCCGTCATGGAAGGTCACGCCCGGCCGGATGGTGAAACGCCAGATGGTCTCGCCCGCCGGCTCCCAGGCCATGGCGATGCCCGGCTCCGGTTCCATCGCGTTGGAAAGGCCGACGAGACTGTCATAGACCTGTCGGACTAGCGAGGCTGTAACGAAGTCGTTCGTCGCGTGCGGGTCCATCGTCAGCGGCGGCGTAGTGCCGCCATAGCGCAGCGTGTTCGCGGTCGCGGCGGCGACCGTCATCGCCAGCAAACAGCAGGCGGTCGCGATGCGGAGAAAGCGCTTCATGCCGAGGCCCCTCTTCTTGATTTTTCAAGATTGACTCCTTTTTTGCCCAGTTCGATCATCGGTGCAACGTTTGAAACATGAGCTATTGTGCGGGGCCGCAATGGGTTGCGAAACTGCCGGGAGTCGATGCCTGATGCGCCACTGCCGATCGATCGTGACAGCGATGGCACGGCGGTGAGCGAGATCGCGCAGGCGCCCGAGGCGTCCCCGGCATTCTCCGCCGATCCAATCCCCCTCGTCAGCGTCCGCGACCTCGTCGTCACCTTGAATTCGGCGGCTCCGGTCCAGCTCGTGCGCGGCGTCAGCTTCGACATGGAGCCTGGCGAGATTCTCGGGGTTGTGGGCGAATCCGGCGCCGGCAAGTCAATGATCGGCACAGCGCTGACCGGGCTCGTCGCCTCGCCGCTGGCGATCACCGGCGGCGAGATCCACTATCGCGGGCGGCGCATCGACGGGCTTCAGGGCGAGGCGATGCGCAAGCTGCGCGGTCGCGAGATCGGCGCGATCTTCCAAGATCCGCTGACAGCGCTGAACCCGGTCTTCACGATCGGCAGCCAGCTCGTCGAGACCATCGGCGAGCATCTCGGCCTGACAGGCCAGGCTGCCCGCGCAGAGGCCATCTCGCTGCTCGCGCAGGTTGGCATTCCGGACCCGCACGGGCGGCTCGACAGCTATCCGCACGAGTTCTCGGGCGGGATGCGCCAGCGCGTCGTCATCGCTCTGGCGCTGGCCGGCCGGCCGAACCTGATCATCGCCGACGAGCCGACGACCGCGCTCGACGTCTCGATCCAGGGCCAGGTCATTGAATTGCTGCGCGATCTCTGCGCCCGGCGCGGCACGGCGGTCATGCTGATCACCCACGATATGGGCGTGATCGCGGCCCTGGCGGACCGGGTTGCGGTACTCTATGCCGGGCGCATCGTCGAGATCGGGCCGGTCGCAGAGGTGATCGACCGCCCGCGCCACCCATACACCCAGGGCCTGATGGATTCTATTCCCGAACTCGGGCGGCGGCTGCCGCGGCTGCGCCAGATCATCGGCGCCATGCCGCGCCCGGACGCGCTGCCGCCAGGCTGCGCCTTCGCGCCGCGCTGCCCGACGGTGATCGAGGCGTGCAACCAGGCGGTTCCGGCCTTCGACGCGGACGGGCCGCATCGAGCCGCCTGCATCCGCACGGATGCGCGGGTGCTGGCGGCATGACGGCCTCCCAGCTGATGGTCGCGGAGCGGCTGTCGCGCCATTTCGACGTCTCGCCTTCGTGGCTGACGCGCAAGCTCGCCGGCACGCCGCGCCGCATCTTGAAGGCGGTGGACGATGTCTCCTTCGCGATACCGAAGGGCGCAACGCTGGCGCTGGTCGGCGAATCCGGCTGCGGCAAGTCGACCGCGGCGCGCTGCATCGCCGGGTTGCTGGCGCCGAGTTCGGGCGCAGCGCGCTATCGCGACACCGACATGCGTGAGGTCGCCAAAGGCCGCGCGGGCTTGCGCCGCGAGGTGCAGATGATCTTCCAGGACCCGTACGGCAGCCTTAATCCGCGGCTCCGGGTCGGCCGGACCATCGCCGATCCGCTGGTCGCGCTCGGGATCGCTGGCTCGCGGGCGGAACGGCGCGAGCGCGTTGGCCAGCTGCTGCGCGAGGTCGGGCTCTCGCCGGCCGATGCGGAGAAGTTCCCGCACGAATTCTCGGGCGGCCAGCGCCAGCGCATCGCCATCGCCCGCGCCCTGGCGAGCAAGCCCGCCTTCGTGATCTGCGACGAGCCGACCTCGGCGCTCGACGTCTCGATCCAGGCGCAGATCCTCAACCTGATGCGCGACCTGCAGGACGAGCATGGGCTGACCTATCTCTTCATCAGCCACAACCTGGCGGTGGTCGACCACATGGCCGACCGGGTGGCGGTGATGTATCTCGGCCGGATCGTCGAGAACACCACGCGCGAGCAGCTCTTTTCGGCGCCTGCCCATCCCTATACGCGCCAGCTGATCGCCGCCTCGCCTTCGGCCGGCGCCATTGGCAAGCGACACGAGCCCATGCGGGGCGAGGTGCCGAACCCGGCCAACCCGCCGGCGGGCTGCAGCTTCCATCCGCGCTGCCCGGCGGCGACCAACATCTGCCGCAGCGAGCGACCGGAACTGCGCTCGCTCGGCGACGCCCGCGAGGCCGCATGCCATCATGCCGAGGCGCTGGCATGAGCGGACGCGGCAGGCAGAAGCGGGCCGCCGGCCCGGCGTGAGACACGGTAGATCGTCAGGCCCCGCCGATCTTCCAGCATCATCAGGGGCGCGAGCATCAGAGACCGTTCATGCCGACCGTACCGGACCGCATTCTCCTCGCCCCCGATCTCGAGATCTCGAGGATCGTGATGGGCCTCTGGCAGGTGGCCGACATCGAGCGCGAAAGCGGGCCGATCGATCCGGATCGCGGCGCCGAGGCGCTGGCCGCCTATGCCGCCGCCGGCTTCGACACCTTCGACATGGCCGATCATTACGGCACCGCCGAGATCCTCACCGGCCGACTCTACGAGCGGGTCGCGGACGGCTCCCTACCGGGACCGCGGCCGCGCGCCTTCACCAAATGGTGCCCAGCGCCTGGTCCGATGACGGCCGAGATCGTGCGCGAGGGCATCCGAAACTCACGCGAACGCATGCGGACCGACCGCATCGACCTAATGCAGTTCCACTGGTGGATGTACGAGCATCCCGGCTATCTCGACGCGCTGATCGAGATGGCGCAGCTGCGCGAGGAAGGGCTGTTCTGGCATATCGGGCTGACGAACTTCAACGCCGACCATCTGCGCCTGCTGCTCAGCCACGGCCTGCCGATCGTCTCGAACCAGGTCTCGTTCTCGCTCCTCGATCGGCGCGCCGCCGGCAATCTCGCTGCGGTCTGCGAGCGCTACGGGGTGAAGCTGCTAGCCTATGGCACGCTCGGCGGCGGCTTCCTGACCGAGCGCTGGCTTGACAAGCCCGAGCCCACCTCCGCCGACATCGCCGACTGGTCCAAGTCCAAATACAAGCGCTTCGTCGATGAGATCGGCGGCTGGCCGGCGCTGCAGGCGATCCTTGGCGCCGCGGGCGCGATCGCGCGCAAGCACGGCGTCTCGATCGCCAATGTCGCGACCCGCTGGGTGCTGGAGCAGCCGACCGTGGCGGCGGTGATCGTCGGTGCGCGGCTGGGCGAGCGCGAGCATCGCGCCGACAATCTCAAGCTCTTCGACTTCGCGCTGGACGAGGAGGATCACGAGCGGCTGAACACCGCCTTTGCCACGACCAGCCATCCGCCCGGCGATTGCGGCGACGAATACCGAAAGCCGCCCTTCCTGACCGCGTCGGGCGATCTCAGCCATCATCTCGACGGGTTTCCGAAGATCTACGCCGCCGCGCCGGTTCCCGGCCGCCCGGATGCCGGGCGCGTCGACACCGGCAGCATCTGGGAGCCTCTCGCGGGATACAGTCGCGCCATGCGCGTCGGCAACCAGATCACGGTTAGCGGCACCACGGCGACCCATGGCAGCGGCATGGTCGTCGCGCCGGGCGATGCCGCCGCGCAGACGGCCTATATCCTCGATAAGATCGCCGCCAGCATCCAGGCGCTCGGCGGCCGCCTCGAGGACGTGGTCCGTACGAGGATCTACCTCACCAATGCCGATGAATGGGAAGACGTCTCGCGCGTCCATGGTCGCTATTTCGGCGAAATCCGCCCAGCCAACACCATGCTTGAAGTATCGCGACTGATTGGCGACGGCTATCGCGTTGAGATCGAAGCCGATGCCGCGCTGCCTGACAGGAGGTGACACGCTGAACATCTGTCACTAGTCGGTATAGGCCAAGCGACGTTTCGGCTAATTCCGAAATGCATCGCCCGAAACCGGAAGCTCTCAATGATCGCAATGGGCCAACTCCGGAAGCTCCACGTCGCTGGATCGAGGTGTGCATCGATCGCTCGCTGGCAGCTTCTCAGCCCCCTCTACAATCGACTGGACTTCACGGGCACGGCACGCATTGGTGTCGCTGGCGGCGCGGAGATCACGCGCTGGTCTTCTGAGGTAACCCTGCCGGCTTAGCGCCGAGGCGGGGTCGCGGTGGTTACGGGGATGACCCTGTCGCGACCGCCAGGAGACCGCCATGTTTCGCCGAACCCGAAAGACCATTAGCGCACCACCCGTAGCCCAGACGATCGCTCCTGAGCCGGTCGCCGTTGAACAGACGGACGAGGCTGCGGGTACGCCTGCCGACGTCGCCTCTGCCGAGGTGGCCCGCCTGCCCGCACCGCCCCGGCGCTATAGCAAGCTCGGCATCGTGCTGGGCCTGCTTCAGGCTGATGGGGGCGTGACCTTGGCCAAGCTGGTCGCAGTGACAGACTGGCAGCCCCACACGACGCGGGCGGCCCTGACGGGCCTGCGCAAGCGCGGATATCCGATCGCCATGGAGAAGGTCGTCGATGCCGATGGCGCCAAACGGTCCATCTACAAGATCACGACGAGCAGGTACGATGAGCACGGTGTCGCGCAAGCGTGGTCCCAAGCCCGTCGTCCGGAACCTGGTCGACGAGGTGGCTGGCCTGATGACGCTCAGCTTCGATGAGCTGCGGGCACGCTTTCGCCGGCTTTATCGGAGAGCGGCTCCCGCCTGCCTGTCACGCGATCTGATCGGACGGCTGGTCGCCCACCGCCTGCAGGAGCAGCAGTTCGGCAAGCTCGATGACGAATTGGCACGTCACTTGGCCAGGCTTGCACGGGGCCACGTGACCCGGCGGCGCATCAAGACCGGATCGGTGCTGGTGCGCGAGCACGACGGCGTCAGCCATGAGGTCGTGATCGTGCCTGGTGGTTTCCTCCGCATGACTGGGCGACCCACCGCATCCTCGTGCACTGACAGCCAGTCGCAACATCCGATCAGCCCGCCGCTCGCCGGCGGGCTTTTTTTGTCTCCCGCGACGAAGTCGAACCGGTCTGGTGGATAGCTGCTGCGAACCGGTCTGCGCCCAATCCCAGCGGACTTTCAAAAGAGGGGGGCCCAGACCGGGCCGGGAGAATCGGCCAGATTTGGCGGATCCGCCAGCCTGATCGGCGCGCAGACCGACCCCGCCCGCTGACCCACGACACCGTCGCAGGAATTGCTCAGGCGTCCAAATCTCTGGTTCAGGCATGATGCGTGGCTGACGACGCAGTCACCGGGCAACCGGTCTGGGCCAATTCGCCATGGCGGCTGGCGTCCAGCTTCACTGCTCTGAGGGAAGTCTGCAGGGAAAACGTGGTTGGAAGCAGGACCTGCTGACCTGACTCGCCCGAAACAAGGAAAGTACTCTCCTTTTGTCATTTATTATCAGGTACTTGCGCGTCTCTCACGCATTCCCTATCTGTCATCCCGTCTAACGGCAGATTCCTTCGGGAGCATTCGAAAGACAGCCCTCGGCCCAATCGGGCCGAACCACCGCGTATCGCGGTGAACGTCGCCGGGATTTCCTCGGTGCGTGGGCTGACCCTTGCTCTGAAGGACCAGCGTTATGAGTGACAACCCCCGTCGTAAACCCCGCATCTCGACGAAGAAAGCCCGCTGCGCGTCTGCGCCGCGTCAGGACTCGATGAAGGCCGCCGAGGCGGCTAAGACGGTCGAGGCGATCTTCCACGATATGAACCTCGCGATCGAGCACGTCCCGATCGGGAGCCTCAAACTCTACAAGCGCGCCTTGCGTGACCACTCGCCCGCCTACATCGACGAGCTGAAGAGCTCGATGAAGACGCTCGGCGTGGTTCAGCCGCTCGTGATCGATGCCGACGGCGAGATCATCGGCGGCAGCGGGCTGTACAAGGCGGCTCGCGCGCTGAACTACAAGACGTTGCCGGTGGTGCGGATCAGCCACCTCGATGACGCGCAGAAGCGCCTCTTGCGCATCGCGCTGGGCCGGCTGGCTGAGAAATCGAAGTGGGACAAGAAGCAGCTCGGTCTGGAGTTCGGCGAACTGATCGAGATCCAGCACACCTTGGAGCTGGATCTGGATCTCGTTGTCACCGGCTTTGGCATGCCCGAGATCGATCAGCTGGTCCAGGTCGCTTTGGTGGGTGGCGAAGACGCGGCGGATGAGGCCATGCCGGCTGAGGTGCCCAAGAACCCGGTCAGCCAGCTCGGCGATATCTGGCTGCTCGATGAGCACCGTTTGATCTGCGGCGATGCGCGTGACCCGGCGGTCTATGAGGCGCTGCTCGGTGACAAGCGCGCCGCGATGGCCATCCAGGACGCCCCCTACGACGTCGCGATCTCGGGGAACGTCGCCAAGTCCGGCAAGCACCGCGAGTTCGTGATGGGCTCGGGCGAACTCGGGGCAAACTTCCTGCCGTTCCTGATCGCCTTCCTGACCGCGAGCACGGCCTTCCTGGTGCCGGGCGGGTATCAGTACTGCTTCATGGACTGGCGCCACATGGCCGAGATGCTCGCAGCCGGGGAGGGGGCTGGCCTAGAGTTGAAGAACCTTTGCGTCTGGAACAAGGGGGCGGGCGCGATGGGCTCGTTCTACCGCTCGCAGCACGAACTCGTCTTCGTGTTCAAGGACCCGCGGCAGTCGGGCGTCAACAATGTCCAGCTCGGTCGCTTCGGTCGGAACCGCACGAATGTCTGGGACTATCCGGGAGCGCCGAGCCTGCGCAAGGAGCTCAAACTCCATCCGACGCCCAAGAACGTCGCGATGATCGCGGACGCGGTTCGCGACGTCACCCACCGCAACGACATCGTTCTCGACAGCTTCTCGGGCTCGGGCACGACGATCATCGCCTGCGCCAAGATCGGACGGTGGGCGCACGTCATCGAGCTCGATCGGGGCTATGTCGATGTCGCTGTGCGCCGCTGGGAGGTTTGGTCGGGCGGCTGCGCCCGCCACGCCACCACCGGCTTGAGCTTCGCCGAGATGGCCGATCTCAGGCGCCGGCAGGTCGCGCCCCCGACGAGGACGGACGCCCCGCCCGCCTTCACGGTGCGCCACCGCTCGCGGCAGGTTGCGTGAGGTGACATGCCATGACCCGCACGATCCCCAAGGCCCCCAAGACCTCCAAAATCCTGAAAATCCCGAAGATCTCCAAGATCCTGAAGACGACTGCCGCGACCGACTATGAGGTCGGTCGCGGCAAGCCGCCCAAGGCCTCCCGGTTCACGAAGGGGCAGTCCGGCAATCCCGGTGGCCGCAAGAAGGGCAGCCTCAATCTCAAGACCATGTTTTGCGAGGCACTCGAGGCCTCCATGGAAATCACTCAGCACGGCAGAAAGCGGACAGCGCCGACGTTAGAGGCTCTCATGCACTGCTACATCCAGGAGGGTTTGCGGGGAGACTGGCGCGCTATCGAGCGTCTGTTTGAGCGCTACAAGGGATACGTTGACGCCGACGTCGAGCAGGTCGAGGAACTGCCGGAGAACGACCTGGTCCTGCTGGAGCATGGTTTTGCGCGGATGGGCCAGTCTCGTGATCACGCCCAGCAGGATGAAGGGCACGATCATGACTGATCGCGCCACTCAGTTGCGGGCGTTCCTGCGTCAGGACCTGACCATCTTCAGCCGGAAGGTGATTGAGACGCTCGAACCGGGCACACCCTACCTGCACAACTGGCACATCGAGCACCTGTGCTGGCAGCTGATGCGGGTCGCGCGTGGCGACCTGCACCGTCTGATCATCAATGTCCCGCCGCGGTCGATGAAGTCGATCACCGTGTCGGTCGGCTTCCCGGCCTGGCTGATGGGTCAGGATCCCACCAAACGCATCATCTGCGTGTCCTACGCCGAGGACCTCGCGCGCAAACTCTCGATCGACACGCGCACGGTGCTTTGCAGCCCCTGGTACAAGAAGACGTATCCGAAAATGCGGCTGGCTGCGAAGCGCCCGCCCAACTTGGAACTGATCACGACACAGCAGGGCTATCGCCTCGCTTCTGGTATCAACGGCTCGATCCTGGGTCGTGGGGCGGACATCATGATCATCGATGACCCGATCAAGGCGACCGATGCGATGTCGGAAAAGGAGCGGCGGCGGGTCAACGAGGCCTTCGACAACACGCTCCAGACCCGGCTCAACGACAAGCGCACCGGTGCGATCGTCATCATCATGCAGCGTCTGCATGAAGACGACCTCACGGGCCATGTCGTTGGCCGGGACGACTGGGAGGTTGTCTCGATCCCCGCGATCGCGACGGAAGCCAAGACCTACCAGCTCAGCGACGGGTCGGGGCACGTCTATGCCAGGCCCGCCGGCGAGGTCCTCCACGCGGCGCGCGAACCTTCGACCGTGCTGGAGCAGATGCGGCGGTCGCAGGGGTCACTCACCTTCTCAGCGCAGTATCAGCAGGCCCCGATCCCGCCCGAAGGAAACATCGTCAAGCGGCAGTGGCTGCGCACCTACACCCAACCACCCAAATCCTTCGACTTCACCGTGGCCAGCTGGGATACCGCCTCGACGCTGTCGGACACGGCGGACTACTCCGTCGGCACCGTCTGGGGTGCAAAGGGGCTCGACTTCTACCTGCTCGATCTCGTGCGCGAGCGTCTCGAAGTGCCCGACCTCAAGCGAGAAATCGTTCGCCTGTCGAAAGCCTGGAAAGCCGATCAGACCGTGATAGAAGACACCGATATCGGCCGCGCAATCTCGCAGGATCTGCGGCGGTTGCGAGAATGCCGTCCCATCCTGATCAAGCCGAGGTACGACAAGCAGACACGCTTCATCATGCAGTCGGCCCGTTTTGAATCCGGCCAGGTTCACGTGCCCGAAGAGGCGCCTTGGCTCGCCGCCTGGCTCAACGAACTGCTCGCGTTCCCCAATGGACGCCACGACGACCAGGTCGACTCCACCAGTCAGGCACTTAGCTATCTCGCTGGGCGCATGCACCCGCTGCACGCTGCCGAGGTGCCGCGACAGCGGCCCCAGAGCGTGCCCAGGCCCGCTGGATATACGCGGGTGGCGCGCACGCCATGATTGGACAGGCTGCAAGTAACCCGTAGGCCCATTCGACGACATCCGTGCCGCGTCGCCTCAGGAATGCTCCCGACAGCAAGGCGCTTGTTTATGGGATCGATTAGCCGGCAGCGGATGAGCGAAGATCACCAAGCGGATTTCGCCGGGTGGAGCCTTATGTCGCGTCCCGCTTCCTTCAGCCCTCGGCGTCCATTGCGTGCAGTTTCTCGACGCGGCGGCGCATATCGACATCCGTCGAGAATTCGGCCGCTAGGAACGAGGCGATCAGGTCGCTCGCCAGCCACGGGCCGATGATCTGCGCGCCGACGCACATGACGTTCACGTCGTCATGCTCCACGCTCTGATGGGCCGAATGGACGTCGTGGCAGACGGCGGCGCGGATGCCCTTCATCTTGTTGGCAGCGATCGAGGCGCCGACGCCGGTGCCGCAGACCATGATGCCGCGCTCGACCTCGCCCGAGGTCACCTTGCGCGCGACCTCGCGCGCAATGTCGGGGAAGTCGACCGGCTTGTCGTCAAAGGAGCCGATATCGACGACCTGGTGCCCGAGCGTCTTGATATGCTCGATGACATGTTTCTTTAGGGACCAGCCGGCGTGGTCCGAACCGATGACAAGGCGCATTGCACTATCCTTTTTTCCGGGGAGGGTGCCGGCGGGCATGAGGACGCGCCGCCGGCAGGTCGTGGGGTCAGCTCCGCATGTTCTCCGGCAGCTCGGTGCCGTGGAATTTCTTGTAGATCGCGTTGAGCTTGCCGTTCTTGAGGTTCTCCTGAACCCAGGCGTCGAGCTTCTCGAGCAGTTTCGGCTCGCCCTTCTTGATGCCGATGGCGAGATCGAAATTGGTGATCGGGACCTTCGGCTCGAAGACGCGGGCGGGGGCCTTAACGCCGATCTGGCTGACGATCGTCGCCGATGTCGCGACGCAATCAGCCTGGCCAGAGATCGCCGCCGTGACCATCGTCGCGTCGTCGTCGTAGCGGGAGAGCTTGAGGTCGCGCTCCTTCATGTTGGTGAGCGTCGTGTCCTGGGTGGTGCCGCGGGAGACGCCGATCGTCTTGCCCTTGAGATCCTCCCAGCTCTTGACCTGTTCCGATTTCAGGCAGCCGACGACGGATTGCAGCGCGGCATATGGCTTCGAAAAATCGACCACCTTGGCGCGCTCGGGCGTCACCGACAGCGTCGAGATGATGATGTCGGCCTTGTTGGTCTGCACGTTGGGGATGCGGGTCGCGCCGGTTGTCTGCACGAATTCGAGCTGGAGGCCCCAATCCTTGGCGAGCAGTTCGGCCGTCTCGACATCCGAGCCGGTTGGCTTCATCGCGCCATCGATCATGCCCGAGGGCGGGATCGCGAGATCGGTCGCGATTCGGATCTTCTTGGCCTTCATGATGTCGTCGAGCAGGTCGGCCCTGGCTGCCTGACAGGACAGCATGGCCAGACCTGCTGCGACCAGCGTGGTGGTGAGCGTATTGCGTGTCATCCTTGGATCTCCCGTGTTTTTGTTGGTCTAGAAGCCCGTTCCGACGAACTGGGCGAGTTCCGGCGTCGCCGGTGCGGCAAGGATCGAGGCTGTTCCCGTCTCGTGAACCCGGCCGGCATGCATGAACACCACCTTGTCGGCGATGCCTTTGGCAAATCCCATCTCGTGCGTGACCATCACCATGGTCATGCCGTCCGCAGCGAGGGCCTCGATGACCCGGAGCACTTCACCGGTCAGTTCCGGATCGAGCGCCGAGGTCACCTCGTCGAACAGCATCACCTTGGGCTGCATGGCCAGCGAACGGGCGATCGCCGCTCGCTGCTGCTGGCCGCCGGAAAGCTGCTCGGGATAGGAATGAAGCTTCTCCGCGAGCCCGACCTGCGCCAGGACCGCCGCGGCGCGTTCGCGGGCCTCGGCCTTCGCTATCCGCTTCACCGAGACCGGTGCCAGCGTGATGTTCTGCTCAATGGTGAGATGGGGGAACAGATTGTAGCTCTGGAAGACGATGCCGACGTCCTGCCGCAGCGCGCGCAGATCGACATCGGGCGCATCGACCCGGTGCCCGCAGACCTCGATCTCGCCGCGGTCGATCGTCTCGAACCGGTCGATGCAGCGCAGAGCGGTGCTCTTGCCCGAGCCGGAGCGACCGATCAGGACAAGCACGTCGCCGCGCTCGACCGAAAATTCGACGCCGTTCAGCACTTTCAGGGAGCCGAAGCTCTTGTGAACGTCCTTCAGGGAGACCACTGGGCGATCCTGCGTCATGGCGTCATCTGCCTCGTCAAGCCGGTATGAGTTTCGTGCGACCATCGCCCATACGGCGCTCGAGGCGACGGCTGAGGAGCGAGATCGGGAAACAGAGGGCGAAATAGATTACCGCGATGATCGCGTAGATCAGGAAGGGCTCGAACAGCGAGTTGTTGATGATCTGGCCGGAACGGGCGAGTTCGACGAAGCCCACCACCGAGGCCAGCGAGGTGTTCTTGATGATCTGCACCATGAAGCCGACGGTCGGCGGCGTCGCGATGCGCATGGCCTGCGGCAGGATGACCTTGAGCATCCTCTGGGTCCGGCTGAGGCCCAGGCCCTCCGCCGCCTCCCATTGCGGTTTGGGGACGGACTGGATGCAGCCGCGCCAGATCTCGCCGAAATAGGCGCCGACATAGATCGTCAGCGAGGCGCCTGCCGCCATCAGGGCCGAGATCGAGAAGCCCAGCGCGGCAAGGCCGAAATAGCCGAGGAACATGATCACCAGGAGCGGCATGCCCTGGATGAGTTGGACATAGGCCCCGCTGGCGAGCCGGATCGCGCGGCTCGGCGAGACGCGAGCGAGCGCGATCAGGAAGCCCAGCAGCCCGCCGCCGATCAGCGCCATGGCGGACAGCCCGATCGTCCACAGCGCGCCATGGCCGAGAAACAGCAGGTGATTGGCATTGAGAGATCCACCCATCGCCGCCTCACAAAGCCGTGCCGAGGCGCCGGCGCCGCGGGAACAGGGCAAGGCCCAGCGCCCAGAAGCAGGCCCTCAACACAAGCGACAGCACGACATAGACGAGCGCGACCAGGATGTAGGTTTCGAAAGCTCGGTAGGTGTCCGACTGCACGTAGTTGGCCACCGCCGTCAGCTCCTCGGCCGAGATCTGGGAGGTGACGGAGGAGGCCAGCATCAGCAGCACGAACTGGCTCGTCAGCGCCGGATAGACCTTCTCGGCAGCCGGCAGCAGGATGACGTGCCAGTAGATCTGGAAGCGCGACAGGGCCAGGCCCTCCGCTGCCTCGATCTGTCCCGTCGGGATCGATTCGAACCCCGCACGCATGATCTCCGCCGTATAGGCTCCGACATTGATGGCGAGCGCGGTGGCTGCGACCGAGAAGGCCGAGAATTTAAAACCGACGCTGGCGAGGCCGAAATAGACCAGGAAGATCTGCACCAGCAGCGGCGTGTTGCGGATCGCCTCGACATAGACGGTACAAAGGCTGGTAATGAGGCGGCTGCGGCTGTTGCGGCCGACCGCGCAAAGCGTGCCGATGACCCCACCCGACACGATCGCCAGAAAGGCCAGCTGCAGCGTCATGATCGCGCCGTCGCGGAACAGCGGCCAGCGCTCGATGACGACGGAGAAGTCAAGATTGAGGCCCATCTCAGCGGCTCCGCCGTCAGGCCCGGTTCGTCATGCGGTCATAGACGCGAAACAGCGCCTGGTTGCCATTCGCCCCCTCGCCATGGGCACGCGCCTCGATGTACTGGCTGGTTACCAGCGCCGTCCCCGGCAAGGGCACGGACAAGGCCTGGGCCTGCTCCTGCACGAGCCGAAGATCCTTCAGCATTAGATCGATCCGGAAACCGGCGCCGACGTCGCCCGCGATCATGGCGGGCCCCAGCTTGTCCAGCATCCAGGATGCAGCCGAGCCGCCGAGCAGGACGTTGCGCAACTGCTCGAGATCGACGCCGGAGGCGCGCCCGAGCGCCATCGCCTCGCAGATTGCCTGGATGTTGATGCCGCAGATCAACTGGTTGCAGAGCTTGACCGCCTGACCGGCCCCTGCCGCGCCGACATGGGTGATCGTCGTCCCCATGGCCCTGAAATAGGGTTCGGCGCGAGCGAAGGCCTCCGGCTCCCCGCCGGCCATGATAGAGAGCGCCGCGTTCTTGGCACCAAGCGGCCCGCCGGACACCGGCGCGTCGACGAAATCGGTGCCTGCCGCCTTGAGGTCGGCATGGATGCGGCGGACCGCGACTGGCGAGATCGTGCTCATGTCGACGATGAGCCGCCCGGCGGGCGGAAATGCCAGCAGCCCCTGCTCGCCATAGATGACCTCTTCGACCTGCGGCGTGTCGGGCAGCATGGTGATGGCGATGTCGGCGCCCTCGGCTGCCTCAGCTGGGTTCGTCGCTGCGGTCGCGCCTGCGGCCACAGCCGCATCGACAGCGCTGCCGACGACGTCGAACGCCGTGACGGCGTATCCCGCCTCGATCAGATTGCGCGCCATCTGGCGCCCCATCGTGCCGAGCCCGATGAAGCCGACGCGTCCCTTGTCATCTCGTCCCATGGTCTTTTCTCTTTTTAACGCTTGAAAGTCGTTGCGCGAAGCGGATGCCGGCTCGCGTGACGCGCCTCCGAGCACGTATCCTAGCTGGCGTTGGCCTCGATCCTGTCTCCGTCCCCGAGCGCCGCGCGGCGCCTGTATTCGTCGCCGATAGCGAAATGCCGCCGCAGTGTGCTCTCGGCGCGATCGGGATCGCGGGCCACAATGGCATCGAAGACCCGCTTGTGGTCGTCGATGAGATAACTCTTCATCGATCCGAACATCTGCACCAGCTCGCGCCGGCTGCGGTGCGAGCGTGTGAGCAGCGCCGCCATCGAGTCGTGCAGGACGCAGAGCGTCTCCGATCGAGAAGCCAAAACGATGGCGCGGTGAAAGTCGAAATCTGCGACGCTGCCGGCATCGGCTTCGTCCATCGTCGCGCCGATCCGCACCAGCGACCGCTGCAGTCGCTCGAAATCAGCGATCATGGCGCGCTCGCAGGCCAGGCGAACCGCTTGGCATTCGATCGCGATGCGAGCTTCCATGACGTCGTCGATGAGATCGGCCTGTTGCGCCAGCGCCAGTGCGAAGAAGTCCTTCAGCATGGAGATGTCGGGTCGCTTGACGACAGTGCCGATGCGATCCCGGATCTCGACGATGCCTAGCATGTGAAGCGCGCGCAGCGCCTCGCGCACAATCGGACGGCTGACGCCGAGCTGCGTCGCGAGCTCACGTTCGGCGATCACCCGGTCGCCTGGCTTTAGGGTGCCATCCAAAAGGCGTTCGCGCAGGAAGGTGAAAACCTTCGCGAACCCCTTCGTTCCCTCGACAGCTTGAACGTCCATCCCAAGCTCACATCTTCTTTTTCTGGTCATACCAATACGATGACCAGAAACTCGCGTCAATTGCATCCCCCATAGCGCAATATCTCCCTGTGCTGAGTGAGTGTGGCTGAGAGCTTGCCGCTCCGGGGCTGCGAAAGCGCACGACGGGAGGCCCACAATTGTGAGGAGGCGCCGAACATTGACCCCGCGAGTTCTGCCTTTAACTCACTGACTTCAATGGCGAATTTGCGTTCGCAAAAGGGTCACGCCCGGCGTCGCGCGTTACCCCTTTCCCAAATAAAATAACCTCATAAATTGAATGACTTAGTTGATATTTTGATGTGGGGTCACGCTTAGGTGCTGAATCACACGATCACCGCCCGGACCATATCCAATCGCGATCAGAAAGGCCTTGCGCGGCAACTGAGCCGCGAAGGCGCCGACGACGGGCGCGACGGTGACGTAGGCGATCATCTTGATCGCGAGCGCCGTGCCAAGCACCGTACCGGCCTTGTAGCCGGCGAGGTTGAAGGGGAGTAGCCCGAGCGCGACCGTCAGCAGCCCCGTGCCCAGCAAAGCGATGACCTGCGCGAGGAAAAGCCGGGCATAGGTGCGGATGGCGAGAACGGCGAGCATGGGCTGCTCCCTCAGAGGCCGGCAGCGCGGGGAAGCGCGAGCCAGCCATGGATGGCGACGTAGAGCCTGACCGCGATGATCAGTCCGCCGGAGAATAAGGCGCGCGCCGGGCGAGCGTGGAAAGCCAGGTGAACCGGCTCGACGCATGGCGCATGCTGATGGTGGCGGCGGCGCCGACTTTGACCAGCGTGATGGCGAGCCCGATCGAGAAGCAGAACACCAGCGCCGCGCCGAGCGTGATCTCCTTGAGCTGCAGGCAGAGCAGCAGCACCGTAATCGCGGCGGGACATGGGATCAGGCCTCCTCGGGCGCCTCGCCGGCGATGCTCTCGATCGCCTCGCGGCGGCGCTTGATGTGCCGGTGCGCCGCCTGTTCGTCGAAGGCGACGGGTGAAACCGTCGGTCGAGCGGGAGAAACGCGTGCGAGCATGTCCACCTGATGCTTCGAAGGCGACACGGACCTTCTCGCCGTTGTCGCAGCCGAGTTCGAAGCCGTCCGAGCACCAGCGCAAGGTTGGATTGATCGACTGCGATGTGGCCATCGTGACGACGCGCCTCGACGCCGCCGGCATGGCGCTGCAGGAGCAGACCGTGGGCCTTCATGAAACACCCAATCTCGGTGTCCACGAAACCGGCAGCAGGCCAGAGCTCAGTCAGCGTGAACGGTAACGTGATCAACTGCCCAGCAAGCGCTTCTGCCTCGGCGAGATGTCCCCGACGCTCCAGTGAAAATGCTGCTTGTGAACGAAGACCCATCCGCCGGTCAGGTGTGTATGCTTGGCTAGCCGCTCCATCCAGGGGCCGGCCTCGTGGTCTCCGACAACGCTTCCTCCTCCCATCAGTGAATAGTATCGACCTAGCGTTTCGCCATATTGCATCCGGTCTAGGACTTTCTTCGGCACGCTGGCGTCTGCTTTCCCCTTCTTAAGCATCGCTTGTCTATCGATGTGCTCAAATACCCGCTGTGTGGGGCCGCGAAGCCAGTGCCCCACCTCGTGCGCAGCAGTGATCTGACCGGTCTTGCCGTCGACGCTTCGTGACTTTCCGAACTTGAATTCCCGATGTGTGAACTGCACGCTTTCGTTCGAGATGCGCGTCATTTGATCGCGAAAACGCGTGCCAGCTCGCTTGAGATTGATCACCTCGATCACCGCTTGAGCCGCCTCAGCGGTCTCCACCAGATCGATCTCTAGCGCCCCCTGAACGTGAGCAGGCATCTTTGGGTTGCCAACAAGCCGTTTGAAGTCCGCATCGCTAAGTTTGCTATCGGCCGAATGCCCTTCTGAGGGGAGAAACAGCATCTGGTTGCCCCAAGCGTTCTCAACCGTATGCTTGAAGCGCCGACGAAACTCGCTCCACTCGCTGAGCAACCATGTCTGGCAATCGACCATGGAGCCATTGGCGTCCATCACTTTGCCATGCTTGCGATTATGAGCCACAGCTGCGAGTTCTCGGGGAGGTAGGGGGCGCAGAGCTGCACCCGGTAGCTGCGCGGCGCGGCTCACCTTCGCCCAACCGGACGTTGGATCAAGTGGAACGAGCCTGACTTTCAAAATAAGCGTCAACCGTGCGGGACGCCCGGCACCTGCGAAATCAAATCGGGTGTCGTAGTTCTTGCCCTTGATGAAAGCCTGGATTGCCATCTAACCAGTTCCCTAGCGCAGACCCTATCGGATCATCAGCCATCTCAGCCTCCCCGCTTGCGCCCGCCACAGGCGCGGAAAATTCGGTTTAGGCTGCGAGAGCGACTCCATCATCATCTAATCGTTGTTGCCTTCGGAGACCTCATTCCGCCGCCCTGCACTCCATCCTGATCATGCTGCCGGGGAGAGCCCTTCAATTGGAGATCTGACGGGCAAGGCCGACGCCATTAAGTGCATCGCGTTAGTCCTCAACGGGGCGTGCCCTTATCATCGAAGTCGACCCATTTTTCCACCACAGCGACGAGGCCTTTCAGTTCTTCCTCCGCTTTGGCGCCACCCGAACTGCTGGCGAGCTCGGCGATGCGCCGTGTCGCGTCTGCATACTCATCCAGCGTGGTGATCGGTTTGAGCTCGTTGGCTTGCGGCATTTCTTCTGGAAGGACCGTTCCAGATATGGGCGTGAACGTGTCCTCCGAAGGCTGCGGCAGGCACTTCGTCTTCCAGATTTCTAACGACTCGACCAACGCAAATAATTCGGCTTCCTCCGAGCTACCTTCGTCGCACCCGGCCAGATCAAAAATGCGCTCTTGAACCCGGTGCGCGTTTAGTTCGTCTTCAATCGGGAGCATCGGGATGGCGACCTCCTCGGCCGGTCTGGACATTCAACGGCTACGCACTGGTCGTGGACCAGGGTCTGACCTGCTCTTACGCCCGAAAGCCTCACGGTCGTCACTCCCATACGGCGCGTCTAGTTCATTGGGTCCTGATGACGACATAACGGGCGACCAAATTGCCGCCGGTCTATGCCACTTGGCGAAAAGCCGAGCCCAAAATGCGACGGGCGTCCGCTTTAATGCATAGGCGGTCATCTGCAGCTCCATCGTGTTTGCGGAACAAACATGAGCGGAGGTCACATGTTCCCGCGCCGGATACCAAGTCGATTGCTGCAAGTTGCGAGGAACAACTTCCAGTGGCGCGCAATGCGGGGACAAGGCGATGCACTGGCCGGTAACGACCGCATTCCGCACTCTTTCGATACTTGAAAACATGCGGGAACCAAGGCCCGTCAAACCTGTTTTCGAACATGCCCATGGGCATGTTCAACGGAGCAGTCAGTATGGCTACGCCCGCACAATCAGCGTTGACAGTTGGTGACTCAGTGGTGCTCCCGTTCGGCGTTAACGACCGTTCTGGCGGCAGCTATTATGACGTCCTGGGCGAATTGCCCCTCTCGGCCGTGGACGGCGAGCGACGATACCAGTTGCGCGGCGCGGATGGGTGCGTGCGAGTGGTTGGAATTAGTTTAATTAAAAAATGCTTGGAGTTTGGTGCAACCAAGATCGAACTTTGACGTTGAAGCTCCGGAATGGAGCCAGGAATGTTAAATACGTTCGATGTGCAGACTGTTGTACGGGTTGTTGGCAGCCCAGACGCGTCGCATACGAACCACGACTCTCGCTTTGTAGAAAACGGCACTTTTAAGCGCCATAGGCGTCGCCACGGTAACCTGGCTTGGTGGGATCGGCTGGCTGCTTTGGTCGCTCGTGCTTTAACTGCGGGTATGCTGATGGCTGGCCGTCGGCTGCAGGCTCGGTCGGGCTAAGCGCTCAAAACTGCACCGATTTAATTTAAAGGGCCGGTAGCGTTCGAAGCGGATATTTGGGCACCTGAGTGGCCGACGCAGAAATCGAAGTGCAGAAAGTCTATGATGCGGATCGCCTTCGTCATTCAATCGCATAAGTGCCTGGTTCAAATCGAGCATCTAGTCCAGCGCCTACAGGGATCATCCCAAAATCATGTCGTCGTCATCAGCCATGACGGCACTTCCGAAGAAGTCGGCCTGCTTTCGCAGCTGAGAGGCGTAACGAAAGCATTTTCGGCAGTGGGCGGCCGGGGAAGTTTCGGATTGGTCGACGGATTTTTAAAAAGCTTACGTTGGCTCTATGAGAATGAGATTGAATACGACTGGTTGGTCATGATGAGTGGCCAAGATTATCTTGTTCGTCCGCTCGCCGATTTGGAATTTAAGCTGTCATCCTCACATAAGGACGGCTATTATTATCATTTCCGTGCTGATGACCTCGACGAAGCGACCTCTGGGATAATGAGTTGGCCGCTCAAGGAAAGCCGCGATCGATATTATTTCCAGTAACAAGCATTGACGCCCGATATAGGAAGGCTAGGGCAAATCCTACTCAAGCTTACAAAAGACGTAATTAATTCATCTCATAACTTTAGGTTGACGACAAGCTATGGTCTCATGCTGGGGCGTCGCGCCCCGCAAACACCATTCGATCATGGTCTCCATTTGATCGGCGGCAGCTTTTGGATGACAATCCGGAGAGCTTGCGCGGAATATCTGCTCCAATTTGTCGAGAGTAATCCAGATATCGTAGCATATTACCAGCGGACGCTCGTGCCTGATGAGTCCTTCGCGCACACAGTCCTGTTTAACAGCAGACTCTTCAATATCTCGAAGGAAGAGCTGCGGTACTATGATTTCTCTCGCAGTCGTCATGGGAGATCGAAGATAATCAACGACAGCGACATTCCGAGCCTGATCCAGTCAGGGTTCTATATTGCTCGGAAATTTGATATTGAAACCCACCCTGGTATTTTGAACCGGGTCGATGTGGCGATTGAGAAATCACAGCTCCGAGTCTTGGCCTGAGTTTCGTTTCGCTCCCGACATTTGGATCCTACTGAATACCCGCGGACTCGTGCCCCCGGTAAATTTGGGTTCAAGCGACACTTGCGCCCCGCGCCGCTGCTGATGCATGCTTCATTAGAATGAATCCAATGAATGTAGTGCTCACAGGTCTTATATGCCTTTCCAAAACCTCTTAGCCGAGCCGGACGTGTTGTCAGCGCTTAAAACCGCATTCGATGAGGCATGGACCGCGATCGAGCTATCCGTTGATCCGTTGGCTCAAGCTAAAGATCGTGAGTATCTGGGCTCAATCATCGTCGGTCTGTGGAAGATGGGCGAGACCGACATGCTCGCAGCCAAAGCTGTCATCAAGTTCCGGGAGACACCGCGCAATTGCATATCAATGCCGACATCAGAAAAGAGCAGGAGTAGCGAGTGAACCCGCCTGGTCTATGGATTGTCGTAGCGATCCCCATACTGCTGACGGTTTTTACGCTCGTGTTGCGACGCGTAACCCGGCGTGATCCACCATCCGAACAGGGCTGGGGCTCGAAGCAAGAAATTGAAGGTACAAAGTCGCGCGACCAGCCGTCTGACTAATTGCCTCGTTCCCGGCCACACCTCTGTCATATGGACCTGCTCATCTAACCGACATATGAATGCCGAGATCGGCGGCTAGCGTGCCACTCTTCCTTCTTTTGTTTTGTTGAAGCGTTGCCGGCCAGCTCGGAGGCTCATTCGACTACGAGGGGTCCCCAGGCGGCCTGATTGTCACGCTCAGACTCTAGGCGGCCAGATTGGCTAACTAAGCGGCGCGCCTGACAGCTGCCATGACCAATGCCTCGGAATACGGTTTGCGGAGGAAAGTGACCTCGCTCGGCATCTCGGACGGTTGAGGCCGAATGCGCCCCGAGGCGATAATCAAAGTTACCCATGGCCAGCGGTTGCGGACAGCGAATGCAAGTTTCAATCCGTTGATGCTCCCGGGCATTTCGATGTCGGTAAAGACGACATTTATCTCGGGATGAGTCTCCAAGATACCAATTGCATCGTCGGCGCTGGTCGCCTCGATGACCTCAATGCCTGCCTCCTCGATGAAACCGGCCGCATCCATACGCAGTATGGGCTCATCTTCCACGATCAGTACGACAGGCTTTGGCATTTTACGGCGCTTTCGGCTGTGAGCCAAATAAACTAGCGCCAGCGTGCGTTAGTTGCATCCAATAGCTAAAATTGCGCCTGTTATCCTTAGCGCTTCGTAAATCACGCCAGAGCGACGGAGCGCCGATCCCGCGTTCCTTTTTTATCCCGGCTCGCACCGCGCTAGAGGGACTGCAGACTGCTTAGTTGTGAAGCGAACTTACGGATCTGGCGGCGGTGGATGAATCGCTAGCCTTGCAAACTGTTGTTTCAACGGTTTCGCCGCGGTCGTTTAGCCGTTTCCAGCGCTTCAGCTCTGACTGAAAATAGTAGGTCGGCATCCCGCTCTGGGTCGCAACGAGCTTCTGGTTGTCGACGATGTAATGCCGCTCCTTGCCTTCGATTTGAACGGTAGCCCGTCCCGTAGTCTCACTATGATTAATCACCACAACACCATCATCGAATTTGCAATTGAAGGTTAGGCTCGTGGCTTCGGAGTGGGTTGCCAGAAAAATCGTGATCGGTATGAGCAGCGCTGCCAGTCTCGGGTTCATAGCGGCCTCCAAACATGCCCAGTGGGATCGATACGTCGTAACCGCAACAAGGTTCCTGGAATCGGCATCTGGCGCGTAAGTAGCGTTAAAGCGCCAAGCCCGCGTCCCCCCATAATGTCGCCAGATCACGCTAACCCCCTCATTATGAACGGCTATTCATGGAACTGACGCTTTGGACCGCAGTTTAGTTTGCGACTGAGGGGCAACATGTCCTCGAAAGGGAGAAGACCATGATCAAGAACATCGCACTTATCGCCGCCCTCGCTCTCGTCCCCGCTTCTGCCTTCGCGCAGTCCAACTCTGGCGCTGCCGGTGGCGCAGCCAGCGGCGCGGCCACTGGTGCTGTCGGCGGTGCCATCGTGGGTGGTCCTGTCGGAGCCGTAGTGGGTGGCGTTGGTGGTGCCGCTGCTGGCGCGATCGTCGGTGGCATCGCAACCGAGAACCGCACCGAGTTCCGCACCTACGTGGAGGAACAGAAGGTGCCTTCGGTAGCGTACCGCGAGAAGGTCGTCGTTGGCGCGACGTTGCCCGACACGGTGACCTATCGCGAAGTCCCGGCCAAGTATGGCAAGACCGAATATCGCTACACCGTGATCAATGACCAGACGGTCCTGGTCGAGCCCAAGACCCGCAAGATCGTTCAGATCATCGAATGATCAAATAGAGCCCGCCCTGGACGGGGTGGCTCCTTTCGGTCGGTTACCTGATCAACCAAGGAGACAACGCCATGTTACGGCCTTTCCTGATCGCCGCTGCCGTTGCGGCTACCGCCGTGTTCAGCGGTCCCGCTCAAGCGCAGGTCCAATTCCAGTTTGGAATCGACCGGCCGGGTTATGATGGTCCGCGCTATCACGAGCCCCGTGGCTACCGCTTTGCCGGGGAACGACGCGGCTTCCGAGGTCCCGTCTTCGACGACGATGACGATTGCCGCATGGTCGTAAAGCGTCGGGTCAATCGCTACGGCGAGGTTGTCGAGCGCCGGATGCGCATCTGCGACTAATACAGCCGTCGGTACAGCGGGTTGGATTTGGGACAGACCTAACCCGCCCGGTCATCAATCCAAACGGCGACTGTTCACGCGGAGATACCAATGCGAAAGTTCGCTCTTGTTGCGGTGGCCATGCTGGGCCTGGGATCGATCACGCCATCGACTTCCCAGGCCACCCCGGTGGCGGGTCTGACAGCCATCGAGATGCTCGACCACGTCGAGCAGATCAAGAAGGATGGCCACAAGTTCAAAGACCACAAGGGTTGGAAGGGCTCGCGGCACTGGAATCGGGGCTATGGGTCCGGTCGATACTACGGCGGTCCCCCGCCGCACGCTCGGGCCTATGGGCGGCGCGCTCGTGACTTCCGTTATTACCGCTATTGAAAAAATTGCCCGCGACAGTCTCGGTCGCCCGAGATCGTCGCTGCGCTAACTTCACATTGAACGGAGTAGCCTATGCCCGAAGGCAGGCAGGCCCTACGGCAGGCGTTCAGGCGATTTGAGCAGGAGGTGCCGCTCTGGGTCGGCGCTGGGCTGCGTTGGCTTCGGCACCCAGCATCGCGCTGGCTCCGTATACCCGCGGGTGGGCTGCTCGTGCTCGGCGGCGTGTTTTCGATTCTGCCGGGGCTTGGCATCTGGATGCTGCCCCTCGGGCTACTGCTCCTCGCCGCTGATATCCCCTTCCTGCAAAAGCCTGTCGCGCGCTTTACCTTGTGGGGCGCTGACAAATGGGCTCGGCTTCGGCATCGGATCGCTCGTAAATAGGCGCGGCGAAACGGCGAAGAGACCTGGAGGCGGCTATGATCTCGGCCTACCGTATCTGCCCAGAAACGGCAGATCACCTCGTTTCAAACACTCTCGCGGGTACCGATCCGATCCTCGAACAACATTCCGTTTGGATCGACCTGTTCAATCCGATCCCGGATGAGGATAAGCTGGTTGAGAAACATCTCGGAATTTCGATTCCGACGCGTGAAGAGATGCACGACCTGGAGCCCTCGGAAATTATCTACACCGAGAACGGCGCTCACTACATGACAGCGCGGGTCATATGCCGGTCAGACACAATTGTCCCGAAGCTCGCAGATGTGACCTTCATCCTGACGGAGAAAAGCTTGGTCACTGTTCGTTACGACGAGCCCGGCGCGTTCGGAATTTTTCTCAACCGCGTTGCCAAGCCCGGCGGAAGCGGGAGTGCACCTGCCGCCGTTTTGGAGGGGCTGATCGAGGCCATTCTCGATCGGGCGACAGAGGTTCTTCGCGGCGTGGGGGATCAGATCGATGTGTCGGCTCGCAGCGTATTCAGCGAAAAAGCGGCGTCAGTGGAGCAGAACGGAGCCTATCAGGGCGTCATCCGCAAAATCGGACAGTACGAACACCTCATCTCGAATGTCAGCGAGAGCATGGTCTCAATCGAACGCGTGCTGCTCTTCTTGTCCGCGAATTTTGTTCGCCCCAAAAAGATTTCAGGCGGGTTTACGCCAGAATGGCGGACGATCATTCGAGATGTCCAAGCCATCGAGGAACACGCGACCTCGCTATCAACAAAACTTCAGTTCATGCTCAACGCCACATTAGGTTTGGTCGGCCTGGAGCAAAATAAGATCATCAAACTCTTTTCCGTCGTTTCGGTCGTCATGATGCCGCCGACGTTGGTTGCTTCGAGTTACGGGATGAATTTCAAGCATATGCCAGAATTGGATTGGCGGCTGGGATACCCCATGGCGCTTGCCATGATGGTCGTCTTCGCGATCCTTCCTTATCTCTTCTTCCGATGGAAAAAATGGCTCTGACACTTGGCCCTGCTACCGCGTCGTGGCTATCGCGGTATCCGGCACAAAGACCGCGTTGGCGAGTTGTTCGACAGGCGCTCATAGAATTGCGTCAGCCGAAAATATGGGAGGATAACCATGCTTGATCCCCAAAAATGGTCGCCTGGCGGGGCAACCGAGTTGGAAAAGGACGCGGTAAAGGCAATGCGGATGAAGGAAGACGCCAGTTCCCCGACGCTCTCGGCGGCGTAAGATTGGCTCGCTGAGGATTTGCATTTAGCTACGGCACATGACTACTTTAGGAAGATCCGAGCAGAGTGGGTAAACAATTTAGGAGATAACATGAGTAATCCTACAGGAGATGCGTTGCTTACTGAAATTAATGCTCTGCGGGAGCGCGTGGTCGAGTTGGAGGGGATCGTTGTGGGTTTTCTACAATGTCCAGAGATTGCCGAGTGCGCGCCCGAGGATAAAGCCTCTGAAACAGATACTCTCGAACGCCGCGCCCGCAGCCTTGGAGTGTCATGATAAACACATCGAGAACCTCGTTCCGTCGTGGCAGATCCTCTAGTCGCAAAGGCTATGCGCCTTAACCGCAGGAGCCATAGGAAGAGCGTGTGCCGGAATTTCATAGCCGCCCAGATAGACGATAACGGCTTTCGGCCTTCCTTTCGAGACCAGTATGCGCAGGCGCGCGCGGGCGCCAACCGCCCCGCCTTATCCTTATGGAGGCGAGGATATGTGTGTTCCTCGCCTGCACCTGCGCCGCGTAGGGATGTTCAGGATATGTCCCCGGACAGACCTGACAAAAACTCACAAAAAATGGCGCGGAGATTGCCGATGCGGTGAGAAAAATCAGGACCAGCGAGGCTTGGGCCGAGCAACCCGACGGCGCGGTTGGCGCTTATTTCGACAGCTGATTTTATTCTTGAAGGTATGACGATCCGACCTCTGAAGCGTCGCGCGTCCTCGGCCCACTGGCCGTCAGCGCTCCGCGCTGCTCCAATCAAGTCGGTCGTTTTGGTCGTGCACGCTCAATCTTTCGACCTTCCCTGCGGCGGCCGGGGAACAGGCGCCATCACGAGGGGTTGGGTCGACTAGCCATGTAACCCCAAGGAACGTTATGAACACCCTCAAAACCGTATCATTGGCTGTGCTCCTGGCGACCAGTGCCATGACACCGACCTTCGCGCAAACGGCAGCGGCCCCCGCTTCGGCGACGATGCCCACTGCGTCCAAGCCCGACGCCGACATGGCGGAGGTTCTTGCAGTACTTGCCGGCCTTGGCGGTAAGCCGATCGAGACCTTGGAGCCGACCGAGGCGCGCAAGCAGCCGACGCCCACCAATGCCGTTATCAAAATCGCTATAGACAAGAAGCTCGGCGTAAAGCCGCACGAAGGTCTCAAGCTTTCTAACAGCAGTTTTGCTGACATGGGCAGTCTAAAGCTGCGCTGGTACGTGCCCGAGAACGCGACGAAGGAATCCAACCTGCCTATCGTCGTTTACTTCCGTGGCGGCGGCTGGGTCATCGCCAATCTTGAAGTCTATGACTCGACGCCGTCCGCACTGGCGAAGAAGACAGGTGCGGCCGTGGTCTCTGTCGATTACCCAATGGGTCCGGAGAACAAGTTCCCGGCCGCACATGACGAGGCGATCAAGGCCTACAAGTACATCCTGAAGAACGCCCAGAGCTGGGGTTACGATGCCAACAAGATTGCATTGGTTGGCGAAAGCGCCGGTGGCAACCTGGCGATCAACACCGCTATCGCCGCCCGCGACCAGAATCTGACCAAGCCGGTTGCCATCGTCGCGGTTTATCCCGTCGCGACAACAAGCCTGGATACGCCCTCCAAGAAAGAACAGGCCAATGCCAAGCCGCTCAACACGCCGATGATGGCCTGGTTTGTGAAGCATATCATCAAGAGCGAGGCCGACACGAAAGACCCGCGCCTCAACCTCATCTTAGCTAACCTGAAGGGCCTGCCGCCGACGACGGTGATCAACGCCGAGATCGACCCGCTGAAGTCGGATGGGGACCTAATCGTGGCGAAGCTGAAGGAAGCCGGCGTCGAGACTACCCATAAGCTCTATACCGGCGTCACGCATGAGTTCTTCGGCATGGATGCCGTGGTCGCCAAGGCAGCCGAGGCGCAAAGCCTCGCGGTCACTCAGATCAAAAAGGGGTTTGGTAGCATGTGACCGCCGATCCCGTCGCTCGATTGCGTCAACGGCCCCAGGTGGGGCCGTTTTCTTTGCGTGCAGACCTGGTGCGTATCTCCCGCATTGCAAATCATCTGCGCCGATCGACCTGTCGCAGTGGCGTCTTTGGTTTGAAGTTTTTTCATTCGTCTGTCAGCGAGCAAAACGCTCTCGACGCCCAACGAGTCGGAACAAAGGCCCTTGTGCGAACTTTCTGACTGCAAGCGTGAGGCGAATCGTCGCTTCGGGCAGATCGAACGCAGGGGCATGATATGGGCATACTTTGGACCATCGTGATTGGTTTCGTAGCCGGCATTGTAGCAAAACTTCTCATGCCCGGATCCAACGAGCCATCAGGCTTTGTATTGACGACCATACTCGGGATTGTCGGTGCCTTCGTCGCTACTTTCTTGGGACAGGCTCTGGGTTGGTACAATCCAGGAGAGGGAGCCGGTCTCCTTGGAGCTGTAATAGGAGCAGTCATAGTGCTCTTTGCCTGGTCGTTCCTCTCCAATCGCAAAAGCGCCGTATAGCCCGCAAGGATAGGAGAACGACTATGAGTAGCAATGGCTTTCCATCAATGACGGCGCTTCTCGGACTTCTGGCGGTTGCTGGATTTCAGAACCGAGACAAGATTTCGGAGTGGTTACAGAACAGCCAGCGTAACCCAGGCCAGCAGCCCAACTCGGATATGCCACGGGAGGCCGGCGGTATACTGGGCGGCCTTGGAGGCTTAGCAGGCGCTGGAGGGGTCGGCGGTCTGCTGTCGGGCGGTTTGGGCGAGCTTATGGATCGGTTCAAACAAGCCGGACAAGGCTCAACGGCCGATTCATGGGTGCAACATGGTTCAAATCAGGAAGTTGCCCCTAATGATCTGGAAAAGGCGATCGGCCCCGATGTCATCGACACCTTGATCCGCCAGACAGGCCTCTCGCGTGATGAGCTATTGGCGAGGCTATCTCGTCAGCTCCCTGATGCGGTTGACCGTTATACTCCCGAGGGGCGTATCAGCACTTCCTAGGCTGAGCCAAGTGGTTCTTTTGGCTGCAAACCGAGTTGGACGCACGCTGAGGCAACGAACTTCTCATTTGCACTAGGGCCGACATTTTTCGCCGGGCGTTACATTAAGCTGGCCTGTGCCGTTAGGAGATTTCAGTATGATCAACAGTCGCTATGTGACTCTCTTCCTTGGCGGGGCCAGCCTCATCGCAAGCGGGCTGATCTACTTCGGTCTGATGAGCAGCTTCCGGCTGATCCCCGTTTTCTTTCTCATCCTGTTTGGCCTGATTGCGATCAATGCAGCCCTGGTCGCAGAGGGACATAAGCACTTAGGCCCGGAGGGGACTGGAGATCATATTTGAACAAAGATGACACACCCATGTCGCAACGGCATCTTGCGTTTTGGGCATCTCGCCGCGCGACGTGCGTGAGCGGAACTCGATGGAATGTCGCCTGCTCGCTCTCGCGATGCTCGGAAGACGCCTGGCAACAATTACGGCTCCCGCACTTCGAAGTTCGCTGCTGACGCCTTCGATGCTGCAACAGTGAGGGAATCGACGCCTTCTGGCTGACCTTCAAAAACTGGATTTGGGACAGAACGGGGTGCCGTTTCGAAGCCAATTCAGCCCGACTTCCGCATAGCGCTCACCGCCACCGAGTATCCCGCTCGACTATCCTCATTTAATATTCTTGCCACCTTTACTAGAAGGAAAGCAGCGCTCCTGTGGGTTCAATGGCTGAACCACCCGAATGTCGCTGGTAACTTCAGGGCGTCGGTGCCGATCCGCGTATCTGACCTGCCACTGCGTTTTTCCTCCACGGCGATTTAGAGTCCGGCCTTTCTCAAGGACGGACAGATGAAGCGAGCACGGTTACGGAAGAGCAGATCATCGCGGTTTTGCGCGAGCATGAGGCCGGGGCGAAGACCGCCGATCTGGCGCGCAAGCACGGTGTCTCCGAGGCGACCCTCTACAACTGGAAAGCGAAGTTCGGAGGGATGGACGTGTCCGAAGCCAAGCGTCTGAAGCAACTTGAGGACGAGAACGCCAAGCTGAATTGTCCCAGCGCTCGCGGCGCAGCAGGACGTGCACGCGTCGGTATCCGTACCGGACACGCGTCTCGCAGATCGCCTTGATGCGGGCAGCGAAGCCGGCCTGATCGGTCTTGCGGGATCGGTAGTGGAAGGTGGACCGGTCGAACTCCAAGGCGCGACAGGCGCGCCGGATCGAGACCGCCCATTCCGTGCTGATCACGCTGACGAGCTTGCGCTTGCGATCAGGCCTTAAAGCTTTCGGCGGATGACATCCTGAAGCATATCGCGATCGAGCGAGAGGTCAGCGACGAGCTTCCTCAGCTTGGTGTTTACAGCGTAAACCCGTTCCGGGTTTATCGCGACGTCCTCGAGTTGCTTCAGCCGCCGCATCTCCGGCGGCAACAGCCCATCATACTTCTTCTTCCAGTTGAAGTAGGTCGCCTGGCTGATCCCGGCCCTGCGGCAGATCTCCGCAACCGGCGTGCCATCGTTGCCTTGCTTGATGATGAACGCCTTCTGCGCGTCCGAGAACTTCGATGCCTTCATCGTCTTCCGCTCCTTCCAGCCGAAGGATTTTGACGCGGAAAACTCCAACTTCAAACGGTCCAGTTTGCGGGGGTCGGATCACAGGATATGGACCATGCGGCGCAGCCGTTTTAGCGAAGATCAGATCATTGTGGCGCTGAAGGAGCACGAGGCTGGGAGGAAGACCCAGGATGTGTGTGCAAGCACGGGATAAGTGACGCGACGTTTTAGAAATGGAAGGCGAAGTATGGATGACCGCCTCGGAGACGCTCAGCGCGGCATTCCTGCCAATCCGCCCTGTCCTACTTCGTCGTGGCTCGATAGGGGTGGGGGCCACACCGGCTGCTCACCGGAGGCCGCCTGCTCCAGGCATGCTTTGCTAGCGCCACGCATGGTGGTCTCGATCCGGTCTGCGAGCGAAACATCGGCCTCGTCAGGCGCTCTCCGCTCAACCGCGAATGCGGCTAGGACGATGGAAGTCGATGGCATCCTTCTTCGCAGGCGTTTGATCGCATAGCGCATATGTGCGCCACTCTGGCTTCCCAGATAACAAAGTCCAACGAGGGCGGGATCCGATTGCGCTAGCGCTGACAGATGCGTGCTCGTTAGGGCGTCGGACGATAGCACGCGGGTCGCCAAGCCATGTTTGCTGAGGATCTGCGACCACATCAACGCCGCCGCTTCATCGAGGCTGGATTGCGCCGCAATCAACACTACACGGCCTTCACCACGGAAGGCGGGTTTCATCTGGGCATCCGTTAGGATCGGAAGATCCGCGGCGCCTTCCGCCTCCTTGGTCTCAGCAACCGCCGCGCCGGCTTCGGCGTCCGTGGTAACCTCACCCGAGGTAGGCGCGCGGTCCTCGTGATCGGCTAAAGTGTCCACGACCTCGCGCACAGTGTCCAGGATTTGCACTTGCCGCTCGATATCGAGGGCGCCGCGCGTGACGTCCGCTGCCGCCAGACGCAGCCCCTCCAACGCGACCTCATCGTAATAGGCCGACAAGGACCGTTCCTTCAGGACCTCCTCGGCCTTGTCGGCGGTTTCTGCGGGATCTCCAGCTAATACGCGCTGGTAGAAGATCTCGGGAGCCGACAATGGCGGGCGGTCGCCCAAAAGTACGTCCAAAAATTCGAGATGTTCGACATGTCGCCCGAGCACCACGAGGCAGACCGTCAATGGCGTAGCAAGGACCAGCCCGATCGGGCCCCACAGCCAGGTCCAGAATGTGGCCGCGACGACGATGGCGACAGGAGAAAGACCAGTTGATCGACCCGTAACGAGCGGCTCGATGACGTGACCTGCAAGAGGCTCCGCGATGAGAAAGAGAGAGGCCGTCCAGGCGAGCATGGTCCAACCAGGATCGACGGCGGCGGCGATCACCATCGGGAAGATCGCCGACAGAATCGCGCCGACGTAGGGGATAAATCTGAGGATAGCGGCGAGGATCCCCCACAGGAGCGCACTGGGAACGCCGATCAGCCACAAGCCCGTTCCGATGAGCAGCCCGAAGCCGGCGTTCAGCAGCAACTGCGTCAGAAACAGCCGGCTCAGCCGCTTAGCGGCGTCGTCGAACGCGGCGGTCGTCTTTTGAAGATCGCTCGTCCCAGTCAGCCGGATGAAGCGGTTCCGCAGGTCCTCACGCTGGAGAAGTATGAACACGACGAAGATCAGCACGATACCGGTCGTGGCGATCGGATGTATGAGCGGCGTCAAGAATGCTCGCAGGGTCGCAAGTGCCCCCGGCGGCGGCTGATGGACTTCGACAGGGATGGGCTTGTTGTCGGGAGGCGTCGACGGCAGGCGAGCTTGTGGCAGGCTCTCGGGCCTATCGAACTCCTTGCCGAGCTCTTGGAGGACGTCGACCGCGCGCGAGAGCACGTCTGTCCCTGGGCCTGCGCCCTTCAGCGAGGCGATCTTCTCTCGCATATTACTTTGATAGATCGGCAAGTCGCCTGCCAATTGCGTGGCTTGACCAACCATCGCCATCGTCAGGCCTGCAACGGTCGCGAACGCGCATGCGACGACGGCGATCACGGCGACCGATCGAGGTAGCCGGATTTTTTGGAGCAGCTTGACGAGAGGCGCGAGGACGAAGCTGAACAGGATGGCGAGGGCCAGTGGCACGAAAACTTCGCGGCCCATATAAAAAACGGCGATAATCAAGGCGCCTGTCGCAACACCTCCTAGTGCTCCCGGCACCGCATCGACATAACGTGGCGCGGCCGCAGGCGACATCTTGAAGCCGTAGGATCGCGTGCTGTAGGTCACAGTGCCGTAGTCCTTTATCACAGGTGATGGGCGGGTCCGGATCGATGGAAATTTCAGACGTAACCAAAGGATAAATGGCTCCGGTCGTCAGAAGCCGGCACAGGATTAGATCTGTGAGACGCTCATCCAGCCCGACAATGGGGGCAACTTCTTGAGACCACGGCTAGTGGCGTCAGCGTCAGGGTGCCCCCAACCGAAAGGAGCCCACCCCGAACGAGGTGGGCTCCATTTGATCATTCGATGATCTGAACAATCTTGCGTGTCTTGGGCTCGACCAGGACGGTCTGGTCGTTGACCACAGTGTAGCGATATTCGGTCTTGCCGTACTTGGCCGGAACCTCGCGATAGGTGACCGTGTCAGGCAGGGTCGCACCGACGACGACCTTCTCCTTATACGGGACAGAAGTGACCTTCTGTTCCTTCACATAGGTGCGGAACTCGGTGCGGTTCTCAGTTGCGATGCCACCGACGATCGCGCCAGCAGCGGCACCACCTACGCCACCGACGACGGCTCCGACAGGCCCCCCGACGATCGCTCCGCCAACAGCACCCGTGGCTGCGCCGCTCGCGGCTCCACCGGCAGCGCCTGAGTTCGACTGCGAGAATGCAGTTGCGGGAACGATGGCGAGGGCGGCGATAAGAACGATATTCTTGATCATGGTATTTCTCCCTTTGTGAGCATGTTGCCCCTCAGTCGCAATCTAAACTGCAGACCAAAGCACCAGTTCCATGAATAACCGTTCATAATGAGTGGGTTAGCGCTGCTGCGGTGGCTTTGCCTTCGTCCAAGGGAAGACAATCGACTGCTTGATGCACACGCATTTAAAGGGTGGCCACTCAGAGGAACCTTTGAGGTAGGCGAGGCTTATCGCACTGACTGCTACCCTTTGGAGGCAACATGATCTCACATATCGCGGTTCTATTACTGCCACTTGGCCTAGCGCTGGTCGCTGAGACGGACCCCGTCCCGCACCCGGTTTACACTTGTAAATTCGAAGCCGGGCAAATCGTCATCGAGCAAGCCGAGCCGTCGGGGAATGTAACCGTCGAAGTGAATGGGCAAGCTCGTCAATACGTCATGGACAAGCTGAAACTTGTCCCGCGCGACCAGGGCTTGCCTTCATTCCTTTTCCAACCGGATTTGAAGCGTTGGCAGTGGCTCAACGATCAAGGCGAGCCGATCGAGAGCACGACGTGCGCCGAGAAACCCGCGCTCAAGGCAGGCTAATAAATAACAAAAGCAAGAGCCCGTCCATACTGCATGTCGCCAGAATGCGTCCCCATGAACCGAGACGATACATCTATCTATCGCAGGGCGCCGCCTACAAATGGGCCCGCAGAGAGTTGGGATCGGCTATGATCGGCCATAACCTTGGCGCCTTGGTCCGTGCGCCGGGGCAGTAGACACTATTTATCAACGCCCGAGGCGAATTCCCGCGAAAGACGCGGGTATCACCGGTGTTTGAACCGACGGGAGCAGTTGCGGCATCATGGCGGCTTAATCTGCTGCGGACCTGCGCGTCATCATTCTGTGACCAATAACAAAACTGAGAGCGATTACGCCTCCTACGACCGGAACATTCCAATTCGCTGCCGAACCGGCCAGTGAGGCGGCCTGTCGTGATCTTGAAAGCTTGGCGATGATTGGGGCTGACACCAATGCCGCCTGCGCCCACGGGACGGGCGGGGACGGACGTGGTTTCTTGCCAATGTAGACAGCTACCCCACCGCAAATTATTGCGACAACCAAGAGGCCTCCTGCAACCCACCAGCTGGCCGCGACCGCACCCTGTGAAGACATCAGGTAGCTGTAAAGGGCATTGAGGCCGTAGCCCGCCGCGCAGATGACCATCAGCGCGGCGAACACGTAGAGACCGGCAATCGTGGCAGTGCGCCTCACGACATCCGAAATCCTCATTGTGATGTTTTCCCCGATTGACGCGAACATGGCTTAGCGAGCCGCCACAATACCGACGAAAAAGCCGACCGCCATCGCGATGCCAAGGGCACGAATGGGCCGGTCGTTGATCTCGTCGGCAATAAGGTCGCTTAGCTTGTCGGTGTCGACGCCAACGGTGCGCCGCTTATCGTCGATGCTGGTGACAACCTCCTTCGCCCCACGCGTAAGGCTAGCGGTCGTTTCCTCGGCGTGATCAATGAGCTTGTCGGTAGTTGAGGTTGCCGAGCCGCCAGCTTGGTCTCGGTCGTCCTGACGCGGCTGGGGCTGCGGAGTAAAGGGATATGCGTTCGACATACTGAAGACCTTTGGCTCAATGGCCGTAAATTCGAGAAAGTCTCGCTCGAGCTGCCCTTTGACCTGGTGAAGGCTTGGGTTAGGCCGATCAGTTCGGGTAGATCGTCTAAACGCATACGGCACAGGCCACGGCGACGAAGATCCGGTCCCCATATTGCGAGCAATCGGTCTATCGCGACGCCAAGAACCCGAGAATAGCGCCCGCGGCCAGAGCCCAGGAGACAGCTATCAACGGCCGCGCGCGGATTTCGTCTGCCAGCATGTGCTGGAGTTCCGTCACGCGCTCGCCGGCTGATTCCGCTATCTCCTCAGTTTCATCAACAACCCACTCCGCAAGAGAACTGCTGCCTGCCGTCACAGGGGCTTGAACGGACACAGGGTCGCTGGCCGGAAATGTGCCCTCTAGAGCTGCGCTGAGTTCGGCGTCTGGGTCCCTGTGCAAAGCAGCATGGCGTTGCGCGCGCTGCTCCAGTTCCAAACTCTCTTTGGCGGGGTTATCCGATGGCATGTGCTGTCTTTCGATTACTGGTCCTGCCCGATAACGAAGACACTTGGGAGTAGTTCCCGAGGGTGCCGTTACCCAAGTCGATAGATGTCGCTCCGGTTGCCAAAGGCCGTCCTACCCCTTGCGGTCCGCAGCATCAGCGCCCCGCATACCAACCGGCATGGGAGCGCCTTTTGTCGTATCGCGATCCGTCTGGCGCTCTGCTTCCGAGTTCAGCTCCGCGCCGACAAGAACGATGGTTGCCGACAACCACATCCACGTCAGAAGGCCGATGACGGCGCCGACGGTGCCGTAGGTCTTATTGTAATCCTCGAAATTCGCGACGTACCAAGAGAACAACATCGAGGCGACGAGCCACCCCACGCCGGCAAAAAGTGCTCCAGGGCTGACCCACGCCCATTGCGCCTTGTCGCGGCTCGGCCCGTAACGATACAGCACCGCCAGCCCGAGCAGCAGAATGCCGATCAGAACGGGCCAGCGCCCGACTGCAATCAACCACTCTGCGGCGCCGCCTAGATAAAGGTAATCCAGCACAACCGGGATGACAGCGATTGCGCCGATGGCGCCAAGCAGGAAGAACAGGATGCCAAGCGTGAACGCGAGCGACACCAGGTTCAACTTGATGAAGCCGCGCTTCTCATCCTCGCCATAGGCGACATTGAGCGCGTCGAAGATTGCCTTTACGCCCGCGTTGGCGCTCCAGACTGCCAATGTCAGGCTGATCAGAAGCGCGATGCTGAGCTTTGTGTCACCGCCGGCCGCGATACGTCCGATCTGCTCTCGCAGGAAATCCGTCGCACCAGCCGGCAGGAAGCCTTCGATCGATGCGAGCTGATCAGTGATGGTCCCAAGATCGGCAACGAGCCCATATAGAGAAACAAACGCGGTCAGTGCCGGAAACAGCGCCAGAAGGGCGTAAAAGGTCACCCCGGCTGCGACCGCGCGGACCCGGTCTTGATTGACCTCGTGATAGGTGCGGCGAGCAATCTCCCACCAGCCCTTGGCAGGGATTTCGGTCGGCGCTTCGGCGTCGGACCCTAGCTGGGTGCGATGCGCCGTTTTCGCTGCATGTTTGTCGTCTCGTGGACTTCCGCTCGTCCGACCCAAACGGGAAACCACATAAGCCGACGCAACACCGAGAGCGGCAGCCAACCCCAAATCCCTGATCCATAGACTTTTGCGCACGACCGGCCCTCCGTGCCGGGGCAAACGCCAAACCGGAAGAATGGTTGCTGCTAAGTTCGAAACGACGGGCGTAGCTTCCGACAACACGTCAGCTACTGGTTATGAGTGACGTGCTCCCGATTTTCCCGCCGGTCATAAGTTAGGTCCGGCTTCGTTTTGGCCCTGTCGGGGCCGGGTTGCGAACATCGATGGCGCGAGGCCGCCGAGGCTCGAATGGGGTCGATGACCGAGGCCAGCGAAGCGGAGCCAGCTGCCTATCCACCTGGCAAATGCTAGTTTGATTCAGCAGCGCCCGGATTTTCAGCGGGCCTAGCTGCCGCATCAATCTTATTGGCAGTCAGGTTTAGAGCGCGTGCCATCTCTGACCCGCTTTCGTTTTCTGCAGCTACAGTGCGTACTACGGCGGCCAGCCGCCGTAGTAGCTCCGCTTTGTCGTCGGGCGCGGCGGACATGGCCCTACCAAGCGCCCATCCGAACATCTCGAAGACGCATTTTGACCGTTTCGCCCGATAGCTGGTCGTCTCGGTTATCAGTCATCATACTGAACCTTCCCGGCAACCGCGCAGGTCCGAGGGACCAAGATCACCCAACAAGAGCGAAAAGGCCGATGGCGATGCCGGCAATTCCGAGGAACATCGACCAAACGGCAATCCAAGCCGGAATGTGGATCGCGGGATCGGCATTCCCAAAATACCACCGGAGCTTTCCCGCCAGCCCTGCACGCTCAATCACCAGCTCAATCTTTTGACCCTTGGAAACGCCGAGCTCGGTCCGCACTTCGTAGTCCAGCAAAATTAAGTTTTGATCCAGCTCATGCCCAAGTACGAAACGAGAACCGACTTACCGGATGCGGCGGTTAGAACAACGATGCCGGGTCGACGACTGACGCCCGAGCGCTTCTTATGATGCACCCGAACGCGCCCGCGGCCGATATCGCCTTCTTGAGCCGGGCCTACTTCAAAACTGGTTGGACCGCTCATTCCCATTTCCTAAACCGCACGCCCGATCGGGGTCTCCTAATATCGGTTTTACGGCGCTCATCCCAAGCCATATCGACCCGCATGGCACCTTCCCGGATCACGTGGCGGCGACAACGTCTTGCTGTCCAGCCTCATAAACGTAGTCGCGGATTACGAACTCGCGGAACAGCCGCATCATTTCGAGCGTCATCGGCTGATCGCCGGCAACCAGTGCTTTGATATACTCGATACCCTCGCGATGACCAACCCACCGTGCCGTTGACTGTTCCGGTGAACTCACCTGGGACGTTCCGGCGCGGCTAGGCTGCGGGACGCGCCCGCACTAAACTAACGGGCGAGAGCGAGAAGAAGTTGGGGGTGGCAATCGAGTGACAGCCACGCTGCCAGCAAAGAAGCTACAGCATCACGTCCTGCGTCACGGTCGAATTCAGTGCTGCTGATCAAGCTACGAGACGCCCTCGGCGCCACCCTTGCAAACATGCCGGTCGCCGAGCTTGTGTTCGCATCGATAGCCGTCTGCTTTGTTCTGTGGGGTCTATCGGACGTTTTGGGATTCATCCGCTATGACGGCAAGCGATCCACGGTCGTCACCGCTGGGGCAGGTAAAATAGCACTCGGCGCGGTGGCGTTGGCGATGCTCACACCCTATGTTTGGCCGTCGATTTGATCAACGCGAACCCAGCTCACTGCTGCAAAACTTGGTCGAACCCACGCAAAATTGGACGACAGTCTATTAGTTCGGATGGATCGTCTAGACGCAGGTCAACAAGTGTTTCGTTATTCGGGGCCGGCAACGTTTGACGTGCAGATCTTACTGCGGTTTCAGTCGGGGATCTTCGAAGCCCTTTTGAACGGTCCCCCTCCGCGCAGATAATCCACGACATGAAACCCTGTTGACTAATGAAATCCTCGATTTGGCAAAAAATAACGGCGTTCAAAATAATCGCGGGCCCAGGACAGACGCCGGCGAAGCCTCCTACCGATGCGGCCAGCGGCCATTGAGGAAAACCGCAGTTGCCTTGGAAACACGCGCTTATAAGCGTTAATCCACATCTACGCCGGGGCCGGCAGCTTTAATGCTGGTGAAGGCTGCTCCAGGTGCCTCGAAAATGCAGCTGAAGCCTTCCGCGCCGTAGCGCATCTGAGCCTTGCCGCCCAGCTCTCCCGCCAATACCCGCTCTATCATCCGCGAGCCGAATCCTTGTCGGTTTGGCGGACTTGCAGGCGGCCCCCCACGTTCGACCCAGCGGAGCCTGAACATGCCTTCCGAGAGGCCCCAATCCACCTCGACAACGCCGTCCGGTACGCTCAAAGCTCCATACTTCACGGCATTGGTGCATAGCTCATGGGTAGCCATGGCGAGACTGAGCGCCGCCTCCGAACTCAAAGCGATCGGCGGACCGTTGAGCCTGAACCGGGCTCCGCGGTCCGCCTCGAAAACGCTGGTTGCACTCGACAGAGCCTCCATTACGGTGGCTGCGTCTGCCCGGTCCAGCACTAGCAGTGCCTGGGCATTGCCCAACGCCGTCAGTCGTTCGTTGAACGTCGCCAAGCTAAGCTTGAAGTCACTTCCGCTTCGGAAGGTTTGACTGGCGATTGCCTGGACCGTGGCCAAGAGATTCTTCACCCGATGAGAGAGCTCGTGCGTGAGCATAGTGCGGTGTTGCTCGCCCTGTTCACGTTCGACCCGCGCCCGGTTTAACTCGTCCATGTAGGCATCTATTTCCGCGCCTAGCGCCTCGATGTCGCCCTGATCCGCGGTCATCTGCGTACGAAGATCTTCATTTCCTGCCCGACGGCCGGCAATCGTTTCAGAAATTCGCAGCACAGGCCCTCGAAGAAGGCGGTTTCCAAGCAGCCAGCCGAGCAGGATCGAGACCCCACCCGCGCATAAGCCGATAAGCAGGTTGCGGCGCGTGGCGGTGTTGACCGCCGCGAATGCGTCGTTCCGTGAGATGCCGGCGCTGACGTACAAGCCTGTCGGCGCCTCTGATACCGGCACATAGCCTAGGACGCGATCGGTCCCATCCTGACTCCTAACGTTTACAGTGCCAGCTGTATCGGCCGTCAGTAGGGATTTGAACTGGTCAGGGATTTTGTTGCCAACAAATCGATGCGGCTGTGGCTCGCGCGCGAGTATGGTGCCGTTACGGTCGGCTATTGTCAGCGAAGCATTGTCCGCTAGTTTGCGGGCCCGCAAGCTCGCCCCGAGCCAATCGAGGTCGATCGCGGAAACAACTACCCCCACGGCATTATCGCCTGCCATGATAGCAAGGGCGAACGGAAGTGACGGTTTTCCGGTAACACGACTGACCGTATATTCGCCGATGACCATATGGCCTTTGGCAGCGAGCGCGTCCTGAAAATACCTGCGGTCACCAAAAGATGTCGTGGTAACGAGACCATCCGATCGGCAACGCGAGTATCCGTCCTTATCGAACACTCCGATGGCCGTGAAGTGGGGTAGGGTTGGTTTGAGTTCACCAAGGTACCGTGTGCAAAGCTCCTCGTTCAGGCTGGTAACTACTGGAGCTTTTGCGATGGCTTGCAGGACCCCCTCTGCGCCGGCGGCGAGTCGGTCCAATTCGATAGCGGCCTGCCGCGCCACGCTCAGGGCAAGCTGTTCGACTTCACGCTGCCGGCTATCCCGCAGCGTGTATTCGGAATAGGCGAGCACGCCTAGTACCGGCAGCAACGTCGCCCCCGTGATAGCCAGCGTGCGCAGGCCCAGCGATAACCTCACCTGTAACTTCCCCGCCGCCGATACATCTAGTGCGGTTCAAGTAGCACTGGCAGGTCCGGTGGCAAAGCGTCATCGGCCAAACCTGCCGTGAAGCAGCGAGCGCGCAGGATCTTGATAATTGGGACGCGTTGACGATCATCCCGGTGCCCTGTTGTCAACGTAAAGGCTTAGCTGGTATTCACGCAGACTGCGAACTGAGCCGCCCGGGACGTCCGATTACCTAGAGTTGAGACAAGCATGACGTCGATAGCTTTGCTACTCGTGGAGGACGAGACCCTGATCGCGCTCGACCTGGAAGATGCTCTCACCCACGCAGGATTCGAATGCGTCGTCACCAGTTCCGGCCAAAAAGCCCTTGATGAGCTCGAAAAAGACGCGAGCCGGTTCAAAGGAGTACTGACGGATATCCGGCTCGGCCAAGGTCCCAGCGGCTGGGATGTAGGCCAACGCGCCCGCGAGCTGGTGGCGGAGATGCCCCTAGTTTACATGAGCGGGGACAGCTCCGGAGAGTGGGCCTCAAAAGGCGTCCCGAACAGCCTGATGATCCAGAAACCCTACGCGCTGACACAGGTCATCACCGCCATATCGCAGCTCATCACCGCAGCGGGCATGAGCAAAGCCGGCGCGCCGCCTGCCTAGATAGCTGATCGTCAGTGCCGCTATACAAGGTCGCAGATATGAAGATCAGAGCCGCGCGGCGATATATCTCTCACGATGCAGTCTATGTTGGCGTTTAAATGCGCCAGGATTACCTGGCCTTTTCTTGTTAATGCGAACGCGGGCCTGGCGGTGACGATGTACAACTTTCTCCGACAAAGCCTTGATTCGGACATTTGATCAAAATCAGCCAAATCGGGCATGCGGCGGTTGAGCAAAGGTCGACATTCGAGCCTGTGGCCGTCACACGACGTCGATCGCGGCTTATGGCCTATTCTTTTAATTCGGAAGACCAGCCGAAATCGACGAAATCGGACCGATCATCATAGCAATTATTGCCATAGGCTCGCAAATAGGCATTGCGGCGAGCTTGGTCGTAAAAAACTGCGGCAGGATCGGCGGTATCACGCTCGAACCGGCTCTGAGTTTCCCGGGAGACCAGGCTCGGCAGGATATCAAGACCTTGCGGCACCGATCTTCCCTCTAACCAATCGGCGGCGTGTTGAGCTAGAGCATAGCCAAAGATGGGCGAAGCCAAGCTGACGCTGGCCTTATAAGGCCCGCCTTTTTGCATCTCTGCGAAGGCTTCTGGCTCGCCGTCGATGCCGCCGATGAACTGGTCGTCACGTGCGAGACGCGCTTCGCGCAGCGCCGCTAACGCCCCAAGAACGACGGTGTCGGCTCCAAGAACGACATCGACGCGCGAATGCGCAAGCAAGATTGTCCGCATGGTCGCCTGTCCGCCATCTTTATCGACGGTCTTCGGCGAAATGTCAGCGATGACGCGCGCCCCGGGGACAGACTTCAGAGCGGCGCGGATCGCCACAAAGCGCTGCGCGAGGAACTGGTTCGAATCATGCGTCAAAAGGACGACCCGAGCTTCGCCGCCCAATCGGGTCCGAATGTAAGCCGCAGCGGCATCTCCGAGCGCCTTGCCGGTCGCCAATTGAGGTGCATTGAGAATCGTCGTCGCCGGAGGTGGCACGATCGATCCGACATATCCCCCTTGCGCGATGAACTCCCTGATCACGGGCGCAAGAGTGGCGACGTTGATTGGAGCCGCAATCAGTGCACCGACACGATCGGCGAGCGCCCGGCGAACGTGCCCGACCATAGCGTTTGGATCGTTGTCGGCTAGAGCGATCTCAAATGCGAGACCCCGTTGCTTGGCGGCCAGTGCCATCCCGCGCGCCGCGCCTTGGACAAATTGGCGCTGATTGTCCTGCGCGAACACCAAGACCTTACTGAGCCCAGGCGGGACCGTGCACCTCGGAGCATCAGGGTTGAAGTTGCCGAATTTTTTCGGCGTGGTGATGCCGCGAGGTGCCTCTTGCGATCTCCCTATGGACGGAAACGTGGGACCCAGCCCCAGCGCCCCTAAAACCGCCCTGCGCGAGAGTGTCATGCAAATGCTCCGACGAGTCCTGGGGTGGCGCCGCCGCGCTAGGCGGGTTCGACAGACATCACGAGACGGGCTTCCGTTCCCGGATTGCGGCTAACATAATCGACCTCTGCCTTGAGCGACCGCGCGATGGTCGTGACGATCTTGGAGCCCACGCCGGTGCCTCGCGTCGGTCCGCCGGTCGACATGCCGATACCATCATCTTCGACCGCGACGAGGAGCTTGTCATCGAGCTTACGCGCGAGCACCCGAACTTCGCCAGTCTGCCCGCCATAGGCGTATTTGAACGCATTGGTGACCCATTCGGTGATGATGATGCCTAAGCTGATACTAGCATTGGTCGAAACGCGGACCGGTTCGATCTCATGTCTGATCGAAGCGCCAAATCCTCCTGAAGCAAGTGTTTGCTCGAGCTGCGCCAACAGCGCGGTCATGTAGGTATCCAGTGCAACCGACGTGACGTCCCCGGACGTGTAGAGGTGCTTGTGAATCTCTGCGATGGCCTGGATGCGGGAGCCAGTCTCATCCAAGGCGTCCTTGGCGGCTTTGTCCGGGATCGCCTGGCGTTGCAGGCGGATGAGAGCGCTGACGAAAGACAGGTTGTTGGCAACGCGGTGATTGACCTCCGTCAGAAGAACCTCAGCCCGATCTCTTGCCCGAACGAGATCGTCGGTTCGCTCCGCCACCTTGAATTCGAGGCTGGAATTCGCCCTTGAAAGCTCATCGCGGGCCTGCACGATCTCGCGGGTATAGCGCGTGAAGGTGACGACAACCCCGATGACCACTCCTAGGATCAAGAGGCTCGCCAGAATTGTCCCGACGCGAAGCGCCAGGATATTTGTAGTCTGAGTGCCCAGGCGGTCGGTCAGGGCATCTTCGGCTTCGATCACGATGGCGGAAAGAAAGACTTCAACCTCATCCATCAAGGCCTTTCCTTGATTGGTCGCGATGGTTGTCGACGCCTCAGCGACGGTGCCCGCATTTTTGGCCCGCATTGTGCTGTCGAGATCACCGATCCTCTGATCGACCAAAGCCTTCAGCCGCGGCAACATGGCCTGGAAGCGGCCGCTCGAAGCAAGATCTTTCGTCAGCCTCGCAATTTCCTCTTGCGCCACGAGCTTGGCGTTCTCGTACGGCGCCAGGTAGATTTCATTGCTCGTAAGCACGTAGCCTCTTTGGCTTGACTCCGCGGCGAGCAGGGCCTCTCGCACACCGACAGCGCGATTGCGGAGCAAACGCTGGTCATCAACAATCGCAGCGTCGGTCTGGGCTCGCTGGCTTAGCCAGACGGTTGCGCCGACGAGACACAACAGGGCGGCCGCCGCGGTGAGCAGAAAAATCAGAGTGGACGTGACGAGAAATCGTTGTGAGATCGGCATTCCGTCGCGCCTCAAATCCAAGCGCGGCTATCCCGAATAGCAAAACGAGGGTTCATTCGTTCCCACGATCAACAGCGCCGCGGGACTGTAGCGAGAACGGGGCAGCGAGCAATGCCATTTCAACGCATACGCCTGCCGCAGCCTTATTAATCAATCCGGTACCAATGCCGCTTGAAGGCATTGTCACGGGAATGGGCGAATTGAGCCTGGCCGGTTAGGGTAGGGGGCATGCAGCCGAATTCTTACGCCCGTCACCAGTTCCCGCCTGAGATTATCAGGCACGCCGTGTGGCTCTACCTGCGGTTCACCTTGAGCTACCGCGATGTCGAGGAGTTGCGGCGGACACTCTTCGCTGATGCTTGGCGGAACCTATCCACCTTTGCGCTGGAACATCTCCTATGACCCGCTGGTTCGCGCAGCATGCAGTTAGAAGGACCATGTCATGCGCGACGGTGAAGGAAACAAGTTATCGGATGCCGAGGTCGAGAAGGTGAAATCCGCTGAGGTAAAGCCTGCGGATGGCTCGCTCAACAAGGTCTCGGTAGATCTGCAGGTGGGCGAAAAGGCAGCGACCAATACGGACGCGGAGCCTATGCCCCCGACGCCGCCAGGGATTCCGACATTCTGAGCAAGTGAGACCAACTGCCCCGTCGTGTTGCCCTCGGCACGGCGGGGTTTCTGTTCAATGTCGCCACTGTGCATCCATGCAGGGTGAGCCGTAGCGCGGAGAGGCGGAAGCAGCCCGCGCGGTTCCCCTAGTCAAGCTTTCCTCCCAATGATCGGATTGGAGCGTCCCAAGCTTCGCAGGACATGCAGGGCATCAAGCGCTGCTATGTCTTAAGACATGGCGTTGATGCGCCCGTGTTGTTTATCGACCCTAGACGCCACAAGCGTTAGGGTTGGGCAAGGCGGCGCTTCAACAGCTCGTCTCGTTCGGGTCGTCGATGACCTTGGACTACGGCGGGAGCCCAGTGTGACTGAGCCATTGGACAAGCAGGCCCTGACAGGCGTTATCGGGTTGGACGACGTTCTTGGGGGCGGGTTGGAAAGGCGGCGCCTGTTCCTTCTTGAAGGCAACCCTGGTACGGGCAAGACTACCGTTTCGATCCAATTTTTGTCGGCCGGGGCAAAGGCGGGCGAACGCTCGCTCTACATCACGTTGGCTGAAACCGAGGAGGAATTGCGCGCCGGCGCCGCCTCGCACGGGCTGGATATGGCCGGCATCGACATCTTCGAACTCGTACCCCCCGAGATCCTCCTCGACGAGGATCAACAGCAGAGCCTCCTCTATTCTTCGGACCTGGAACTTGGCGAGACCACGAAACGCATCTTTGAAGCGTTCGAGCAGGTCCGGCCCGACCGTGTGGTGCTGGATAGCCTCTCTGAGATTCGACTACTTGCCCAGAGTTCGCTGCGTTACCGACGCCAGATCCTGGCGCTCAAGCATTACTTCGCCAGACAGGGGGCGACTGTGCTGATGCTCGATGACCTCACCACCGACGTCAACGACAAGACGGTGCACAGCGTCGCCCATGGCGTGATCCGCCTTGAAGAGACGTCGCCCGAATACGGGGCGGACCGCCGTCGCCTTCGCGTCACAAAATATCGTGGCCGGCGCTATCGCGGCGGCTATCACGATTTCTCCATCCTCACTGGCGGCGTGCGCGTGTTCCCGCGTCTCGTTTCTGCTGAGCACAAGACGAAGTTCGTCCGCGACGTACTGAAGAGCGGCTCACCCGAACTCGATGCATTGTTAGGTGGCGGCATCGAGCGCGGATCAAGCGTGCTAGTGCTCGGCCCTGCGGGCACGGGAAAGTCGCTCCTCGGCCTTACCTTCATCCAAGGCGCCGTGGCTCGCGGCGAGAGCGCGGCCTTGTTCGTTTTCGACGAAGAGCTCGGGCTTCTGTTTGATCGCGCCAAGAACCTTGGCATCGATCTGCAGGGAATGGTCGATGGGGGCCAATTGTTCGTCGAGCAGGTGGATGCCGCCGAGCTGAGCCCGGGCGAATTCTCCGAGAAAGTGCGCCGATGTGTGGACGAGCATGGCGTCAGGACGGTGATCGTCGATAGCTTGAACGGATATCAGGCCGCCATGCCGCACGAGCAAGCCCTTGTTCTGCATATCCACGAGCTACTTCAATACTTAAACAGACAAGGCGCGACAACCTTCCTCACCGTCGCCCAGCACGGGCTCGTCGGGGACATGAAGTCGCCTGTGGATGTCACATACTTGGCTGACACGGTGATCCTGATGCGTTATTTCGAGGCTCTCGGGCGGGTGCGAAGAGCAATCTCTGTTGTTAAGAAGCGCACGGGCAAGCATGAGGACACTATCCGCGAATACCGAATCGGCGGTCACGGGATCACCCTCGGCGAGCCCCTGGTCAACTTCCAAGGCGTGCTGCGGGGCGTGCCGACCTTGGTTGGCGATAATGCAGCGCAGGCCCAGGTAGACCAGGCGTGAAGCGGTCGACTTCTTCAGAACGTGCGCTGGTGCTGGCTCCCCGTGGGCGGGACGCGGCCATCGCCGTTGCCATGCTAGGTGAGGCGGGCACGGACGCCAAGGCCTGCGTCTCGCTTCCGGATCTCGTCGCGGAACTCGACGTCGGCGCGGCAGTCGTAGTGGTCACGGAGGAGGCGCTGGCGACCGCCGATCTCAATCCCCTCGCCGCGTGGATCGCGGACCAGCAGGAATGGTCGGACCTCCCCTTTGTGCTCCTGACGGCCCAAGGGGGTGGGTTGGAGCGCAACCCGGCCGCGCACCGTTACCTCGACTTGCTCGGCAATACGACATTTCTGGAGCGCCCGTTTCACCCCACGACCTTGGTAAGCCTGGTTCGCGCCGCTCTTCGCGGTCGGAGGAGGCAGTATGAGGCACGGGCGCGAGTCGAAGAGCTTCGCTTCTTGAGTCAGCTGGACGAGGCAATGCGAGGCGCAAGCGACGCGCCAGCCGCAATGCTGACGGCGGCTACGCTGCTTGCAGATCGCCTTGGCGCTTCCCGATGCGCTTACGCCGACGTTGACTCTGACAACGACCGCTTTTTCATTCGCAACGATTACGCTGCACCGGGAATCGCGAGTTCGGCCGGAACGTACAGTCTTGACCTGTTCGGTCCCCGCGCTGCGGCCGAGATGCGTGGCGGGCACAGGCTGGTGGTCCGCGATGTCGCTGCCGAACTCGCTTTAGGCGAGGGACGCGAGATGTTCCTGGCGATCGGCATCTGCGCAGTCGTTTGCTGTCCGCTGGTGAAGGACGGTCGCCTGGTCGCAATGATGGCGCTCCATCAAAGTAATCCGCGCGACTGGCAAACGAGCGAACTGGCCCTTGTGCAAACCATTGTGGACCGCTGCTGGTCGCACGTCGAACGGGTCGGCGCTGAGGCCCGCCTTCGCGAAAGCGAGGAACGGTTGCGACTTGCGACGGAACATGCCGATATCGGCTTCTGGGACGTGGACCCCATCCACGACCAGCTCGTTTGGCCTGCCCGTGTGAAGGCCCTTTTTGGAATCTCCGCGGACGTTCCCGTGTCCATGCAGGATTTCTACGACGGCCTGCACCCGGACGACAGGGAGGCAACGAGCGCGGCCTACGCCGCTGCAGCGGATTCGACACGACGCGCGCTTTACGACGTGGAGTATCGGACTATCGGTAAAGAGGACGGGGCGCTGCGATGGGTGGCAGCCAAGGGCCGCGGCGTCTTCGAAGGCGACCGCTGCATCCGGCTCCTCGGCACGGCCATCGACGTGACCGCGCGCAAGGCTGTCGAGGAGCAATTACGCCACCTAAACGAGACCCTGGAGCAGCGGGTTATGGACGAGGTGGCCGAGCGGACCAAGGCTGAGGATGCGCTTCGCCAGGCGCAGAAGATGGAAGCTGTTGGGCAGCTTACGGGCGGAGTCGCCCACGACTTCAATAACCTGCTCACGATCATCAAAAGCTCGACCGACCTACTCCGACGACCAGGTCTCGCCGAGGAGCGGAAAAGTCGTTATGTCGACGCAATCTCAGAAACGGTCGACCGCGCCTCCCGGCTTACGGGCCAGCTGCTCGCCTTCGCACGCCGACAGCCGCTCAAGCGTGAGGTTTTCGACGCTTCGGAGCGCGTTGGCGCCATCGTCGACATGCTGAACACGGTCGTGGGTTCGCGCATCCGCATCGCTACGGAACTCGGTGCCCAGGCGTGCTTCGTAGAAACGGACGCGAGCCAGTTCGAGACGGCCCTGGTCAACATGGCAGTCAATGCCCGTGACGCCATGCAGGAGGAAGGCACGCTTTCCATACGGGTATGGCGTGCCGCGAGACTGCCCACCGTCACACGAAAAACCGCCCCTTCCGAAGACCACGTCGCCGTCTCGATCACCGATACCGGCCACGGCATACCGCCCGAGAAACTGGATCAGATCTTCGAACCCTTTTACACGACCAAGGAAGTCGGCAGAGGCACGGGTCTCGGGCTTTCCCAAGCCTACGGTTTCGCCAAGCAGTCCGGCGGCACCCTTGCAGTTGAGAGCGAGGTAGGGCGCGGCACCACATTCACCCTATACCTTCCTCTGGTAAAGCGTCCGGCCGTAATTGCCGAGCGATCAGTGGCCGCTGATGCCGAGGCGCCTAAGAAGGGCTATGGACGCCGCGTGCTGGTGGTGGAGGACAATGTCCAGGTCGGCACCTTCTCGACCCAGCTTTTACAGGACCTCGGGTACGAAACCACGTGGGCGGCGGACGCTAACGAGGCGCTTCGACTGATCGAGGAAGTCGATGAATTCGACGCCGTTTTTTCCGACGTGGTGATGCCGGGAATGAGCGGCGTCCAGTTGGGCCAGGAAATCCGGCGCCGCCGTCCGGGCCTGCCCGTCGTGCTCACGTCCGGCTACAGCCATGTCTTGGCAGAAGAAGGTCGACATGGCTTCGAGCTATTGCAAAAGCCATATGCTGCCGAGGAACTGTCCCGTGTTTTACGCCGGGCGACGCGTCGGGGGCAGCGTTAGGGCACGGAAGACGCAGCTACGAAGCGAGGCATTCTTTCAGCGCCTGTTCGACGTTTTGTATCGCATAGGGTTTTGGGAGCACCACACATCCTGTCGGCAGTTCGGCTGAAGTTGCATAGTTGCCGTAGCCTGTCGCGACCACGACAGGTACCCCTCTTTCGCGAAGGGGAAGCGATCAATGGATGCGCCAGCGCCGCCAGGCCGTCGAAGCCCTTGCGCATATCGGTCGGCCCCATGGCGAGATAGACCCGCATCCCGGCGGGGATCGCGATCATCGCCGGTCCAGCACGTCGAGCACCCGCCGCAGCGCGTCCGCGTCGACATCGCGATCGACCCGTAGCCTACGGCCAGAACCGAGCGCGATCTCGATGATGCCGGACGAACGACGGCTCCGGCGCGCGGGCTCCGCGACAGCGACATCGGAAACCGGCGTGGGCGTCACGTCGGTCACGACAGGAGCCAGTTCGACCGGCAGCAGAAGCGGCGCCGGGCTGTCACCGCCCAACTGCCCCAGCTTCGCCTGACGCCGCCATGTGAAAACCAAGCTCGCCGCGACGCCGTTGCGCCGCGCGACATCCGTCACCGTCACGCCAGCGGCGAAACTCTCCTCGACGATCCGGACCTTGTCCTCATAGTGCCAGCGCCGCCGCCGCTCGATCGTGCCCAGAACCTCCGCCCGAACCATCGCCATGACCTTAAAGCTAGACTTAAGGTCGCACCGTTCGGGAAATGCCACCCACCGCGCAAGGCGGCCGAGACCGGACGGTTACCTCCTCAGCCTGGTGTAGTGGTCTGTAGGCGCGAGCCGTTCGGTCTCGCCAGTCCGCATTCGAATTCGGCGCGCTCCTCGAAACGTATTGCATAGCCACGAGGTCGATCGCGGCTGCGAAATTGTTCTGCGCGTTAGAAGTCTCCGAAGCCCTGATGAGCGTCGAGCCAGGCGCAGTGGTCCAGGTGGCTCTGCCAGCCTTGTTGGCCGACATGGGCTAGGCAACGCTCGAAGGCCGGCGGAAGGCGGTCAGCGCCTGCTCGGGAGTACTGGCCCAGCCCGGCTGTCCTGGCGGCTTAGGATCAGGGTCATCGTCACAGCCTTCAGTTTCGGCAGCCAGGATTTTATACCACACCGCCTTTCCGAGGCGTCAGTCTGACTCATTTTGCCGCAGGAACTATCGCTCTCAATTATTGTTCACCTCGGCGATTCGAGGCTGACAACACGACATGGCGAGCAGCAATGACCGATAGCGATGAATTGAGCCTTGCTGAGTTGTCGGCGATTGTGCGCGCTCAGATAGCCAGCATCGAGGCTCTGACAGCGAGCCTGGACGCTGTTTCCGGCCTTGCGTTGGCATTGCAGCAGGGCAAAGCGACCAACGGGTCTGAGCAGTCCTTCCTGCAAGTGCGCACAAGCCATGCACGGGTCGAACGGTCTGGCAGCGATGCTGACTTCCTCGACACCGTAAAATTTGTTTGGTGACGTGCAGCCGATCCAAACCAGGCCCGGCCATCGACCGCGCAATGAGCGTTGCGCATTACCAGCCTGACCATCTCGTTGCCCGAAGATCGGCCAGCGCATGGTCAAGCGATCGAGGTCTGCACGCGACCGAGCAGTCACTAGCGGTCTGCGCTGCCTAGGCATCTCCCCGATTATCGGGACGCAATTTCTGATGCCGGTGTGACCTATCTGCACTGTCGCAGAGGCATCAAAAGGACAAAAACTCCTGACAATGGCAACGCCGTGCTGAAAAGCCGAAAAAGCACGCGATTTCGCGCGTGGGTCGGCGGCGTTTAGTCCGTAGACAGGAGGCTAGTCCGAATGTTGATGTACATCACCCGTTTCAACCTGGCTCTCGCGAAGCTTGGCATCCCTCCAGAAGCGCTCCCTTGCGACAAGCGAGTCGAATTCCAGAGCGCTGGCATCAAAGCGGGCCGGACACCGCATGAAGCAGCTCTCGTCCTGCTTGCCGATTTGTCAGAAACCATCCGAGCTGGAGCCACTCCTGCCCCGATCCCGAGATGGGTGAAACGAGGCAAAGTTGATCTCGCCGACGCCGCGATAGAGACCGCGATTGGCGATATCGGGTGGGATCCAGTGGCCCTGCGCGCTTGCACGCATCGAGTGATGCAACACAGTTGAACTTGGCGATACAAAGTGCAGTCGCAGTAGGACGCAGGGCATCGTCGGGGGGCGCCGGCCATCGGCAGCGCCCAGTTGGCTCTAAACATGTCGCCGAAGGAAATTTTGGGTCCGACTGACCGCATCCGCCAGCGATACGAGCGAAAGTCCATGCCCCTCCCCGGAATAGATATGGCTATCTACGAGCCCGCCTTGCGACTTGATTAAACGCTCGATCGACGCTGCGTTCGACGCGGGGACGATACGGTCAGCATCGCCGTGAAGGATGAGAGTTGGAGGAAGTTTGTTGCCGTCTTCCAAGTCTGCCGGTTGGAAACCAAAATACTCTACGACCGCGCGTATTCTGGTGGATCGAGCTGCAAGCCCAAGGGCCAATGCGCCCCCCAGGGAAAACCCAACCAGGCCGATGCGTCCCGACGCTGGCTGCTCATCCAAAATAGATTCGATCGCTTGTCTCCAAACGACGAACTTTGTGCGGATCTCGCTAAATCGAGCACGGCTATCCCCGGTTGCCTCAAAATAGCGCGGCACGAGGACGGTATATCCAGCCGAGACAATGGTCTGCGCGGCGAACTCGTAGCGGCCGCTGTTCGTCAGGCCATCCGACCCATAAAGCAGGATGATTGTCGGCCGTGAACCGCCTCCTTGTCCGAAGCGGTCCACCGTAATGCCAGGTTGGGCTTTGACCGCTGTGACGGCTCCGGCGGCAGATAGGCCAACCACGAAATCCCTCCGGCGCACGTTGCTCATTCGGCAGCCCAACGCTCCTTCGCCTCGGCCGAAGGCAGCCGCCAAGCGTGCGCGGACAGCAACGACCTGGCTGTCCGCTTTTGGAAGGCTGTAGAGCGAGAAATTTCAAGCAGGACGGCGCCGGACATCTGACGGATCGTATTCAATTCCGCTTTACGGCAATGGTGATTGCCTGCGATCTCGACAGGAAGAAGCTGCTTCATCCGTCGCATCTCGCAGCCTGCCGTTATGGTAGGCTCACAATAGGCATCCGCTTCCTAAACGGTAACGGTGGTTGGAGGCTCATTTCGGTCGATCGCTAGCGGCCCAGGATATCCGTCATCGAAGATTCGAATCGCGCGACCAGTCCACCCGGCAGCCAGCGTTTATCCACGCCGCCCTTGCCGATTAGCCCCATCTGAATCAGCCGGGAACCGAAGCTGCGCTTGGTCGGCTCGCTCACGGTCGGGCCACCTGTTTCCTCCCAAGTAACCCGCAGCGCAGGCTGGACGCCTTCTGTGTCGATCGTCCATAATAGGTCGACCTTGCCATCAGGAACGGAGAGGGCTCCGTACTTGGCGGCGTTCGTCGCCAGCTCATGCAGCAGCAGGGATATCGACACAGTTGCTTTAGGGCCGAGCTCGACAGCGGGGCCATACGCGGAGATCCGTCCGCCATCGCCATGGAGGTCGAGCATTGGGCCCACGACCTTGAACAGCGACGCCGCCGCCCAATCCTGTTGAAGCAGCTGGTCGTGGGCAACGCCCATTGCCCCGATCCTTCTGGCGAAGGCTTCCACCGCATCACGCTCGGTTACGCCCTTCAGCGTCTGGCTTGCGATGGCCTGCACCATAGCCAGCGTGTTCTTCATCCGATGGGTGTGCAGGGCGGTGACAAAACCATCCATTGGAGCGCCGCCGTTTGTGGTCGCGCGGGCGGCGTAAAAGTCGGCCACTGGATAGGCTGATCCCTTTTGGGGTTGGCGGGGATGTTCGCTGTGGAGGTCTACGCGGCGGTTCGTGATTTTGTTTTCATTCAGGGGAAGAGCCGTCGCGAGGCGGCGCGTGTTTTTGGTCTGAGCCGCGAGACGATCGCAAAGATGTGCCGGTTTTCGCTGCCGCCGGGGTACACGCGAACGAAGCCTGCCGAGAAGCCGAAGCTCGGCCCGCTACTGCCGGTGATCGACGCGATCCTGGAGGCTGACCGGGGCGCGCCGGTGAAGCAGCGCCACACGGCGAAGCGGATCTTCGAGCGCTTGCGCGACGATCATGGCTTTGCTGGCGGCTACACCGTGGTGAAGGATTATGTGCGGGTCGGCCGGGCGCGAGGGCGCGAGACCTTCGTGCCGCTGGCGCATCCGCCCGGGCACGCTCAGGTCGATTTCGGCGAGGCGATCGCCGTGATCGGCGGGGTCCGGCAGAAGATCCATTTCTTTTGCATGGACCTTCCGCAGTCGGATGCCTGCTTCGTGAAGGCCTATCCCCGCGAGACAACGGAAGCGTTCCTGGACGGGCACGTCTCGGCGTTTTGCTTCTTCGATGGGGTGCCGCTGTCGATCCTGTACGACAACACGCGCATCGCGGTGGCGAAGATCTGCGGCGACGGCAAGCGCGAGCGAACTCGCGCCTTCACCGAACTGGTCAGCCATTACCTGTTCCGGGACCGCTTCGGCCGTCCCGGCAAGGGCAACGACAAGGGCAAGGTCGAGGGGCTGGTGAAGTACGCCCGCTCGAACTTCATGACGCCGATCCCGGTGGTGGCGAGCTTCGAGGCGCTGAACGCCAGACTGGCCGAGCAATGCCGCCTCCGGCAGGGCGAACGCGCCGGACGGCATGCCGGGACGATCGGGGAACGGCTTGTCGCCGATCTGGCGGGGTTGCGCGACCTGCCGGCCGTGCCGCTGGAACCGTGCGAGAAGCGCAGCGGCCGGGTCTCATCGACCGCATTGGTCCGCTACCGCTCCAACGATTACTCGGTGCCGACCGCTTATGGCTTCCAGGACGTCATGGTGAAGGGCTTCGTCGACGCGGTCGTGATCCTGTGCCGCGGGGCCGAGATTGCCCGTCACCCGCGCTGCTACGGCGAAGGCGTGTTCGTCTCCAACCCGCTGCATTATCTCGCTCTGATCGAGACCAAGCCCAATGCACTCGACCAGGCGGCGGCGCTGCAAGACTGGGCTCTGCCCGAGGTCTTCCAGCATCTGCGCCATCTGCTGGAGGCGCGTATGGGCAATCGCGGCAAGCGCGAGTTCATCCAGGTGCTGCGGCTGCTGGAGGCGTTGCCGCTTGAGGTCGTGACGTTCGCCGTGACCGAGGCGATCACGCTCGGCGCCATCGGCTTCGACGCGGTCAAGCTGATCGCGCTGGCGCGGATCGAGCGCAGGCCAGCTCGTCTCGACCTGTCGGCCTATCCTCATCTGCCCAGGACGACGGTGAGGACGACCTCGGCTGCCGACTATGCCGTGCTCCTGCCGGAGGAAGCGGCATGACCGGCACCACCAGCGACGCGATGCCAACGGGAACGACCAGCAGCACGCCCCAGGTCCTCCTGGCCCACCATCTCAAGCAGCTCAAACTGCCGACGGTGCTGCGCGAGTATGACAAGGTTGCCCGCGAATGCGCGCGTGATGGTGTCGATCATCCCCGCTATCTGCTGCGCCTGATCGAGCTCGAACTCCTTGATCGCGAGCGCCGCACGGTCGAGCGGCGCATCCGGGCAGCGCGGTTCCCGGCGGTGAAGAGCTTCGACACCTTCGACTTCGCCGCCATCCCTGGCCTCAACAAGATGCTCGTGCTGGAGCTGGCGCGCTGCGGTTATCTCCTGCGCCGTGAGAACATCATCGCGCTCGGCAACAGCGGTACCGGCAAAACCCATGTCGCGCTGGCGCTTGGGCTGGCGGCTTGCCAGAAGGGCTTCTCCGTCACGTTCACGACGGCGGCCTCGCTGGTCAACCAGTTGCTGGAGGCCCGCGACGAGAGACGCCTGCTCAAGCTTCAGCGCGATCTGCAGGCGGTCAAGCTGCTGATCGTCGACGAGCTCGGCTATGTACCGTTGTCGCCGACCGGGGCCGAACTCCTGTTCGAGACGTTCTCGCAGCGCTATGAGCGCGGCTCGACCATCGTGACCTCGAACCTACCATTCGAGGACTGGACCTCGATCCTGGGATCGGAGCGTCTCACAGGCGCGCTGCTCGACCGGCTCACCCACCACGTCAGCATCCTGGCAATGAACGGCGACAGCTATCGGCTGAAGCAATCTGCCGGCCGACGGCGCAGCCTCGCCGTGGCGGAGCAAAACCAGGCCACTGCTGAGCACGTCGATCCCGAAACCGGAGAGATCACCACAGGCTAATCAGAAACGAGCACGACGATATGCAAAGGGCCCCGATCGGGGCCCTTTGCATATCGTCCGCCCGCGCCGCCACTGGCCTGCTTTGACTCCGCCCCGATGGCCTGGAATCCGACCGCCGTTGACACATGAAGCTGTGATGAGTCCGTCACATTGCCGAACATTTTGGAATGCATGGCCGGGCTTGATGCGTAGATCACATAGTGAGACTGTGGCGTCGCTTGACGAAGGTGATTTCCAACGAGGGCCGGCATCGTGACTTTGATCGAAGAGATGGCCGGCATCCGACCTCAATCGCCACTGGCGGAGGCGCTGGCGTCCCGCGCCGACATCCTGCGGCTGAGCCAGGCGAGCCATGACGCGGTCCTGTTGCCGAAGGATTCCGGCGGTATCAGTCACGGATTGCGTGCAGCGCTCGCCGCCCGCATGGCGCGCCAGAATGATCAGACCCCCTTGGCCGCGCATTACGACGATCTGCTGCGCCGTAGCGGCGAGATCGAAGCGAGCCCGGTTTCCGCGGCCGATCAGCGGCGCGTCGCCGTGATCGTGGCGCATGCCGATCTGCTGACGCTGCGCCCGCGCGAGGCGACGCGGCGCGACATCGAAGCGCTGACGGAAGCCGGCATCGAAGACCCCGACATCGTGCGGCTCGCGGAACTGGCCGCTTTCGTCAACTACCAGGCCCGCGTCATCAAGGGTCTTCAGGTCCTGCGAGGCGTCAAGTGACCCGCATCCTGCACAAGTTCACCGTCAAGGTCCCGGTCTGGTCGCCCTATATCGTCCCGGTGGATCTCGCATCCGCCACGCCCGAGCAGAAGGCGGCGATGCAGGTCACGCCCTCGAACAAGGGCGTCTCGACATATGTCCTGACGCTGGCGCACGACCCGGAATCGCTTGCAGTCCGTTCGCCGCTCTTCAACCAGATCATGTACGGCAAGGACGGCCTGTCCTCCGCGGAGCGGGAGCTCGGCGCCGTCGCCGCGTCCGTCGTCAACCGTTGCATTTATTGCGCGGCCGTCCACGCATCGCGCTTCAACGGCCTGACCAAGCGCCCCGACGTGATGGACGCCATCTTCAAGGATGAGCGCGACGCCAAGCTGGAACCGCGAGAGCAGGCGCTATTCGATTTCGCGGCCCGGCTCTCTGAAACGCCTGCCGCCCTCGACGATTCAGCGGCAGCCCAGCTGCAGGAGGCCGGGCTGAGCCCGCTGGAAGCCGTGGACCTCGTCTTCTCGGCCGCGATCTTCGGCTGGGCCAACCGCCTGATGCATACGCTGGGCGAGCCGACCGAGCCTTGACGCTTTGGCGTTGGTCTCGAGCCGGCTTAGCCCGTGTGCGTGACGGGGCTGGACGACGAGATCGACCTTACGATGTCGATCACATTAGACGAGTCGATGGCTAGCCACATGGATCTGAGACAACTCGAGGCCTTCGCCGCCGTCATGTCCGCTGGGAGCATCACCGGCGCTGCACGTCTGCTCGGACGGTCGCAGCCTGCGTTGACGCGTCTGATCCAGGACCTCGAAGCCTCCCTCGGCTTCGACCTGCTTCATCGGTCCGGTCCGCGGGTTACGACGACCGAGAAAGGCTTGCGCTTCTATCAGGAGGTGGAGCCGGTCATGGCCTGGCTTCGGCAGCTGCGCGAACGGGCCGAATCCATCGCGCTCGACAAGCCGCGCTCGCTGTCGATCGCCTCGATCGCCTCCTTCGCCGTCGGGATGCTGCCGGCCGTGCTCAGGCGTCTCGACGCGGCCGGACTGCCTGACCAGGTCCACATCCGGACGTCGATCGCCGAGCAGGTCGTGCACAACGTCGCGACGCAGGTGTCGGAGATCGGCATCACGAGCCTTCCCGTCGACCATCCAGCTCTGGAAATCCACTGGATCGGCGAGGCCCCCTGCGTGGCTGCCGTCGCCGCGGACGACCCTCTCGCCCAGGCGGATCGGATTCCGCTGGCGGCCCTGAACGGCCGGCGCCTGATCACCATGGCTAACCCGTTCCGCTGGCGCAGGCGGGTCGATCTCGCGCTGCGCCGACAGGGCGTGACACCGGCGGCCATTCTCGACACCAACACATCCAACACCGCCATCATGTCGGCGCGCGCAGGGCTGGGCATCGCGATCGTCGAGCCGGTAATCGCCTATGGGATGCCGGTGGAGGGTATCGTGATCCGGCCGATCGACGTCACGATCTCCTTTCTGTGGGCAGTGGTCACGCCAAACGGACGCCCTCTCACCCCGCTCGTCTCGGGCCTGATCGACGGGCTGGCCGAAATTTCGCGCGAGACCATCCCTGGCTTCGTCATGCACCCCGCAACCGCGCGCGACAGGCTGACCGCCGACGTGTTCGGCTCGGCCGAGGCCGTCGTCGATGGGCCTTGATCGAGCCGCCGGGCGGATCATGCGGTGCGGTCGACCGTCCCCATCTGACATGAAGGCGTTTTGTCCATGCGCGTAGGCATTCTCGGCGCCGGCGGCGCGGCATTCGGTGCCGCAGCCCAGCTCTCTCTCGGGGGGCACCGGCCGACGCTGTGGTCCCCGTCGGGGCGCGGGACGGCCGAACTGGCGGCGGGTGCGCCGCTGCGCGCCACGATGGCGATCGAGACGAGCTTCCATCCCGGTGTCGCCCACAGCGCCCGGGAGGCCATCACCGGGTCGGACGTCGTGATCCTGGCAATGCCGGCCAACGCTCACAAGATGGCGCTCGAGGCCGTAGCCGAGCACCTGCGGGACGGGCAGGCGGTCATCATCAGTTCTCACGCCTCGTTCGGTGCGCTCTATCTCTCGAAACTGCTCGCGCAACGCCGGATCCGGGCGCCGATCATCGCCTGGAGCACCACCTTGACCACCGGTCGCAAGACCTCGCTGGCCGAGGTCAAGGTCAATTCCCTGCGCTCCAGGATCGACATGGCGACGGTTCCCGAAACGGCGCTCGACGAGGGCCACGCGCTATGCACGCAGCTGTTCGGTGATCGCTTCGTCATTCGCGACGGTCTGCTTGCGATCGCGCTGAGCAATCTCAACCCGCAGAACCATCTCGCGATCGCGCTCTTCAATCTGACGCGGATGGAGCATGGAGAGGTCTGGGGTCAGGCGCAGAACGTCACGCCTGCCGTGGGCCGGGTCATGGAGCAACTTGATGGCGAGAGGCTTGCGATCGCCGACGCGTTCGGGCTGACCGTACGCACCATCCGAGAGCACTACGCGTTTTCATATCAGCTGCCAGTCGCGGGCATCGCCGAGATGAACGCGGAACTGCACAGGCGCGGCCAAGGCGGATTTGGTCCCGCAACGCCCGACAGTCGTTATGTCCTAGAGGATGCGCCTTTCGGGTTGTGGCCGACGATTTTGCTCGGCCGCCTCGTGGGGCAGCCGGCCACGCTCCACGAAGCTGGTTTGACAATGCTCTCTGGGGCGTATGGCCGTAATCTTGCTGAGGAGAACGACCTCCTGCCAGAACTCCGCTTCGCACAAATGTCCCGCGAGGCACTTCAGGAAAGAGCGCGGTCCGGCTTCTAAAGCTCGTCCCGGTCGTAGAGGCCTTGGAGTATCCGAGCGACCTGAGGCCAAACTGCGCGGTCGAGCGAGGCGTCTCACTCCTATCGCCAAACCGTTATTTTAGTCACTACCAGGAAGCAGACGTTTCGGAGGTCCGCAAAGGGCCAACTCCAGAAGCGCCGGGCGCTGGATCGAGACGCGATCGACGCTTGCTGGCAACTTTGACTACCCCCGACAATCGACTGGACTTCACGGGCACGGCACGCATTGGTGTCGCTGGCGGCGCGGAGATCACGCGCGGGTCTTCCAAGAGTACCCTGCCGGCTTGGCGCCGAGGCGGGGTCGCGGTGGTGACGGGGTGAGCCCGTCGCGACCGCCAGGAGACCGCCATGTTTCGCAAAATCCGGAAGACCTTCAGCGTACCATCCGTTGCCCAACCCACTGATCCTGAGCCGGTCGCCGTTGAACAGACGGACGAGGCTGCAGCTACGCCTGCCGACGTCGCCTCAACCGAGGTATCCCGCCTGTCGTCAGCTCCTCGGCGGGACAGCAAGCTCGGCATAGTGCTGGGGCTGCTCCAGGCCGATGAGGGCGTGACCCTGGCCAAGCTGGTCGCCGTGACAGACTGGCAGCCGCATACGATGCGGGCAGCGCTGACCGGTTTGCGCAAGCGCGGATATCTGATCGCCATAGAGAAGGTCGTCGATGCCGATGGCGCCAAGCGCTCCGTGTACCGGATCACTGAGGGGCAGGTGCAATGAGCATGGTGCTGCGCAATCATGGGACCAAGCTTGCCGTCCCTGGCCTGGCTGACGAGGTGGCAGGCCTGGCTGCGCTCAGCTTCGATGAACTGAGGGCACGCTATCGCCGGCTGTATCGCAGGGCTGCTCCGGCTGGCCTGTCACGCGATCTGATTGGACGGCTGGTCGCCCATCGCCTGCAAGAGCAGCTGCTCGGCAAGCTCGATGACGAGCTCGCCCGGCACCTGGCCAAGCTGGCGCGAGGCCACGTGACAAGGCGGCGCATCAAGACAGGCTCGGTGCTGGTACGCGAGCACGATGGCGTCAGCCATGAGGTCGTGATCGTGCCGGGCGGCTTCCTCTGGAACGGCGAGACGCATCCTAGCCTCTCGACGCTGGCCAAGCGCATCACCGGCACAACCTGGAACGGTCCACGCTTCTTTGGCCTGCGGCAGCCGCAGGCGGCGAGGGTCGCACCATGATCCGCGAACCCGCAACCAAGCCGCAGCGCTGCGCGATCTACACGCGCAAGTCGACCGAGCATAATCTCGATCTCGCCTTCAACTCGCTCGATGCCCAGCGAGAGGCCTGCGAGGCCTATATCAAGAGCCAGGCCCATGAGGGCTGGAGCTTGGTCGAGGACCGCTTCGACGATGGCGGCTTGTCTGGCGCCTCCTTGGACCGCGCAGCCCTGCAGCAGCTTCTGGATGCGGTGCGCGCCAGGCGCATCGACATCATCGTCGTCTACAAGGTCGATCGCCTGACGCGCTCGCTTGCCGACTTCGCCAAGCTTGTCGAACTCTTCGACGAGCAAGGCGTCTCCTTCGTCTCGGTGACCCAATCCTTCAACACCACGACGAGCATGGGCCGGCTCACACTCAACGTGCTGCTCTCCTTTGCCCAGTTCGAGCGGGAGGTCATCGGCGAGCGCGTCCGCGACAAGATTGCAGCATCCAAGACCAAGGGGCTTTGGGTCGGTGGCCCAATCCCGCTGGGCTATCGCAGCGAGAAGAAGCAACTCGTCATCGTAGAAAAGGATGCTGCGCTGGTGCGGCGGATCTTCCAGCTCTATCTCGACCTCGGCTCGGTCGGCGCCGTCGCCGAGACCCTTGACCGAGAGGGCATTCGCACCAGGCTGGGACATGGTTTCCGGGTCGGCATGCTCGCCCATCTGCTCAAGAACCGCTTCTACCTTGGCGAGATCGTCTGGCGCGAGGTCTCCCATCGTGGTGCCCATACCCCGATCGTCGCCCCCGAAGTGTTCGAGGCCGTGCAACGTGGTCTCCACACTGCGGCCGTCGCGCGAAAGGGCAGGGCGGCCAACACCGTCTTCACCCTCGCAGGTTTGCTTCATGACGATGCAGGACACCGCATGAGCCCGAGCCACTCCCGCAAGAAGGGCGCGCGCTACCGCTACTATGTCTCGCAGGCGCTGCTCCAGCATCGCAAGGCCGAGGCTGGATCGATCGCCCGCATCTCGGCCCCGGAGATCGAAGCTGTGGTACTTTCTGCCAGCCCACGCCTCGACGAGATCGCAAAGGTATCCCTGCACCGCGATTGTCTGGTCATCGAGCTCCTGTCACCCGGCAACGCCGGTACGAGCGCCATCACAGTGCCGTTCGCCTGGCAACCGCAGGGTCGGCGCAAGGGTGTCGCACATGAGTCTGCGCAAAAGCCTCGCCTCGATCATGACTCCGCGGAGGCAGTCCTCACCGCGATCGCCCAGGCGAAGCGCTGGATGACACAGCTGATCGACGGCTCGGTCGCCTCAACCGATGAGATCGCCACTCGTGAGGGAGTCGGCGAACGCAATATCCGCAAGCTGCTGCCGCTCGCCTGCCTCTCGCCCAACATCATTCGCGCGATAGCCGATGGCACTGCTCCGGCCAATCTCACCATCAGTCGGCTTTCCGCAGCCTTGCCGCATGATTGGGCGACCCAAGAACACCGCATCCTCGTGCACTGACAGTCATCGCAAAGCCGATTAGCCCGCCGCTTGCCGCCGGGCTTTTTCGTCTCCCGCGACGAAGTCGAACCGGTCTGGCGTAAAGCTGCTGCGAACCGGTCTGCGCTCAATCCCCGCGGACTTTGAAAAGGGGGGTGCCCAGACCGGGCCGCGAGAATCGGTCGAATCTCGCGGATCCGGCAGCCTGACCGGCGCGCGCAGACCGACCCCGCCCGCTAACCCCCGACACCGTCGCAGGAATTGCTCAGCCGTCCAAATCTCTGGTTTAGGCATGATGCGTGGCTGGGGCGGGAGGATTCGAACCTCCGAATGGCGGTACCAAAAACCGCTGCCTTACCACTTGGCGACGCCCCAACGCGCCGCTGCCTTCTAGTGCGCGTCGTGGCGGCGCGCAACCTGTCGTGACGGGCTATGGCGAAGGGCGTCTGCAGGGAAATCGGCAGGACAGGCTGCGCGCGCTGTTGCATCGCCGCGATGCGCTGGCTATAAGCCGGCCACCAGTTGATCGGAGTGTAGCGCAGTCTGGTAGCGCACTACGTTCGGGACGTAGGGGTCGCAGGTTCAAATCCTGCCACTCCGACCATTGGTCTAAAGAGGGCAGGCGTTTCCCGAAGAACGCTTGCGCACCCGAACGCCGACGATTCCGTCGGATTTTTCGACCTTCATGAAAACGCGTTTCGTCGATGGTCCGGCCGTCTGGACAGATGCAAAGCCGTGTTTCCCTTTCGCGCGGCGTGCTCTACCGTCCCGCCTCCGGCAGCATCGGTGCAGCGCATGAAACGAATCGTCATCATCCTCGGACTTCTCGGGCTCGCGACGAGCCTCAGCGCCTGCGACAAATGCGGCGACTCGGTCAAATTCTTCCAGGGGCCGAGCACGAGCTGCGGCGATACCAAGCCGGCCAGCTGATCGCGCCAATGGTTGCAAGGCATGAAAAAGCCGGGGTCGCAGCCCCGGCTTTTTCGCGTTCGGAAGGTTGTTGGAAGCTCAGCCGCGGCGGCCGAGCACCGACCAGCCTGCGCCGACCATGCAGGCCGCGAGCGCGACCTTGACCGCGTCGCCGATCAGGAAGGGCTGGACACCGTAGGCAAAGGCCTTGGCGAAGCCGATGCCTGTGACGCCGCCGGCCATCTGGGCGCCGAGGCCGAGCCAGAGGAAGCCGAGGGCCAGCATCGTGACCTCGGCGGCGACCAGCCCCGTCACCAGACGCAACAGCGAGGCGCCGCGCGCCGCGGCCCAGCCGGCGATGGCTGCTGCGGCGACGAAGCCGAGGAGAAAGCCACCGGTCGGTCCCACGAGATAGAGCGGGCCGGCGGCGACAGGGGGCGTGTTGGTGAAGACAGGCAGGCCGGCGAGGCCATAGGCGATGTAGAGTGCGACGGTCGCCGCGCCGAGTCGCGAGCCGAAGGCTGCGCCCAGGCCGAGCACTGCCAGCGTCTGCAGCGTCATCGGCACGGGCCAGAACGGCACCTTGACCTTGGCAGCGGCGACCATCAGCAGGCTGCCGGCGATGGCGAGCGCGACATTGCGGGCGAGGACGGCGCGGCGATCCGTCATGGCTGGCAGCAGCGCATCGACAAGGGTCGGAGCGTCGAGGGATTGCGTCTGGGCCATTGGCGTTCGTCCTGTTCCGGGGTCGCGCGACGCGACCGACTGTCTCCAGTCTATAGAAAATGCGGCCATGCCCGACAAGCCGCTCCCGTTCCCGCCGCGTAGGGCTTTTCCCAAAACCGGTTCCCACTTCCACGCTTCATGCTTTAGGGGTGCCGGAACAGGCAGACGGCAGGTAAGCACGGCATGAGCGACGAAATCGCATTCGACCGCAGCACGACGACGGTTCCAGCCGGCGCGGTCGTTCAGCTTTCGCCGCTCGTCCGGCGCGTCATCGCCGGCAACGGCGGCCCGATGACGTTCACCGGAACCTGTACCTACATCATCGGGCGCGGCACGGTCGCGATCCTCGATCCCGGGCCCGACGATCCGGTTCATATCGGCCGCGTGCTCGCGGCGGTGGCGGGAGAGACGGTGAGCCATGTCGTCGTGACGCATACCCATCGCGATCATTCGCCGGCCGTACCGGCGATCAAGCTCGCGACAGGCGCGCTCGTCGCCGGCTGCGGGCCGCACCGGCCGGCGCGCGAACTGGCGCTCGGCGAGACCAACCCGCTCGATGCCGCCGCCGACCGCGACTATGCGCCCGATCTCCCGATGGCTGAGGGCGATGCGATCGAAGGGCCGGGCTGGCGGCTGGAGGCGATCGAGACGCCCGGCCATACCGCCAACCATGTCGCCTTCGCACTGCCACAGGAGGAGAGCCTGTTTTCCGGCGACCATGTCATGGCGTGGTCGACCACGATCGTGGCGCCGCCCGACGGGTCCATGGCGGCCTATATGGCCTCGATCGAGAAGCTGCGCGGGCTGGAGCATCGGCTGTACTGGCCAGGCCATGGCGGGCCCGTGACCGAGCCGCAGCGTTTCCTGCGCGGGCTGGTGCAGCATCGGCGCCAGCGCGAAGCGGCGATCCTCAGCCGGCTCGCGGCCGGGGACGAGCGGATCGCGGAGATGGTGCCGCCAATCTATCAGGGGCTGCCGCCGGCGTTGCATCGTGCGGCTGCGCTGTCCGTGCTGGCGCAGCTGGAGGATCTGGTCTCGCGCGGGCTGGTGCTCTGCGACGATGCGCTACCCTTGCCGGACAGCCGCTACCGCCGGGCGTGACCCTCAGCGGGCGTCGTTCAGCAGATCGACCTCCTCGGCGAAGGTGGCGATCCGGGCGGCGTTGGCGCCCAGATCATGGCTGCCGATGCGCGAGGCCGAGCGGATGTCGATGCGGCTGCCGTCGGCGCGCGGGCGTATCCGGATGGTGATGTCGTCGGCGAAGCGTAGGATGCGGGTGCGTGCGACCGCCTCGATGCGGCCGGCCCCCGTGCGGCCGCCGGGACGCGTTGATTCCAGCACCTGCCAGCCCTGGGCCAGCGCGGCGCGCCTCGCGATGTCGAAAGCGATGTCTGCGGTGACCTCCAGCACGATCGGCAGGGTTTTGGGATAGGCCTGTCGCTGCAGGCGGCGGCGTTCGGCCGGCATGTCGGGCGGCAGCAATCCCCTGCGGGCGTCGAGCGCGACACGCGAGCGGCTGAAGGCCGGTGGATCGTCGATATCGGTCGAGATGTCGTTCAGCGCCGGCAGCGTCGCAAGCTTGAAGGCGCCAAAAGCGGCCGGAGCCAGCATCAGCAGCGCCAGCACGAAGGCCTGCGCTGCCATGCCGACGCCGCGATGCCCGGCTTGCCAGATCCGGACGAAGGCCATGATCGCCATCAGCAGCGCGAGCAGCACGAGCCCATAAGCGCCCGCGACCGGCACCAGTCCCTGCACGCTGGGCTGGGACAGCCGGAACACCAGCAGCGAGAGCAGCAGCATGGCGAGCGCGAACCAGGCCAGCCGCCGGCTCCACATAGCGGCGCGCGAGACAGGTTCCTCGAAGACGAGACGGCGATGCATGGCTCATTCAGTGGCGTGCGGTGAGGGGGAAGGCAAGCGGGGCGAGTGCCTAGCGAGGGTGCTCGGCTTGAGGACCCTGAGGGGTGAGCCGGCTTGTGCGCAAACCAGACGTGCGCCTGGCGCACGAGGCCTCGGGAGGTTGTGTCAAAGTCCATTGACTGTCGTCGATGAGCGCTTCTGCAGCCTTGTCTCGCGACGGGCCCGCTCCGATGTCCAGCACAATTTCGAGATCATAATGGTCGGGAACAGGATCCGGCGGATGGAACCATCCATCGGCCCTGCGCAAATGCTGATCGCGCATCGATGTCGGGGCGATCTCGCTCCTCCGGCCGCTTCGATCCACAACCAGCACCTGAATCGTCAGCCGCAACCAAAAGTATTCCACCAAACGCGATTCCAGACTGCCGGAAGGGGAAAGGCGGCTTCCTAACTATTCTTTGTTCATCCGGTTTTTGGGTTGCAAAGGTATTGTTAACGATCGCGCGTCCTGCCACAGATTGTGCATGGCGGGGGTCAGCACGAACGTTGCGCGGCTCTGTTCCCACGCGAAATCGCATGGCTGCAGGCCGAGTCGGACAACAGGACTATACAGCTTTCTGGTTGCCGCCCTTGGGCGGAAACTTCCAATCTCAATCAAAAAGGGCAGACCTATGCTGTATCGGCCGCCGGAAAATTTTGATTTTAACAATAATCGCTTTCGCAGGGCGCGCTTCGCGCGATTTATGAAGTTGGTAGAAGCCGTAAACGCTTCAGGTAATCATTGTAAAATCATCGATGTAGGCGGGGTCCCGGAGTATTGGGAAACTTTCCACGAAAGTTGGAAAAATAACAATGTCAGTATCGAAGTTCTGAACATCGTTCAACTTCACTCGAACCATCCAGCGATCAAGTGTGTTGTTGGAGACGGTTGTAGTATGCCTGAATTTTTGGATGGTCAATTCGATGTTGCTCATTCTAATTCAGTTATCGAACACGTTGGAAGTTGGGAGAATCAGAAGAGAATGGCTTCTGAAATCTCACGCATTGCGAAGAGATACTTTGTCCAAACGCCGAATATCTGGTTTCCTGTTGAGCCGCATTTTCGGGCTCCGATTATCCATTGGCTGCCCGAGCAGATGCGTGCTTGGATCATCATGCGACGAGCTTTAGGTTTCCATAAGAAGGCGAGTTCGATGGATGAAGCAATGGCTTCGGTGAATGACGCGAAACTGCTTGGCCGCAGTCAACTGCAGGCGCTCTTTCCAAATGCTTCGATTCAAAACGAAAACCTGCTGTTCTTTGTGAAATCGATAATCGCGGTTCGAGATTAGGATGCGTCCTCTTCAGTAGCACTCGTCGTGTCGATCAGGTTGTGCAGCTGCTTCCGGAGGGCTACACTGGCCGTCATACGATCTGAGCTACGTGATCGACTTTGCATTTTTGCTGTCGATGATCGGAGGCACGCTGTGAACGGCGCTAAGGGAACGGATCGACTCCCGCGACGCATTCCGCAACAGAAAGCGGACTGGCACGTTCATACTATCGCGCAATTGCACGGAGATCTGGATTCGCACCTGCGGGGCTATCTGGCCTATTTTTTGGAGAAGGCTGCTCGCAAATCCTTACTTTCGACTCCGTCGAGCAACCAGAAAAGTCCGGACGAGCGTCATTCACCTGGGAATTTGTCTTGGCGCTGTAAACTGCGCCGGGTTTTTCAGAGGCTCTGAATATGTGGAGCCCTTCTGGAAGATCATCGACGTATTTCTGCGGGCTCGCGATGCGCCGGTCCCGCTGCCGGCCCAGCACCAGTTCGACATCCTCGATAGTCGGGGATCGGCGCGCGCAGAACCAGCGATAAACGGTGATTCTGCCCGATGGCTGCGGGTCATCTCGAAGGCCCCATAAGCTGCTGGAGGCTTTGGCAGCATATTTTGTCGCCCGCATTCGATCATTCTCGTCTGCGCGTTCGTCGTCTGCGTGATCGTCCGCGCCGTTCCATTGGCGGCTGCCGAGTGGTCCCAGCCGGCTATCCGCATCGTGTTTCGGTACCGCCAGTTCGATGTCCGGCTCGCCGACCGCAGGGCGAACAGCTTTCGCGTCGAGATCGACGGCAAAGCACGGCGGCTCCACACAGCGGCGCGCGAGACAGGCTCCTCGAAGACGAGCCGGCGATGCATGGCTCATTCAGTGGCGTGCGATGAGGGGGAGGGCAAGCGGGGGGCGGGTGTTTGCCTGCCGATGTCAAGCGGCTCCGGGCCCAGTGTCTGCATTAACCGATACCGCATCTGTTCTGCCGAAATACTCGCGCAGACGGGTGAATTTCGGTACGATTCTTCATGGGCATCGAACTGCCCCGCGATCATTTCTCGACCTAGAAAGCCGGCCTCATATGGTTGTAACCATACAGTATCTTCGCGGCCTGGCGGCGCTTTTGGTCGTTTACACGCATCTGAGCACGCAATTGAGCCGTTTCCCCGGGCGTGCGGGCCTGCCAAGCGTCGAAGTCGGCTATTGGGGCGTGGATATCTTCTTCGTCATAAGCGGCTTCATCATGTACATCACGGCGATTCATATCGATGAATCGCCGAAACGCTTCCTGCTCAAGCGGGCCGTTCGCATCATTCCGCTCTATTGGGCGGTGACGTTGTTTCTCATCGTCTGTGCATTTCTCGTCCCCAATGCGTTGTCGACGGTGAAGCTGGATCTGAAACACGTCATCGCGTCGTTCCTGTTCATACCGTGGCCCAATCCGGGTTATGCAGGGTATTGGCCGGTCCTGATCCCGGGGTGGACGCTAAATTACGAGATGTTCTTTTATCTGATCGTTGCCGTCAGCCTCCTTCTCGTCAAAGATCTGAGAGTTCTGTTTGTCCTCATTTCGATCTCGGCCATTGTTTGCGCCGGTATGATCGTCAACGAGGGTGGCATCTTCTCGTTTTACGCGCACAATATCATCCTGGAATTCGCGCTGGGTGTGGTCGTCGGCTATGTTTTCAAACGTCAATGGCGTCTGGGATTGCTTGCGGGTGCGTTGTGCGTCGCGGCCTCCTTCATGATGGTCTTCCATCTGGCCGATTCGAAGGAGATTCCCAGGATCATATCCTACGGTCTACCCGCCGTTCTGCTCGTCATTGGGTTTCTGGAGTTCGAGACCCTGGCGAAAGCTCATATCGTCAGGCCCGCCGTCTATCTCGGCGACATTTCGTATTCTCTATATTTGACCCATGTTATCGCCCTGCCTGTGCTGACCGCGGTGTTCCTGCAGGTCCTGAACCGCTTTCACTATGATCTGTCAGCGATATACCTGCCAGTGGCGGTGCTGGTTGCCGTGATGGCTGGCGGCCTTACATATGCGCTCGTGGAGATGCCGCTGACGCGTCTTCTGCAGGCTCGGCTAAGAACCCGCAGCGTTCGACAAGAGGTCTAGAATAATGTCCTGCCTGCCTCGACTTCGATCGGTGACGCCCTATGCGATCGCCCTGATGCTCGTCTGCTTCCCTTACGCCCAAGGCGCCGGCGCTGCCGAGTGGAAGCAGCCGGGCGTCGAGATCGTCGGGCGGTATGCTCTCGATGCCGACGGGAAGCCGCGCTTCGGCTGGCCGGGCACCGCCATCCGTATCCAGTTTCGCGGCAGCAAGCTCGATGTCACATTGTCGGACGACGGGAAGAACAGCTATCGCGTCGAGGTGGATGGCAAGGACGCGACGCTTCAGCTGAAGAATGGCAGTCATGCGTACCGGCTTGTCGATGAGGGTGTCGAGGCGGTCCATCATGTCAGGCTGACGCGGCGGACCGAGGGATATGAGGGCAGCACGACCCTGGTCGGAGCCTCTACCGATGGGTCTTTTCTGGATCTGGACAGGACCATCCGAAAGATCACCGTCATCGGCGACTCGATCTCGGCCGGTTTCGGTGTTGATGGGGCGGGCCCCGAGTGCGAGGCCGGGGCCGCCAATGGCAATCAGACCGCGACCTATGCGGCGCTCGCGGCGCGCGACCTGAAGGCGGACCTGCTCGCCCTGGCCTGGTCGGGGCGCGGCCTTACGCAGAATTACGATCGCTCGAAGACGCAGGTCATGCCGGACTTTATCGAGCAGCTGGTGCCGGGCGAGCCGGCGCGTGCGGTGCTGGCCGATGAGCAGCCCGATGTCCTGATCGTCCATCTCGGTTCGAACGATTATGCGCGTGGCGCGCCCGAGGGGGATTTCCGGCAGGCCTATGTGAGCTTCCTGGAGCGCATCCGCAGGTCCTTTCCAAAAGCGCAGATCTATGGCGCGATAGGGCCGATGCTGGCGCCCGAGATGCTTCAACTCGCCAGATCCGCGATCGAAAGCGCCGTCGCCAGCCGCGTCGCGGCGGGCGATACGAAGGTGGGCGCGCTCTTCTTTCCCAGTGAGACGATCGCGCAAAGCTGGGGTTGCAGCTGGCATCCCGGAAAGGCCGCCCAACAGCGGATGGGCGCGCAGCTTTCGGAGCGGATCAAGCGGGATATGAAGTGGTAGGCTGTGGGCGGGCCCTCTGGCGTGCCTGCTGCTCCCCGCGTCCCGACGGCAGCCTTGCCCGACGGCCGACGGTCTTGTTACGGCTCTCTTGACGCTATCGCTAAAGCTTGCCGACGCGGTCTATATGGCTTCCACCAACGCGCGCCGAGTGCTCTCCGCCTGCGCTTGGGATGAAAAACTCGCGCAGCGCTACACAATCGGCTAGTTCCAGATCACGACGTTACGAGAGCGCCAGCCTGTGTCCACCTCGAATCCCGCCCCGGGCGCCGAACTCGTCGATCCCGATCGTGTCTGGTTCCGCTTCATGCGGCTGCATCAGCGGCTGCTCGGCCAGATGACCGGCCGTATCCGCGCACTGGGGTTGTCGATCCCGCAATTCGACCTGCTCTCGACGCTGACCGAGCGCGAGGGCATCAGCCAGAGCGAGTTGGCCGAGCGGCTCTACGTCACCAAGGGCAATGTTTCCGGGCTCGTCGATCGCATGGTGCAGTCAGGCCTGGTCGAGCGACGGGCGATCGCGGGCGACCGCCGATCCTATGCCATGCATCTGACGCCAGAGGGACGGCGGCTCGCCGAGGCCGGCATCGCGGCGCAACGCGACTTCGTCGCCGGCACGTTGGGACAGGTGCCGGGGCGGGATCTGGAAGAACTTAACCGTCTCGTGCTGGTCTGGCGCGATCTCTCGCGTGCCTTGGACAAAGGCTAGCAAGACACCCGCAGCTGGTCGATCGCCCTCGCGCCGCTGGCGCCGTGACGACGTAGCCGAAAATGGTGCGCCGGTGAGGGTCCTGCGCCAGAGTCTGCAGCGATCTGCAGGAAAATCGCTCAGCGCTTGCGCGGAGGGCGGTCTATGCTCGCATAAGCCAGCCATAACGACCGGAGCCGAGCCATGCTGTCCAACCTAGCCGTTCGCGATATCGAGACCCTCGTCCATCCCTATACCAATCTGGCGACGCATCGGGAGGTCGGCCCGCTCGTGATCGAGAGCGGCAAGGGCGTCTATGTCTACGATTCCAGTGGCAAGGAATACATTGAGGGCATGGCGGGCCTCTGGTGCACGGCGCTGGGCTATTCCAACCAGGAACTGGCCGAGACCGCCTATGAGCAGATGAAGAAGCTGCCCTTTACCCATATCTTCGGCGGCCGCAGCAACGATCCCGCGATCGAACTAGCCGAGAAGCTGAAGGAGATCGCGCCGGTCCCGATCTCGAAGGTGTTCTACGGGGCTTCGGGCTCTGACGCCAACGATACGCAGGTCAAGATCGTCTGGTACATGAACAATGCGCTGGGCCGGCCGCAGAAGAAGAAGATCATTTCGCGGCTGAAGGGCTATCACGGCGTCACCGTCGCCTCGGCCTCGCTGACCGGCCTGCCCAACAACCATATCGACTTCGACCTGCCGCTGCCCGGCATCCTGCACACCTCCTGCCCGCATCACTACCGCTTCGCCGAGCCCGGAGAGAGCGAGCAGGACTTCTCGTCTCGGCTCGCAGCCGAACTCGAGGAGATGATCCTGCGCGAGGGGCCCGATACGGTCGCCGCCTTCATCGCCGAACCGGTGATGGGCGCCGGCGGTGCGATTACCCCGCCTGAAGGCTATTTCGAAAAGATCAACGCGATCCTGGCGAAGTACGACATCCTGTTCATCGCCGACGAAGTCATCACCGGCTTCGGCCGCACCGGCAACATGTTCGGCACGACGACCTATGGCCTGAGCGCCGACACCATCTCCTGCGCAAAGCAGATCACCTCGGCCTATTTCCCGCTCAGCGCCGTGATGATGAACGAGAAGGTCTATGAGGTTCTCGTCGATCAGAGCCGCAAGATCGGGACTTTCGGCCATGGCAACACCTATGCCGGCCACCCGGTGGGCTGTGCGATCGCGGTCAAGACGCTGGAGATCTACCAGCGCGATAAGATCGTCGAGCATGTCCGGGCCGTCGAACCCACCTTCCTGCGTCGCCTTGATAAGCTGGCCGAGCACCCGCTCGTCGGCGAGGCACGCGGCGTCGGTCTTATCGGCGCGGTCGAACTCGTCAAGGACAAGCAGACCAAGGCCTCCTTCGAGATCAAGAAGGGCGTTGGTGCCAAATCGGTCGCCTTCGCGCTCGAGGAGGGGCTGATCCTCCGGGCCATGGGCGACCGCGTGGCGTTCTGCCCGCCGATGATCATCACCGAGGCCGAACTCGACGAGATGTTCGACCGTTACGAGCGCGCGCTGAACAAGACGCTGAACTGGGCCAAGACCGAGGGGCTGCTGGTCGCCTGAATCATAGTCTTACCTCCAGCAATATGCCGGTGGTCAGCGCCACAAAGAGTCCTTGATCGCGCCGCTCCGGCGTCCAGATCGGCGGGCACATTGGCTTCGCCTGAGGGGAACGGAAACTTGCCGGTCGCTTCGGGTTGCGTGAATTTACGGCCTGACCCGTCCGACCGATTGATGAAAAGGCCCGTGGAACAAGATTCATATCCACGGCGTTGTATGAGCGCCTGAAGGATCAACCATCCCGGCTTGCCGGTGTCCTTCGGAACAGCTTGGCCTACCGCTCTTCGTAGAACCTTCGACGAGACCCTTGATATCCGACCGGCGCAGAGTCCTCCAACTCTCGCCGGTCTTTTTTGTCTACCGTCGATTCAGGTGACGATGACCTTCGTCCCCACGGGCACGCGGTTGAACAACTCGATCACGTCGATGTTGCGCATCCGGATGCAGCCCGACGAAGCTGAGCGGCCGATCGTCTCGGGTTCGTTCGTGCCGTGGATGCGATAGAGCGTGTCGTGGCCGTTCTGGTAGAGATAGAGCGCGCGGGCGCCGAGGGGATTGTCGGGGCCGCCTTCCATGCCGCCGGCGCGGGGCGCCAGATGCGGCCAGCGCGCGAGCATCTCGGCCGGCGGGGTCCAGCGCGGCCACTCGGCCTTGCGCTGAATCACGGCCTCGCCCGTCCAGCCAAAGGCCTCGTCGCCGGTCGCGACGCCGTATCGGATCGCCTTCTTGTTCGGCAGCACGTAATAGAGAAACTTCGCCTTGGTATCGACGACGATCGTGCCGGGCGCCTGGCCGGTGGGGTCGGAAATCTCGTAGGGCAGAAAGGGAAGATGGACGTCGAAGTTCGGGACCAGCGCGATGTACTCAGCGTCGCGCGCCGAAAGCGAGGGCGCGTTCACGGTCTTGTATTGGCAGGCGCCCAGAAGGGTCGACACGGCCAACGCAACCATCACAGTCTGTTTCATGACTTCACACCAGAGCGGCCCGAGGGCGACCTTTATGATGAATCCGGGGTTAACGCTTCGTATCAGCCCGAAATCAACGCGATACAGCGCGCTTTCCGAAGCTCTAGGGCCGAAACGAGTAGGGCGCAATCGCGTTCCCTTTGTGGCGGCTGATTTGCGCGGTTGTGCCGCAATAGTGGCAAAGCAGATACGTCGGTTCACGCAAGCCACGCGCCCCAAGGACGTGTTTCAGTGACGACCCTGCTTGTTACCCATGCCGCCAGCCTGCGCCACGCGACGCCTCCGGGGCATCCCGAACGTGCCGATCGGCTGCGAATCATCGAACAGGTGCTGGAGGACGAGCGTTTCGCCGGCCTAGGCCGTATCGACGCGCCGCTGGGCACGCTCGAACAGGTGACGCTGTGCCACCCACGCGACTTCGCCGAAGCGATCGTGGCGGCCTCGCCGGAGAGCGGGCTGGTCGCTTTCGATGCCGATACGCTGATGTCTCCCGGTACGGTGGAGGCGGCGCTGCGCGGGGTCGGCGGCGCGACCCACGCGGTCGACGAGGTGATGCGGGGCAGGGCGGCCAACGCCTTCTGCGCGCTGCGACCGCCCGGACACCATGCCGAAAGCAGCAAGGCGATGGGGTTCTGCTTCTTCAACAGCGCCGCCATCGCCGCCCGCCACGCGCAGACGATCCACGGCGCCGAGCGCGTGGCGATCGTCGATTGGGACGTGCATCACGGCAACGGCACGCAGGAGATATTCTGGGACGATCCGAGCGTGCTCTACGCCTCGACGCATGAGATGCCGCTCTATCCCGGCACAGGCGCGGCCTCCGAACGCGGGGCGTATGGTACCATCGTCAACGCGCCGCTGCGGGCCGGCGACGGCTCGGAGGTGTTTCGCGAGGCCTTCGAGAGCGCGCTGCTGCCGCGCATCGAGAGCTTCCAGCCCGACCTGATCATCATTTCAGCAGGCTTCGACGCACATTGGCGCGATCCGCTCGCCAACATCAACCTGAAGGAGACCGACTTCGCCTGGGCGACGCAGAAGCTGATGGCGATCGCCGACCGGCATTCCGGCGGGCGCGTCGTCTCGGTGCTGGAGGGGGGCTACGATCTGGAAGGGTTGTCGAAATCGGTCGCGGCGCATGTCATGGCGCTGATGCGGGGACAGATCACCAGAGGGATCACGATCGAAGACTGCGAATCATAACTTTGATTTGCAATCCGCTTAGCGCCGGCTTCCTGCATAATGGCAATTCGTTTATGCTTGGGTCGCATGAACCTGCAAGATATTCGAGCCTTCGTGGCGGCTGCTGAGACCGGCTCGGTTAACCGGGCGGCCACACGGCTAAACCTGACGCAGCCGGCGACTACCCGGCGGATCCAGAACTTTGAGGCTGCGATCGGAGACGATCCTCTGTTCGATCGCTCGGTAAAGCCGGCAGCGTTGACGGCGCTCGGCAACCATGTGCTCGAGCATTGCAGGCGCGTTCTCGCAGCAGTCGCCGAGTTGGAAGCCTGCGCGACGCGCACGGCCGACCCTGCCGGCGAGTTGAGAATAGGCGTCGCCCATGGGCTGGGCGAGATGGTCCTGACGACACCGCTCGATGCCTTGCGCCGGAGCTTTCCACGCATTCGGCTGCAGGTCGGCTCGAACTGGAGCTCAGCACTCATTGAAGACATACGCGGCGGTGCGCTCGATTGCGCCGTGGGGTTGTTGACGGAGGCCCACACCGTTCCAGCCGGCCTCCTACGGATTTCGCTCGGAGCCGAGCACGTGGTCATCGTTTCAGCCTCCAGATCTCAGACCCGGCGGGACGGCAGCCCTTGGCGGCTGCGCGATCTGTCGGGAGAAAGCTGGTTCCTTAATCCCCCGGGCTGCGGGTGCCGTGCGGCGCTGGTCAGATCCTTCGATCGGCAACAACTACCGCTGCAGATCGGAGCTGAAATCTTCGGGGAAGACCTTCAACTGTCGCTACTCTCCCACAGCGGTGGCTTGGGCCTCGTGCCACGCCGGCAGCTCGAGGACAGCCCACACCGTCACGGTCTGCACATCCTCGATGTGAAGGATTTCGCCTTGCCGGCGACGGTGACGTTGATCCGCAATGCAATACCGGGACGTTTCGATCCTGCGATCGAATTGCTGACAGAGGCGATGAAAGCCAAACTCGACCATCGATCAAATCTGGCATAATCATAATTTTATATATGCATTTGATTTATATTATGGTGAGGCGCACCTTCCGCTGACATCGCGAGCGCTGGCCCAACGAGCCGCGATCCCGTTCCGCTTGCAGAGGTTCTTGCCGTCATGATCGTCACTATATTCCGCTCTCGCCTCAACCCGGGCGTTCAAGACGAATACGGCCCAGTGGCCAAGAGCATGAGCGAACTCGCCCGGGGCATTTCCGGCTACGTCTCTCACAAAGGCTTTGTCGCTGAGGACGGCGAAAGGGTGACGATCGTGGAGTTCGATTCCGAGGAGGCGCTCAGGGCGTGGCGCGTTCACCCAGAGCATGCAAAGGCCAAAAGGCGCGGGATCGAAAGCTTTTTCAGCGACTACAGATTCCAGATCTGCAGTGTTATTCGGGGTCGCGCATGGTCCGCCAAAGTGGCGGACGCGAAATGACAAACCGACCCATCGTCACGTCGGAGTTGATCGCTCGCCATCGCCATATTGCCCATACACTGCGCAATGCCGCGATCCGCACGGCGATATTATATGCTCTTAACGCCTCTCTGAGGCTACTCGTCCGGTCGGGGACTAATCATGGCGCCGTATTCAAAGCCATCGCGAGCGGGCTTATTCCAGCGGCTCCGTCCCTGCGATCTCGATGCCGAAGCCGCTTAGTCCCACGAAGGAGCGGGCCGAGGCGGCGAGGTTGACGATCGAGCCGACGCCGAGGTCGCGCAAGATCTGGGCGCCCAGGCCGATCTCGCGCCATTGCTGGGAGCGTTGCGCGTCCGAGCCGTCCTCGACGCTCTTGATCGGCACGCCGGCCGAGCCGTCGCGCAGATAGATCAGCACGCCGCGTCCGTCCTGCTGGAAGCGCTTCAGCGCGCACTGGATCGAACTTGCGCCGCCGAGCACGTCGGAGACCACATCGGCCCGGTGCAGCCGGGCCGGCACCTTCTCGCCATCGCCGATCTTGCCCATGACGAAGGCAAAATGCTGCGTGTCCTCGAAGGGGGTGATGTAGACATGGCCCGTCATCTCGCCGAAGGCGGTCTTGACCGGGAAGGAATGCACCCGCTCGACCAGCTTCTCGCGGGCCTGACGATAGGCGATCAGATCGGCGACGGTAATCTGCTGCAGCCCGTGCTTCTGGGCGAAGGCCGTGATCTGCGGCCCCTTCATCACCGTGCCGTCGTCATTGGCGAGTTCGCAGATGACGCCGACCTGCGGCAGCTCGGCGAGCTTGCAGAGATCGACGGCGGCCTCCGTATGGCCCGAGCGCATCAACACGCCGCCATCCTTCGCGATCAGCGGGAAGACATGGCCGGGCCGGACGAAATCGGCCGCGCCCATATTGCCGTTGGCGAGTGCGCGCACGGTGTTGCAGCGCTGCTCGGCCGAGATGCCGGTGGTGAGCCCGTGCTTGACGTCGACGGTGACGGTGAAGGCGGTGCCGAGCGGAGCGTCGTTGCTCGACACCATCGGATCGAGCCGCAGCCGGCGCGCCTCACCCGAGGTCAGCGGCGCGCAGACGATGCCGCAGGTGTTGCGGATGATGAAGGCCATCTTCTCGGGCGTGCAGAGCGAGGCAGCGACGATCAGGTCGCCCTCGTTCTCGCGATCGTCGTCGTCGGTGACGATGACGATCTCGCCGCGGGCGAAGGCTTCGATGGTTTTCGTGACGTTGCTGGACATGACGGCCTCGCGCGGCCCGACAAGGCCGAGAAAATCATTGGGGGTGACGGCGCCGCCCGTTGCTGCGGCGATGCGCTCGGCGCTTTCGCGCGAGATCCAGGCGCTCTGGTCGTTGCAGAGCGCCGTGACGCTGGCCGGCGACAGCCCGACCTGCCGCGCAAAGGCGCTGCGGCCGGTCTTGTTCTGGGTGAGCCAGGCGTCGAGTTTCATGGGAGGAAGCTAATGCGACGACGTTTCAGTTGCAATGAAGGATTCTCAAAATTTTGGTGTGGCTGAATATCTCTGTCATGATCATCCTCATCGCTTGGGACGACGTGTTCGTCACAAGACGTAGGGTTCGCGTATTCCCGGATCGTCCGCTGGGAAGTCCTTGGTGTTGCGGGTCACAAGCAGACGTCCGGTGGTCTGAGCCGTGGCCCAGATCACCGCATCGGGTAGTTTGATCCGGTGCGTTCGTCGCAGCGCCACCGCACGGCCGGCGATCTGATCGTCAAGAGCGATGACTTTGAAGCCTTCGAGAAAACGCCGGGTCGGATCGACCAGATCGGTACCCGCCCCGACCATCACCTCCATCCAGGTGATGATGCTGACGGCCCGGCTTTCGAAGCGCTCGATTTCCTCGCGGGCCTGGGGGACGGCATTCAGGTGATCGATCAGGATATTGGTGTCGAACAACGCGCCTACCATTCGCGACGCGCCTCCTCCTGATAAGCCAGGCCGTCAACCTTGCGCTGACCCCACAGACCAAAGCCGTCCTCGACCTGTTCACGATGATGGCGGTCGAGATAATCGTCGATCGCGGCCCTGATCAGGGCCGCACGGGATAGCCGCACCCGTCTCGCGATGGTGTCGAGGGCTTCGACCTGAGCATCGTTCATATCGATCAAGGCACGCATCGGGTACTCCAATGATATGCCATACGCATATCATATATCGCGATGCTTTTGAAAGAAATAAAGACTGCTTCAGAACGTCAATCCTGAAACGGCCAACGCGGCTCCACGACACCCACCTGCGCGCGATGGCGCATGAAATGGTCCGCCAGGACGCAGGCCACCATCGCCTCGCCGACCGGTACGGCGCGGATGCCGACGCAGGGGTCGTGGCGGCCCTTGGTGAACATATCGGCCTCGCCGCCCGTCCGCGTCACCGTCGCGCGGGTCGCAAGAATCGAGGAGGTCGGCTTGACGGCGAAGCGCGCCACGATGGGCTGGCCGGTGGAGATGCCGCCCAGGATGCCGCCTGCATGGTTCGACAGGAAGAGCGGCGCGCCGTCATTGCCGGCCCGCATCTCGTCGGCGTTCTGCTCCCCCGCAAGCTCGGCTGCGCCGAAGCCGTCGCCGATCTCGACGCCTTTGACGGCATTGATGCTCATCAAAGCGGCGGCGATCTCGGCGTCGAGCTTGCCATAGATCGGCGCGCCCAGGCCAGCTGGCACGCCCTCGGCGACGATCTCCAGCACGGCGCCGATCGAGGAGCCGGATTTGCGGATGCCGTCGAGATAGGCCTCGAACAGCTTTGCGGCTTTAGCGTCCGGGCAGAAGAACGGGTTGCTGGCGACCTCGTCCCAGTCCCAGTTGGTGCGATCGATCCTGTGCGGTCCCATCTGGACGAGCGCGCCACGCACGACCATGCCGGGCACGACCTTGCGCGCGATGGCGCCGGCCGCGACCCGCATCGCGGTCTCGCGCGCCGAGGAACGCCCGCCGCCGCGATAATCGCGGATGCCGTATTTCACGTCATAGGTGAAATCGGCGTGACCGGGTCGGTACTTGTCCTTGATCTCGGAATAGTCCTTCGAGCGCTGGTCGACATTGTCGATCATCAGCCCGATCGAGGTGCCGGTCGTCACCTGCACGCCGTCGCTTTCACGTCCGAAGACGCCCGAGACGATCCGAACCTGGTCGGGCTCCTGCCGCTGCGTGGTGAAGCGCGACTGGCCGGGTCGCCTGCGGTCGAGTTCGACCTGGATATCGGCCTCGCTCAGCGGCAGCAGCGGCGGGCAGCCATCGACGACGCAGCCGATCGCGGGACCGTGGCTCTCGCCGAAGGTGGTGACGCGGAAGAGATGGCCGAAGCTGTTATGGGACATGGGAGCCGGATGCGGTTGGACCGCTGCCTCTTAAGCGCTATCGCGCGGCTAAGAAACCCTCCGCGTTCGCGAAGCCGGCTTGCCAGACCTCACACAGCGTTGCGATAGGCCTTCCGGCTGATCACGGTCCGCACGAGGATCGCGATGTCGAGCCAGAACGACCAGTTGTCGATGTACCAGTGGTCGTAGGCGATGCGCCTGGCCATCTTGTCGTCGGTGTCGGTTTCGCCGCGCAGGCCGTTGACCTGGGCCCAACCGGTGATGCCGGGCTTGACGTTGTGGCGGCGGGCATAGAGCGCGATCTTGCGCTGGAACTCGTGATCATGGGCGAGCGCATGGGGCCGCGGCCCGACCAGCGACATCTGGCCGGCGATGACGTTCAGCAATTGCGGCAGTTCGTCGAGATTGAAGCGCCTCAAGACCTTCCCGATGCGGGTGATGCGGACGTCGTTCTGCGTCGCCTGACGGATCACGTCGCCGTCGTCGGTCGTCGTCATGCTGCGGAACTTGAAGATCCGGAAGGTCTGCTGGTTGAAGCCGTGGCGGCGCTGCTGGAACAGCACGGGTCCCGCCGAGTCGAGCTTGATCAGGACCGCGATCAGCGCGAGCACGGGCGCAATGACGATGAGCAGGGCGGTCGCCGCCACGACGTCGAAGATGCGCTTGGCTGCAACCTCCAGTCCCGACAGCGCCGGCCGCGTCAGACGCAGACTGGCGAGCGAGCCGACGCGCACGATATGGGGATTGTCGAAGCGGTCCATGATCCGCTCGGGCGCCAGGTGGATGGCGACCGGAAGGTTCATGAAGGCGTCGATGCAGGCGTCGATGGTCTCCTGGTCGGACCAGGGCAAGGCGATGAAGACGGCGTCGGGGCGCAACTGCCGGCAGCGGGTGGCGGCGGCGGCGAGATCTGCCGCAAGCGCGGCGGCGGGGTCGTTGATGCGGCGGGCATCGTTGCTGCGAAGCAGGGCAACGTCGGCGATGGCGAAGCCGATGTTCCAGGGTTGATGGCGCGAGACGAAGGACATCACGTCCGGCTCGCGACCGATCAGGAAGATCCGCTCCGTGGTGATGCGCCCGGTCTTGCTCGCCATCGAGATGGTGCGGACCATGACGCTGCGCGCCAGGGCGACGAGCGGAACGCCGGATAGATAGGTCGCCAGCACGACGGCGCGGGAATACTGGTCGATCTTGGCCAGGAAGATGATGGCGACGAAGGCGACCATGGTGACTGTCCAGACGAAGAAGGCCGAAGCGATCTGCCCCTTGGTCGAGAGGTAGTGAGTGAGCTGGTAGCGCCCCTGCATCACGTTGGTGAAGACGAAGATGGCGGTGATCATGACCGCGAGTTCGGACGTAATCCGAAGATCGACGGCGGCCTCATAAGCGACGAGGTGATAGACGAGCGAGGTCGCGAACACGATCGTCAGCACCGTGACGGCATCCGTCAGGCCGATGATCACGCCAAACCAGTGACGCCACAGATTGGCGCGCTCCTCGCGGGTGGAAGCGGCGCCAAATGTCCGCTCGTCGAAACTCAGAGCCATTCAAACCACTCCTGCGACGCCGGCGCTCCGGAACGAAACAGGTTCGCTCGTCCAGACGCCTTGCGAGGGTGAAATGGCAAGGCCTATGCCCGCATCGGATGCGCCGAAATCGGCCAACAGAGCCTGGAATGCCGCAGAATCGGGGTGTTTTCGGGCTCACGGCTCTGCCGTGCCGGATAGCCGAAATAAAGGCATGGTGCCTTTATGGGACATCTGGCGTGGCCGTGCCGCCCGGCGCGTTATCGCTTTGACCAATCCCAGCGGTTATGCTTGAGCCGCCGCCTCGCGACGAGGGCGAATCTCTTGGAGCCGCATGGCGTGTTTTTGAAGTTTCTGGTTACGGGCGGGGCGGGTTTCATCGGCTCGGCGGTGGTGCGCAAGTTGATCGGGGAGACGGCTCACAGCGTCTGCGTGGTCGACAAGCTGACCTATGCCGGCAATCTCGCTTCGCTGGCGTTGGTGTCAGGCAGCAACCGCTTTCGCTTCGAGCAGGCCGATATCTGCGATGCTGCGGCCATGCAGGCGCTGTTTGCTGATTTCGCTCCCGACGTCGTCATGCATCTGGCTGCCGAGAGCCATGTCGATCGCTCGATCGACGGGCCGGACGACTTCATCCAGACCAATATCGTCGGCACCTTCGCGCTGCTGCAGGAGGCGCTGCGGTATTGGCGGGGGTTGGCGGAGGATCGGAAGGTGGCCTTCCGTTTCCATCATATCTCGACCGACGAGGTCTTCGGCTCGCTGGGCGACGAGGGGCTCTTCCGCGAGGACACGGCCTATCAGCCGAACTCGCCCTATTCGGCCTCGAAGGCGGCCTCGGACCATCTCGTGCGGGCCTGGCACCACACCTATGGCCTGCCCACGGTGATGACCAACTGCTCGAACAATTACGGGCCGTATCACTTCCCCGAGAAGCTGATCCCGCTGATGATCATCAATGCGCTGGAGGGCAAGCCGCTGCCCGTCTACGGCTCCGGCCAGAACGTGCGCGACTGGCTCTTCGTCGACGATCACGCCGATGCGCTGCTGCTGGTGGCGCAGAAGGGCGTTCTCGGCGAGACCTACAATATCGGCGGGCACAACGAGATGGCCAATATCGAGGTGGTGCGCGCGATCTGCGCGATCCTCGACGAGTTGCGGCCCGATCCGGCGGGGCCGCGAGAGCGGCTGATCGCCTACGTCACCGACCGGCCGGGCCATGATGCGCGCTATGCGATCGACGCCGGCAAGATCGGCCGCGAGCTCGGCTGGACGCCGAAGGAGACCTTTGAGACAGGCTTGCGCCGGACGGTGGCCTGGTATCTCGACAATCCGTCCTGGTGGGGCGACATCCGGTCGGGCGTCTATCGCGGCGAGCGGCTCGGCTCCGGCTGAGCCCGCTACCCGAGCCCGCCCTTCCAAACGAAAGCGATCCACCATGCTCAGCGTCGAAGCCACGGCCCTGCCGGATGTGAAGATCATCCAGCCCAGGAAGTTCGGCGACCATCGCGGTTTCTTCTCCGAGGTCTACAACCGGCAGGCCTTCGCCGCGGCCGGGATCGCGCTGGAGTTCGTGCAGGACAACCATTCGCTGTCGGGTGCGGTCGGCACGCTGCGGGGCTTGCATTTCCAGTCGCCGCCCTTCGCGCAGGACAAGCTGGTGCGGGTCACCCATGGCCGCATCCTCGACATCGCCGTCGATATCCGCCGGTCGTCGCCGACGTTCGGGCAGCATGTATCGATCGAGCTGTCGCGCGAGAACTGGCGGCAGATGCTGGTTCCGGCCGGTTTCGCCCATGGCTTCGTCACGCTCGAGCCCGATACCGAGGTGATCTACAAGGTGACGAGCCTCTATTCGGCCGCCGACGATCACGGACTCGCCTTCGACGATCCGGCGCTGCAGATCGACTGGATGCTTTCCCATGACGGACTGACGCTGTCCGACAAGGACAGGACGCATCCGCGGCTCGCCGACCTGCCGCGCTATTTCGACTGAGAGGATGCTGGGGCCCGTCATGAGAGTTGTCGTCACCGGACAGAACGGACAGGTCGCGCTGGCGCTCGCCGAGCGGGCCGCGGCGTCGGGCATCGATCTCGTCGCGCTGGGACGTCCCGCATTCGATCTGGAGCGGCTTGAGACGATCGCGCCCGCGCTCACGGCGGCAAAGCCCGACGTGATCGTCAATGCCGCGGCCTACACCGCTGTCGATCTCGCCGAGAGCGAGAGCGGGACGGCGCACAGGGTCAATGCGGAGGCGGCCGGCATCGTCGCTGCGACCGCCGCCCGACTCGGCGTGCCGGTGATCCAGATCTCGACCGACTATGTCTTCGACGGGTCGCTCGACCGGCCCTATCGCGAGGACGACCGGACCGGGCCGGTCTCGGCCTATGGCCGCTCCAAGCTCGGGGGCGAGCAGGCCGTGATCGCGGCGACCGACAACCATGCGATCCTGCGCACGGCCTGGGTCTACAGCCCCTTCGGCAAGAACTTCGTGCGGACCATGCTGCGGCTCGGCGCCGATCGCGACGAGGTCGGCGTCGTCGCCGACCAGGCCGGCTCGCCGACGAACGCGCTCGACATCGCCGATGCGGTGCTCGGCGTCGCCCGCAATCTTGTGGAGCGTCCAGGCGATCCAGCGCTGCGCGGCATCTTCCATATGGCGGCGCAGGGCGAGGCCGTCTGGGCCGATGTCGCGGAGACCGTTTTCGCGGTCGCGACCGCGGCTGGCAGGACGCCCGTGCGGGTGACGCGCATCGCGACGCGGGACTACCCGACGCCGGCGCGGCGACCGGCCAATTCGCGGCTGGATTCATCCAAACTCGCCCAAGCCCATGGCGTGGCCCTGCCCGAGTGGCGCGGCTCGCTGCGGGCCTGCGCGGAGCGGCTCATCGCCGCGGAACAGACAGGACGGATATCATGAAGGGCATCATTCTGGCCGGCGGCTCCGGCACGCGGCTGCATCCGATGACGCTGGCGATGTCGAAGCAGCTGCTGCCGGTCTACGACAAGCCGATGATCTACTACCCGCTGACGACGCTGATGCTGGCGGGCATCCGCGAGATCCTGATCATCTCGACGCCGCACGACGTGCCGCATTTCCAGCGGCTGCTCGGCGACGGCTCCGAATGGGGGCTCGACCTCGCCTACGCCGAGCAGCCGACGCCGGCGGGCCTGGCGCAGGCCTATATCATCGGGGCGGATTTCGTCGGGTCGCAGCCCTCCGTCCTGATCCTCGGCGACAACCTGTTCTACGGCCACGGCCTGCCGGAGCGGATGCAGGCGGCCGGCGCCCGGGCGACCGGTGCGACGGTCTTCGCCTATCATGTGCGCGATCCGGAACGCTACGGCGTGGTTTCGTTCGACAAGGCCGGCAAGGCGATCTCGATCGAAGAAAAGCCCAAGGCGCCGAAATCGAACTGGGCGGTGACCGGGCTCTACTTCTTCGACGCCCAGGTGATCGACATCGCCGCCAACCTCAAGCCCTCGGGGCGCGGCGAACTCGAGATCACCGACGTCAACCGCGTCTATCTGGAGCGCGGCCAACTCTCGGTCGAGACCATGGGCCGCGGCTTCGCCTGGCTCGACACCGGCACCCCCGACAGCCTGCTCGAAGCCGGAGAATTCGTCCGCACGCTCGAGAGCCGCCAGGATCTGCGCATCGCCTGCCCGGAGGAAATCGCCGCCCGGCAGGGCTGGATCTCGCCAGCGCAGCTGGAGGTCGTCGGAGCAAAGCTCGCCAAGAGCGAGTACGGCCAATATCTGTTGCGCATCGCCAGAGAGCTGTCGCGATAGGGCCGACCGGCCGACTTATCCCCGGCGCGTTCGGTCGGGCCGATACTGGCTTCGCATGTCGCGCCACCATGGTGCGGCCAACCCTTGCGAGGCCCCATGACCGCAACCGCGCGGCTCGACCTGCCCCTGCTTGCCGCAGGGCAGGCACAAAAACACGTCACCCATAACGATGCGCTGATCCGGCTCGATGCGTTGGTGCATCTCTCCGTCACGAGCCGCACGGAAACGGGCCCGCCTGCCGTGCCGAGCGAGACCTCGGCGTACATCGTGCCGGCTGCCGCAACCGGTGTTTTCGCCGGGCATGAGGATGAGGTCGCACTTTTCGAGGATGGCGGCTGGAGCTTTCTCGAACCGCGACCGGGCTGGCAGGCCTGGGTCGCCGACGAGGCCGAGGAGCAGATCTGGACCGGGACGATCTGGCGTCGGGCAAGCCCGATCAGCAGCGAGGGCGCCGAACTCTGGGGCGTGAACGCGACCGCCGATGCGGCGAACCGGCTGGCGGTGGCGTCGCCGGCGAGCCTGTTCAATCATGACGGCGCCGGCCATCGCCTGACGATCAACAAAGCCGCGGCTGGGCAGACTGCGAGCTTCGTCCTGCAGGACGGTTTTTCGGGCCGGGCCGAGATCGGGCTTGCCGGCGACGACGATCTCCATCTCAAGGTCAGCGCCGACGGATCGAGCTGGACAGAGGCGCTGATGGTCGATCGCTCCAACGGGCAGGTCTCGCTGCCGGCGACGCCATGGGCGGCGCAGCCCAATCTGCTGGTGAATGGTGACATGACCATCAACCAGCGCGGCTTTTCCGGCGGCGCGCTGGGTTCCGGGGCCTATGGCTTCGACCGCTGGAAGGCCGATGCGGCTGGAACCAGCCTGTCCGTCAGTGGGTTTTCGATCACGCTGAGTTCAGGTGCGATCGTGCAGATTGTCGAGCCGCTTCTGTGGGGCATCGCATCCTTTGCCGGCGTCCCGCTGACGCTCTCGGTTGAGGGCTTGAGCGGCGGCAACCTGACGGTCGGGATCGGCAGCGTCTCCGGCGCGATAACGGCCGGAAGCGGTCGGCGCTCCGTGACGTTGACGCCGGCCGTCGGCGATACCGTGCGGCTGGCACCGGCGGCGGGCGCGGTCGCGTTCCAGCGCATCAAGCTCGAATTCGGGCGGCATGCGACGCCGTGGCAGGCCCGGCCGCTGCCTCAGGAGCAGGCGCTGGCACGGCGCTATCACTGGCGCGTCGAAGGCACCTATCTGTTCGATGGCTATCAGGCGGCGGGGCAGGCCGTGACCGAGTTGATCGTGCTGCCGACATCGATGCGGGCAGTGCCGAGCGCGTCGTTCTCCGTCGTCTCGCAGGGCAACATCAACGGCGGCGGCACCGACCGCGGCATCGACACTCTGACCGCCGGCTCCGCCCGGATGCGGATGGCCGCGGCGGCGACGGGACGGGTGTTCGCGGAGTTCTCCGATATCGTCTTCGACGCGGAACTGTAGGTCTCCGCTCACGCCTTGAAGACGGTGTCCGCCGTCAGTCCGTTGCGGGCGCAGACATTGCGTGTATCGACGACGAGCCGGGCGTGGCACACGACGAGGCTGTAATCGACGTCGTCATGATCGGTCGCGATCAGGACGGCGTCGTAGTCGGCCAGAGTCTCTGCAGTCAGGGGCTGGCTCTGGCGGCCGGTCAGTCCGGCATGCTCGCGGGTCGGCCGGATCGTCGGGATGTGCGGATCGTGATAGGTGGTCGTCGCGCCGCGCTTCTCGATCAGCTCGATCAGTTTGAGCGAGGGGCTCTCGCGCATGTCCTCGATGTTCTTCTTGTAGGCGATGCCGAGCACCAGGATTTTCGCCTCGCTGAAGGCTTTGCGCAGCTGGGTGTCGACGAGCTCGGCGAGCCGGTCGACGACGAGATAGGGCATGTGGGTGTTGATCTGCCCGGCGAGCTCGATGAAGCGGGTGGCGATGTCGAATTCACGCGCCTTCCAGGTCAGGTAGAACGGGTCGATCGGGATGCAGTGCCCGCCGAGACCGGGGCCCGGATAGAACGGCATGTAGCCGAAGGGCTTGGTCTTGGCGGCCTCGATTACTTCCCAGATGTCGATGCCCATCGCGGCGTAGACCTGCTTCAGCTCGTTGACGAGCGCGATGTTGACCGATCGGAAGATGTTCTCGGTCAGCTTCACTGCCTCGGCCGTCGCGGTCGAGGAGACCGGCACCGTCGAAACCACGAGCGCCGAATAGAGCGCGTCCGCCATGGCCAGCGCATCGCCGCCGTCGCCGCCGACTACCTTGGGGATATCGGAGGTGCCGAAGCTGGCATTGCCGGGGTCCTCGCGCTCGGGCGAGTAGGCGAGGTGGAAGTCCTCGCCGCTCTTCAGGCCGCTGGCGCGTTCGAGGATCGGCCGCATCAGCTCCTGCGTCGTGCCGGGATAGGTCGTTGATTCGAGCACGACGAGCTGGCCCGCCCGCAGCGTCGCCGCGATCGCCTGCGTCGTGGCGACGACGAAGGACATGTCGGGCTCGCGATGACGGTTGAGGGGCGTCGGGACTGCGATCAGCAGGGCGTCGGGCTCACCGAGCCGAGCGAAATCGGCGGTCGCTTCGAAGCGGCCGACGGCGACCGCATCGCGGATCGGCTCCGACGGGATGTGCTTGATCGCACTCCGGCCGGCATTGACCAGCCCGACGCGGTTCTCGTCGATATCGAAGCCGACGACGCGAAAGCCCTGACGCAGCGCGGTCAGCACCAGCGGCAGTCCGACATAGCCGAGGCCGACGACGCCGATCACCAGCGAGCTGTCGCGGACCTTGTCGATGAAGCGCGTCGCGGTCTCGGAGGGCATGGCATCACCGGTTGGGCTGTCGGGGCGAGCGACCGGATGTTTCAGATGCGACTTGGGGCGTCAACCGATTGCGGGATCGCTCGAGCGTGGGATCAGCCGGCTCGGTCAATCGCGATAGACGCTTTTCACATGAGCGTTGATCGCAACGATGTCGGGCAGGGCGCCACCATTGCGGGCGGCGAGATGACCCTCATGCCAGTACCAGTCGTCGAAGCCGACATTCAGCCGTTGGTAGCCGGCCTCTGCCAGCAGAGTGTGCATCTGTTCGCGACGCGGCTCGACGAAATTGTGCTCGATCGTGAAGAGCGCAATCGGATGGCGGGCGAGGTCGATGCTGCGCAGGATGTCGAGCTCGGAGCCTTCGGTATCGAGCGAGACATAGTCGAAGCCGGTTCCTGCGGCTGCGTCCATCGTCGCCATCTCGTCGAAGGTGACGGTCTCGACGGTGATCAGTCCTCCCGTACTGATCGCGTTGCGGCGGTCTTTTGCATAGCCGTCGGCCTCGGCGTATTCGGCGAGCGTGCCGATCTCCTCGGATGCGACGAAGGAAAGCCGTTGTCCGCTCTCGCGATAGACAGCCTTCTCCAGGCAGAGCGCCGTGCGGCTGGCCTTCAGCTTCGTGAACAGCAGCGGATTGGGCTCGACCAGCACGCCGCTCCAGCCATGGTCGGTCTCCAGGAAATAGGTGTTGCTGTGCAGGACGCCGTCGAAGGCGCCGATCTCTGCGAAGCGCCCATCGCGGCGGCCCATGCACATGGCCAGCACCCAGCGCTCCTGCTCGATCTGCGAGTTCGTGGGGGCGTCGAAGGCGTCGCGCCAGTGCGGGCGGGGCAGCGAAGATGGCGTTTGCGGCAAGGAGACGGTTCTCGCGGGATGCGGATCGGAGCGGGGTCGGGACCATGCCTCGCGCGATGTCTGCGGTCGAGGGTGGCTCGCGCGGTTTTGAGACCCTCGCGGCCGCAGTGGCTGGCCCGCTTCTTGCTGAGATTTTCGTGCCGGCCTGTCGATAGCGGCAGCGCGTGCGGACCGAACTTTGGAGGGCAAGATGGGCGTTCAGGACGACATGGCTTCCACTCAAGGCGTAGAGTTGCAGGATCAGGGCTTGAGCCTCGAGCGGCGCAGCCTGTTCGGGCTCGGTCTCGCGGGGGCTGCGATCGGCGGCGCCGCGGCCGCCAGCCTGCTCGCGCCTTCGGCCGCGCTTGCGCAGACGGTGACCAAGAGCAAGCTCTACACCATCAAGGAGCGCGGCAAGCTCATCGTCGGCACGGGCAGCACCAATCCGCCCTGGCACTTCCAGGATGCCAGCGGCAAGCTCGTCGGCATGGACATCGATCTCGCCAGGCTTCTGGCGAAGGGTCTGTTCGACGACTACGAAAAGGTCGAGTTCGTGCTGCAGGGCTCGGATGCCCGCATCCCGAGCCTCGTCACCGACAAGGTCGATATCGTCGTGCAATGGATGACCGTGACGGCGGGCCGGGCCCAGCAGGTCGACTTCACCATTCCCTACTACCGCGAGGGCGTCGGCCTGATGCTGCTGGCGCGCGGCGGCAAGTACAAGGACTATGCCGAGATGAAGGCGGCCGGCAAGGCGGTCACCGTTGGCGGCATGCAGAACGTCTTCCTCGAGCAGTGGATCCATATGGCGCTGCCGGAAGCCAAGGTCGACGCCTTCGACAGCCCGGATTCGGCGATGCAGGCGCTGAACGCGCGTCGAGTCGATGCCTCGATGCAGGACCAGTCGGCCATGCGCTGGCTGATGCAGCAGGCGCCTGGTCGGTTTGCGGATTCAGGCTTCGGCTGGATGCCCAATTCCTACGCCTCCGCTGTCAAGCCCGGCGACCCGACCTGGCTGAACTGGGTCAACACGGTCTACAAGGAGGCGATGCTGGGGGTCGATTTCGACTATTTCGCCGCGTCCTACAAGAAATGGTTCGGCATCGAGCTTCCGATTCCCAAGGTCGGTTTCCCGCAAGAATTCGCCTGATGGCTCTGGCCAAGCCGGGTCTGGTCGGCGCTTGCGCCGGCCGGCCCGGTGCCGCACTGCGTCGGGAACAGTCACGGCCATCATGATCGACTACCATTTCGACTGGTCCGTCATCGCGCGAAACTCCGGCAAGCTGGGCGATGCCCTGCTGCTGGGCTTAGGTCTCGCGGTCGTCTCGCTTCTGATCGGCTGCGTGATAGGGCTGCTGGCGGCTTACGCGCGCGTCTCGGGCAAAAGATGGCTCTCGGCGCCGGTCTGGGCCTATGTCGAGTTCATCCGCTGCACGCCGCTGCTGCTGCTGATCTTCTTTTTGTATTTCGGCCTCCCCGAGTTCGACATCAGCTTCCTCGACAAGACGCAGAGCTTCGTGTTGTCGCTGTCGCTCTATGCGGGGGCCTATATGTGCGAGGTCTTCCGCGCGGGCCTGGCCTCGATCCCGAAGCAATATGTCGAGGCCGCGAAGGCGATCGGGATGCGGCCCGTGCAGCGCCAGGTCTATGTCGTGCTGCCGGTGATGTTTCGCATCACGCTGCCCTCGATCGGCAACAACCTGATCTCGCTGTTCAAGGATACGTCGCTGGCGGCCGCGATCGCCGTGCCGGAGCTGACCTTCACGGCGCGGCAGATCAACGCCAACACCTTCCGCGTGATGGAGGTCTGGCTGACCGCGAGCGCGCTCTATCTCGCCAGCGCCTATCTCATCGCCATGGTTCTGCGGCTGCTCGAGCGCCGCTACGCGTCGATCCGCTGAGGTAGCCATGGATTTTTCGATGGCACCCGGCACTTTCCTGTTCGAGGCCTGGCAGGCCCGGCAATCGCTTTTGTCGGGGCTGGGAGTCACCCTGCTGAGCTCGGCCCTGAGCATCGTCATGGCGACGGTGCTGGGGCTCGCTATGGGCGTGGCGCTGACTTTCGGCTGGTGGTGGCTCAGGCCGCTGGCGCGGCTCTATGTCGACGTGATGCGCGGCCTGCCGTTGCTCGTGCTGATCCTGTTCACCTATTACGGACTGGCGCTGTTCGGCATCAACGTGCCGGCCTTCTGGGCCGGCGTGATCGCGCTCGGCGCCTTCGCCACGGCCCATGTCGCCGAAAACTTCAGGGGTGCGGTCCAGTCGGTTCCGGCCGGGCAGATGGAAGCGGCCAAGGCGATCGGTCTGACCTTCGGCAAGCGGCTGACCTATGTGATCCTGCCGCAGGCGGTGCGGCGGATGCTGCCGCCCTGGGTCAACACCGCGCTGGAGATCGTCAAGGGGACGACACTGCTCTCGATCATCGGCGTCGTCGAACTGCTGCTTTCGGCGCAGCAGGCGATGGCGCGCAATTACATGATCATCGATTTCTACCTGCTGACCGCGGCCCTCTACGTCGCGATCAACTTCACGCTCGCCCAGCTCGGCGCCACGCTGGAGCGCCGCTTCTCCTATCTGCGCTATTGAGACAGGACGCGCCTGCGATGACAGAGCCAGCCCTTCTGCAAGCCCGGGAGGTACGCAAAACCTTCGGTCAGATCGAGGTGCTGAAGGGCATCGACCTCACCGTTCGGCAGGGGCAGGTGGTCTCGCTGATCGGGGCCTCCGGCTCGGGCAAGACGACCTTCCTGCGCTGCATCAACCTGCTGGAGGAACATGATGGCGGCGAGATCCTGCTCGACGGCGATCCGGTCGGCTACACCATGGCCGGCACGCGCCGGAAACGGCTGAGCGAGACGAAGATCTCGGCACAGCGGGCGCGGCTCGGCATGGTGTTCCAGCAGTTCAACCTGTTCCCGCATCTGAGCGCGATCGACAACGTCATGCTCGGCCTGACCAAGGTGCAGGGCAAGAGCCAGTCCGAGGCAAAAGACATCGCGCAGCACTGGCTCGGGCGCGTCGGGCTGGCCGACCGGGGTGGGCACTATCCCTATCAGCTATCGGGCGGTCAGCAGCAGCGCGTCGCGATCGCGCGGGCCGTGGCGATGCAGCCGCGCCTGCTGCTGTTCGACGAGGTGACCTCGGCGCTCGACCCCGAACTCGTCGCAGAAGTGTTGAGCGTGATGCAGGGGCTGGCCGAGTCGGGCATGACGATGCTGCTCGTCAGCCACGAGATGATGTTCGTGCGCGACGTCTCCAACCACGTCGTCTTCCTCGACCAGGGGAAGGTGGCCGAGGCCGGGGCGCCGGCCGAGATCTTCGGCAATCCGCAGAACGACCGGCTGAAAAGCTTCCTCGGTCGCTTCCACGGGTTGTTCGGGCGGGGCTAAGGGGCGCCTTGCTCAGGCCGCCACATCGGGCGGGCAGGGGGGCATCTCGCGCAGGAATTTGTAGCGGCCGTTCTGCTTGATTGCGTCCAGTTCATGAGAGATCAGCCCCGAAGGCTGGATCTTCTCGACGGCGATCTCGTCGGCATCGAGGCTCAGGACGAGAAAGGCGCAGGCTGGGTCGCCCGTATGGCCATGGCTGCCGGCAAAGGCCAGGGCCGGCGCCCAGAGATGGCGCACGCCATCGACGATGCGATCCCGATGCGTGTGAAGATGGCCGCTGACGATGAGCCGGAGATCGGCGCCACGCAGGCGTTTCATCAGCTCCTGCCTTGGCGCGGGCCCCATCGATGCGATGGTCGGGACCGTTTCGTCCGGACTTTCGACGAAGAGCGGCTTGTGCAGGAACAGTGCGATGCGGCTGCCGACGCTCTCCGCCAGCGCCGCATCGAGCCAAGCGTTCTGCTCTGCTTCGCGCGCCAGCCCCGAGCCGAAGAGCTGGGCGTTGAGGCCAAGCAGCGTCCAGCCATCGAGGGGCTTCATCCAGCGATCGGGGCCGATGGCGGCGTCCCAGCGGGCGAGCCGGGGCTCGTTGACGATCTGCTTCAGGTCCTGGCCGGGCGGTTCGTCTCCGACGTCGTGATTGCCCGGCAGCGGCAGTACGGTTCCCGGCAGGCCGCGCAGCGCCGCCGCGGCGAAGGCCATCTCCGCGTCGCTGTCGGGGCCGTCGATGCAGAGGTCGCCATTGACCACGGTGCAGGCGGCGTCGATCCGCGCGGCGGAATCGCGCGCCAGAAGCCAGTTGTCCCAGAAGAAGCCGTGCGTCGGCGAGAGGTGCGGGTCGGAGAGAACGATGACGCGGTTCATGCGGGCCTCAGGCGAAGTCGAGGTTGAAGGCGCGGAAGTCCATGTAATAGAGCGGATAGTGCGTCCATTTCACGCTGCGGCGCTTGGCGAAATACTCGCGCACGGGATAGAGGATCAGGGCCGGGGCTTCAGCCTCGTACTCGTCCATGAGGCGCAGCCAGAGCCGCTTGCGCTCGGCCGGATCGGTTGCGAGGCGCAACTCGTCGCTGATGGCGTTGAAGGTCGTCGGTTGCCAGAAGCCCGATTTCTGCAGGAAGTAGTCCTTCGACAGATGGACCAGAAGCCCGCCGCCGAGCGGGTCCGGAAAGCGGAAGGCAATCGAGGTCGGCCGCACGTCGGCGCCCGGATTGACCAGCTGCGCCAGGTTCTCGATCGTCTCGAGGCGGCTCTTGACGCCGACGGCCTCCCACATCTGCTGGATGACCTGGACGGCGAGCAGCATCTGCAGATAGTAGCCCGGCGTGATCCGGATGACGATTTCCTCGCCCTTGTAGCCGGCCTGGCGCAGCAGTTGGCGGGCACGCTCGGGATCGTGGGTAAAGCCGCGACGATCGCCGTCGTAGAGCGGGCCGAAGGAGGGCGTCTGCAGCGCCGCCATGCGCTGGAAGCCGGCACCCCAGAGCGACTGGCCGATCGTATCATAGTCGACGGCGTAGTTCAGGGCCTGACGAATACGGGCATCCCGCAGGACCGGGTTGCGCGTGTCGTAATAGAGGATGTGGGCGAATTCGAGCGGCACGTCGACGGCCTCGAACGTCTTGTTGCCTGATAGCGTCTGCGCCTGCTCGGGGAGCAGGTTGGTGATCAGGTCGAAATCGCCGGCATGGAGCCCGGCCAGCCGGCTCGACGCCTCTGGAACAACCGTGAAGACGATCTGCCGGGCCTTGGGACGTCCCATCCAATAGTCGTCATGGCTTTCAAGAACGGCGCGCTGATCGCGCTGGAAGGAGGCGACGCGGTAGGGTCCGCTACCGATCGGCTTCTGGCGGAGGCCGGCGATGCCCTGTTCGCCATAGGCCCTGGCCGAATGGATCCAGCCGCCATAGGCGGCCAGACGCTGCGGCATCACCACATCGGGCGTCTTGGTGCGCAGAATGACGGTGTCACGCCCTTCTGCCTCGACCGAGGCGAGATGCCCGAAATTGACCCGCCCCTCATGGTGCTGAACCTGCGCCCCATACATTCGCTCCGGCGAGAAGGTGGAAAGCACGTCGTCGGCGCTTAGCACGGTCTCGTCATGCATCCGCACGCCCTGGCGAAGCTTGACCTCCCAGGTCAGCGGGTCGCGCTGGCGCAGCGAAGTGGCGAGATGGGGCACGAGCTTCTGCCCGCCCTCGTCCGCCTCGCGCAGGAAGTCGCGGCGCCACAGGGTGTCGAAGACGTTGTAGGAGATGCGCAGGCCGACATTGGAGATCGATTCGAGCGGCTCCAGCGTCGGCGGCAGAGCCTGGACGGCAACGCGCAGGATCGGCCGCGTGTCGCTTTGGGCCCTCACGAGCCGGGGCAGCAGGGCCGGGGCGGCGATGCCTGCGGCCAGCAGATGACGACGGGTGACCATGGCTTGGCTCCTTGCGGGAGCGGCAAACTGGTCGCCAGCGTTGACAGTGAGATGACGGATTCTAGTGAATTTCCGGCTCGGGGATTTTGGCGGTGCCCTCGAGATAGTCGAAGTCGCAGCCCTTGTCGGCCTGGCGGATATGAGCGGCCGACATCTTGCCGTAGCCGCGGGGATAGTCGCGGTCGGGCGGCGACCATGTCGCTAGTCGCGCTGCGATTTCGGCGTCGGTCAGGTTCACCGAGATGGTTCGCGCCTCGACATCGACGCTGATGACGTCGCCGGTTCTAACCGCCGCGAGCGGGCCCTTGACGTAGGCTTCAGGCGCGACGTGGAGCACGCAGGCGCCGTAGCTGGTGCCCGACATGCGCGCGTCCGAGATGCGCAGCATGTCGCGCACGCCCTGCTTCAGCAGCTTGCGCGGGATCGGCATCATGCCCCATTCCGGCATGCCGGGACCGCCGACGGGGCCGCAATTCTTCAGCACCATGATGTGGTCGCGCGTGACGTCCGTATCCTCATCATTCACGGCCCGCATCATCGCGTCGTAGTCCTCGAACACGATCGCCGGACCCGAATGCTTCAATAGATGAGGCTCGGCGGCCGAGGGCTTGATGACGCAGCCATCGGGCGCGATGTTGCCCTTGAGGACGGCAAGGCCGTTGGCGGTCGAGACAGCCTTGTCGAGCGGGCGGATGACGTTGTCGTCATAGACGGTGGCGAGCGCGATGGTTTCCGCAAGCGGCTTGCCGGTGACGGTCATGGCGTCGGTGTGGAGCTTGCTTTCGAGCTGCTTCAGCAAGGCGGGCAGGCCGCCGGCATAGAAGAAATCCTCCATCAGGAATTCGCCCGAGGGCCGCAGATTGGCGATCACCGGGACTGTGCGGGAGAAAGCATCGAAATCGTCGGGCGTCAGGCTCACGCCGGCACGGCCGGCCATGGCGATCAGGTGGATGATGGCGTTGGTCGAGCCGGCCACCGCCATATGCACGGTCAGGGCGTTCTCGAAGCTCTCGCGCGTGAGGATGCGGTCGGGCGTCAAATCCTCCCAGACCATCTCGACGATGCGCTTGCCGCTGGCTGCCGCCATGCGGGGATGGGCGGCGTCTGCGGCCGGAATGGCGGAGGCGCCGGGCAGGGTCAGGCCCAGCACCTCGGCATGGCTCATCATGGTCGCGGCGGTGCCCATCGTCATGCAGGTGCCGTGCGAGCGGGCGATGCCACTCTCCATGTCCTTCCACTGGTCGTCGGTGATGTTGCCGGCTTCCTTCTCGGCCCAGTATTTCCAGACGTCGGCGCCCGAGCCTAGCACCTTGCCGGCCCAGTTGCCGCGTAGCATCGGGCCTGCCGGCACGAAGATGAAGGGCAGGCCGGCGCTGCAGGCACCCATGATCAGCGCCGGGGTGGACTTGTCGCAGCCGCCGAGCAGCACCGCGCCGTCGAGCGGGTGGGAGCGGATCGATTCCTCGGTCTCCATCGCCAGGAAGTTGCGATAGAGCATGGTGGTGGGCTTCTGGTACTGCTCCGAGACCGACATCACCGGGATCTCGACGGGGAAGCCTCCGCTCGCCCAGACGGCGCGCTTCACCGCATCGGCGCGGTCGCGCAGATGGGTGTGGCAGGGGTTGATCTCGGACCAGGTGTTGATGATGCCGATGACCGGCTTGCCCATGAACTCGTCATGGCCGAAGCCCATCTGCAAGGCCCGCGAACGATGGCCGAAGGAGCGCAGATCGCTGGCGCCGAACCAGCGCTTCGAGCGCAGGGTGTCGGGCGTCTTGCGGGGGTGGGTGGTCATGGCGTGTCCTCGGGTGGTTTTTTGTCGTTCAAAACGATGTGTCATTCCGGGGCGGCCCATAGGGCCGAACCCGGAACCCACGACCGGGTGAGACGTCCTGACGGGGCTGAAGGGCTCGCCCGGTCGTGGGTTCCGGGTTCATCGCTGCGCGATGCCCCGGAACGACAGCGGTATCACTCCGCCGCGATGCGGACCGGGTTCCAGCCGGAGACGATCTGGCGCAGTTCAGCCTTCTCGGCGGCGTTCAGCTCCGGCAGGCCGGGCAGGCGCACCGGGCCGACATCGGTTCCGAGCAGGCCGAGCGCTTCCTTCACCACGGTGACGTTGGCGCCGTTGCCGTATTTCGTACGCAGGGTCTCGAAACCGGCGATGGCGTCGACCTCGATCCGGGCGGCTGCGTAGTCGCCGGTCTCCAGCGCGTGCCAGACGGCCAGCGAGCGCTCCGGTGCGACATTGATCAGGCCGGAGGTGAAGCCGCGCGCGCCGAGCGCATAGAAGGGCGCGGCCCAGCCCTCGGCGAGCCCGCAGATCCAGTTGGCGGACGTCCCTTGCGTGGCGCGCACGCATTCGGCCAACAGCATCATGTTGCTGGAGGCGAATTTGACGCCCGCGACATTGGGATGTGTCGCGACGCGAACCAGATCCTTCACGCCGATCGCGTCGGAGCGGATATAGGCCACGAGCGGGATCGTCAGCGCCTCGGCGATTGCGATGATGTAGTCGGCCTGCGATTGCGGCGCGGCGAAGGGGTCGAGCGGGTGGTGGACCATCACCGCGTCGCAACCGGCACCGGCCGCGAGCTTCCCGGTCGAGACCGCCTCGCGCAGCGAACGGCCGATGCCGGCTGTGACCAGCGCCTTGCCGGCTGCCGCTTCGGCTGCCACCGCATGGCTGCGCACGACCTCGTCGGTCGTCATCGGGTAGAACTCGCCGGTGTTGCCGGCCGAGACGATGTTGTGAATGCCGGCCTGCGCGATGCGGGCGACGATCCTGCCCGTCACCGCCCAATCGGCCTCGCCATCGGCGCTCCAGGCCGTGACATGCACGCCCGAGATGCCGCGCAAGGCGCTGCGAACCTTGCCGTGGTTTTCCTGGTCATTCGTCATAGCTTAGTCCCTCCGCATCGGCGCCGAACACCTGCCGCACATGGCTTTTGGCCGAGCGGACGATGTGGCGGCGCATTCGTTGTTCGGCCAGCGCCGGCTCGCGTGCCCTGAGCGCATCATAGATCGATCGGTGTTCCTCGAAACCCTGCTCGCGCTCGGCCGGTTCCGAGAGCAGCGCGATGCGCTGGGCATGGTCGTACATGCGCTGGCCGTCTAGGCGGCGTTCGAGATAGGTGCAGCCGGAGATGCGATGGATCGCACCGTGATAGGCCTCGTTCAGTGTGACGAGGTCTTCCAGCGCGCTGTGGGCCGTCGCGTGCTGCATTTCCTCGATCAGCCGGGCCATCCCGGCGATGTCGGGCGCGCCGATCCGGTTGGCGGCGATATGGGTCATGACACTTTCGAGCGCGGCACGCCCCAACGCCATCTCCAGGGCCTGCCGGGCCGAGAACTCGACGAAGACACCGCGCCGCGCCTCGGTGCGGACCAGCCCCTCGCTCTCCAGCTTGCGGATCGCGTCCTTCACCGGCGTCGTGCTGACGCCGAGCATCTCGGCGAGATGGCGCTCGTTCAGCCGCTCGCCATTCCTGAAGCGTCCCGCGACGATCGTCCGGCGCAGGCGCTCATGCACATGCTCGCGCAAGGAGCGCAGCAGATGGGGAGCGACAGGCTCTATGGCGCCGAATTCGGACATACGCGTTCCAGGACGATGTGACGGCCGGCCGATGACATCCTGGCGGACGCCCGGTCAAGCTTGGTCGCCGCATCAAACACCACAAACTGCAAGAATCGGCAAGTCTGAAATTTCAGATTTCAATTGGTTTTGGACGTGCTATGTCGATGGTCGAGAGGCCCGAGCAGGGCCCATACGAAAGGTGGCCGGCCAAAGAGCCGGTCTGGAAACGCAAATGGAGGATAGCCTGATGATTTCGAGCCGTCGCAGACTGCTTGCCGCCGCCGCCTGCCTGGCTGTTCCGCTGGCGATGCCCGCCCTGGCCCAGCCGGCCTACCCGTCCAGGGTCGTTACGATCGTAGTGCCCTTCGCGGCGGGCGGGACGACCGACATCCTCGGCCGGTTACTGGCCGAGCGCCTCGGCGCGCGGATGGGCGGGCGCTTCATCGTCGAAAACCGCGCCGGAGCCGGCGGCAACACCGGCGTCGCCGCCGTGGCGCGCTCGGACCCCGACGGCTACACGCTGACCATGGGGACTGTCTCGACCCATGCGATCAATCCCGGCGTCTACACCAAGATGCCCTACGACCACATCAAGGACTTCGCGCCGATCTCGCAGGTCGCGAGCGTGCCGAACATCCTGATGGTCAATCTCGATCTGCCGGCCAAGACGGTGCCGGAACTGATCGAACTCCTGAAGAAGAATCCCGGCAAATACTCCTTCGGCTCCTCTGGCGCCGGGACTTCGACACATATGGCGGCGGAGTTGTTCAAGGTCTCGACCGGCACCGATATGGCGCATGTGCCATACCGCTCGAGCGCGCAGGTGACGCAGGATTTGTTGTCGGGCCAGATCCAGGTCTCCTTCGACAACATCACCATCGCCTGGCCGCATGTCGAGGCCGGCAAGATCCGGGCGCTCGCCACCGCGACGCCGGAGCGGCTCGCCGTCGCCAAGGATCTGCCGGCCCTGGCAGAGTTCATTCCGGGCTATGCCGCAACCTCCTGGCACGGCTTCTTCTCGCCCTCGGGCGTGCCCAAGGACATCGTCGCGAAACTGTCGACCGAGACGCAGGCGATCATGCGCGAGCCCGCCGTGATCGAGCAGATGAAGAAGCTCGGTGTGGATCCCGTCGGCTCGACGCAGGAACAGTTCGCGGCGCACATCGCGGCCGAGACCAAGCGCTGGGCCGAGGTGGCGCAGAAGGCCAATGTCAAGATCGAATGATCGACATAACCAGCGTCTGGAAAGTGCGCTGTCATCCCGGGCGCAGCGAAGCGGAGACCCGGGATCCATGCCGGAATCGTTCAGGAATGGATCCCGGATCGGCGCGGCTGACGCCGCTTGTCCGGGATGACGGCGATGAATGTTGACGTATTGCAGACAAGGACCGCGCCCAGCATGACCATCCTTACCGACGAAAACCGCACGAAACTCAAGCGCGTCTCGACCGCGACGCTGACAACCGCCCTGTTCAAGCGCGGCTTCCGCAACGTCTTCATCCAGGATGTGAGGCCGCTGGGCCTGAAGGACGGGTCGATGGTCGGAGAAGCGTTCACGCTGCGCTACATCCCGGCGCGCGAGGATCTCGACCATCTGGGCATGTTCGAGGGGACGCAGCATCCGCAGCGCCGCGCGGTCGAGGATTGCCCGCCCGGCCATGTCATGGTGATCGACAGCCGCAAGGATGCCAAAGCCGCCTCTGCCGGCGGTATCCTGGTCTCGCGGCTGATGCAGCGGGGCGTCGCCGGGATCGTTACGGATGGCGGCTTTCGTGACAGCCCGGAGATCGCCGGCATGGCGATCCCGGCCTATCACAATCGCCCGAGCGCGCCGACCAACCTGATCCGCCATCACGCGCTCGACATCAACGCTCCGATCGCCTGCGGCGATGTCGCGGTCTATCCCGGCGACATCATGGTCGGCGACGGTGAAGGGGTCTGCGTCATCCCGGCCCATCTCGCCAACGAGGTCGCGCCGGAGGTCTACGAGCAGACGGCCTATGAAGACTTCGTCGCCGAGCGCGTGCGGGGTGGGCAGGGCATCTTCGGGTTGTACCCGGCCAATGCCGAGACCAAGGCGGAATTCGCGAAATGGCGGCCGGGCTGGTCGTGAGCGCAGGCCGGACACTCAACTGAACGACGGCGAAGCCGGCCGCGACACGGGCTGCCAGGGACGCTGCCCATGCGGCGCGTCCCGCCATGACCAGAACGATAAAAAACGTGGAGGGAACAATGGTTGAAACGTCACGTCGTCATCTGCTCGCCGGTGGCCTTGCTGCCGCGGGCTCCGCGCTGGCAGGTCCTGCGTTGGGACAGGCCTTTCCGTTCAAGCCGAACCAGCGCTATCCCGACCCCTCGGTCGAAATCCTCGACCCGAGCTTCGGCAAGTACCGGATCTATTCGAGTTCGGTCGAGCAGCTTGCCACCGGCATGCGCTGGGCCGAGGGGCCGGTCTATTTTCCGGAAGGACGCTACGTCCTCGTTAGCGACATCCCCAACAACCGGATCATGAAGTTCGACGAGGCGAAGAACAGCTTCACGGTTTTCCGCGAGAACGCCAACTTCGCCAACGGCAATGCGCGCGACCGGCAGGGCCGCCTGATCACCTGCGAGCATTCGGTGACACGTCGCGTCACGCGGACCGAGAAGAACGGCAAGATCACCGTGCTGGCCGATGTCTTCGAGGGCAAGCGCCTGAACGCGCCCAACGACATCGTTGTCAAATCCGACGACACGATCTGGTTCACCGATCCGCTGTTCGGCATCAACGGCGAATGGGAGGGCGCGCGCGCCAAGTCCGAGCAGGCGACCACGAACGTCTATCGCATCGGCCCGGACGGCAAACTGAGCGCCGTCGTCACCGACCTGCTCAACCCCAACGGGCTCGCCTTCTCGCCGGACGAAAAGAAGCTCTATGTCGTCGAGTGGCGGGGCACGCCCAACCGCAGCATCTGGAGCTTCGACATCGATGCGCAGGGCAAGGCGTCGAACAAGACGAAGGTGGTCGATGCCGCCGATTTCGGCGCGCTCGACGGCTTCAAGGTCGATCGCGATGGCAATCTCTGGTGCGGCTATGGCAGCAACGGGGCGCTGAACGCGGAAGCTGCCGAGATGGGAGGCCGCAAGGTCTTCGGCCTGAGGGGCAAGCCGGAAGACCTCGATGGCGTCATGGTGTTTAGCTCGGCGGGCAAGCCGCTGGCCTTCATCCGCCTGCCGGAGCGCTGCGCCAATCTGTGTTTTGGCGGCCCCAAGGGCAACCGTCTCTATATGGCGAGCAGCCACTCGCTCTATGCGCTTTATGTCGAGGCGCATGGCGCGGTGTGAGCGGTGCCGATGTCGGCTGCGGCGGCGTCCGCCGCCGCAGCCGACTAGCCATGCCAGCGTTAACCGCCGCTTGAGACCTCTCTGCAAGGGTTGCAACTCACCCATGCGTTGGAGTTGAGCGTGGCCATGACAGAGCAGACCCTCCGGCCATGATTGCCGGCGCGACCTGGCCGACACGCTATGACGCCTGGGTCAACCGTCAATTCGGGATGCCCCGGCTCGACGACGCCGATGCGGCTGCGCTGCGCATGGCGCAGGCGGAGATCTTCGCGCGCGTTCTTCCCGCCATCCTGATGTCCAATCTGCTCTCGGCTGTCGTCGTCGCGATCGTCGCTATGTTTCATGGCTGGCTGTGGTTTCCGCTTGCGTGGAGCGCCTGCGTGATCGCCGGCGGCCTGCTCGGCATCCTGCGAATCTCGAAGATCAAGCAACGCAAGCGCGAGGATGCGCCATCGGCAAGGTTCAACGACCGGATCCTGGCCGACTCCGCTCTCATGGCCGCCCCTTGGTTAGTGATGGCAGTCGTCATCAATCCGACCGCCGTGCCACAGATGGAGGTGCTGACGTCAACCCTGCTGGCAGGGGTGGTCTGCGCCGGTACCTTAACCATGGCGAGCATGCCATCTGCCGCGCTCCTCTTCGCGGTTTTGATCCTGGGAGCGCGCATCGTTCATATCGCGCTGGCGCCGCTCGACCACATGATAGAAAATCTGATGTTACAGGTGATCTATGGCTCGGTTATGCTGGTTTCCCTACGCAGCATGGGGCAGATCTTCATCGATCGCGTCCGCGCCATCCACAGCGCGCAGGCGCTCGGGTTGGAGGCGCAGGCTCAGGGGCGTGTCGAAGAGGCGCGGCGCGAAGCCGTAGAGCAGCAAGCCGAGACGTTCCGGCGCGAAATCGGCGCTATTCTGCAGCCCGTCTTCCAGTCCGTCGGTCACATGAATGGCGCCGCCGAGCAACTCGTCGCAATCTCGCGACGTTCGCAGGATCAACTCGCCGGCGTGCTGACGACGGTCGGCGAGGCCAGGACCGACATCGCCTCGGTCGAACTCTGCTCGTGTCGTCTCACCGATACGATCTCCCTGATCCGCAACGAGGCCGACCGGACCACGCAGTTGGTACGAACGGCCGCTGCGGATGTCGCGGCCTCCGTGGCCGTCAAGGCGCAGCTCACGCAGGCGGTGCGCGATATCGGCGAGGTGTCGGAACTGATCCGGAAAATCGCGGCCCAGACGAATCTGCTGGCCCTCAACGCCACGATCGAAGCGGCGCGGGCCGGTCTTGCGGGGCGCGGCTTTGCGGTCGTCGCGACTGAAGTGAAGGGGCTGGCTGCCCGAACGGAAGCGGCGACGAAGGAGATTTCGGAGCGCATCGCGGAAGTCCGGGGCGCGACCGAGCGGTCGATGGCCGCCGTCATGAACATCAGCGTCTCGACCGAAGCGATCGTGGGGGCGACCGGCGGCATCGTCGTGGCTGTCGATCAGCAGGCCGAGGCGATCCGCACCATGGTGGATTTGCTTTCGCGTACCGTCAGGGAAACGGAGCAAGCGGCCGGTGCTATCGATATCGTCGTAGCCGATGCGGCGCGCATCATGGGCAATGGCAGGCAGGTGTCCGAGGCGGCGGCGGAGGTCGATGTCTCCGCGCGACGGCTCGACGAATCCGTCGCCCGGTTCTCGCGCGACGTCGTCCGGGGCTGATCAGCCGGGCGTCCCGACGCCGTAGAATTCGCGATACCAGGCAACGAAGCGTCCGATGCCGGTCTCGATTGGCGTGTCCGGCCGGAAATCCACCCGCGCCGTCAGGTCGGCGACGTCGGCATAGGTCGCCGGCACGTCGCCGGCCTGCATCGGCTGATGCCGTTTGATCGCGGGCTTGCCGCAGGCGGCCTCGATCACCGCGATGAAGCGGTCGAGCCGGACCGGCGTGTGGTTGCCGATGTTGTAGATGCGCCAGGGCGCAGCGGCCGTCGCCGGGTCGGGCCGCGCCTGATCGAAGGACGCGCCGGGCTCGGGCGGCATCGAGGCGAGCCGGACGATCGCCTCGCTGACATCGTCGACATAGGTGAAGTCGCGGCTCATCTGCGCCTCGGCATAGACGTCGATCGGACTGCCTTCGAGGATCGCCTTGGTGAACTTGAAATAAGCCATGTCAGGCCGGCCCCAGGGGCCGTAGACCGTGAAGAAGCGCAGGGCCGTCGCCGGAATGCCGTAGAGATGGGCGTAGGAGTGCGCCATCAGCTCGTTGGCGCGCTTGGTGGCGGCGTAGAGCGAGACCGGATGGTCGGCGCCATCATGCTCGCTGAACGGCGTCCTGGCATTCGTGCCATAGACCGAACTCGACGAGGCATAGATCAGGTGGCCGACCGGGTTGTGCCGGCAAGCCTCCAGCACCGAGAGGAAGCCGTCGAGGTTCGAGCGCGCATAGGCGCGGGGATTGTCGAGCGAATAGCGCACGCCGGCCTGTGCGGCGAGGTGGATCACGACGTCGGGCCTGTAGGCGGCAAAGCTCGCCTGCAGCGCGTCGTAATCGGCGATGTCGAGCTTCTCGAAGGAAAAGCCGTTGCGCGGGGCGAGCCGGTCGAGCCGGGCCTGCTTCAGGGTGGGGTCATAGTAAGGGGTCAGGTTGTCGATGCCGAGAACCTGGACGCCGCGTTCCAGCAGAGCCTGCGTGACATGGAAGCCGATGAAGCCAGCAGCGCCGGTCAGCAGAATCCGTTGTGGTGAAACTGTCGTGATCAAACCGGCAGCCTGCGCCCGATGGACGCTTCAGGGCTCTTCCCGGGCTCGGATTCCGGAGCGGAAGAGCGTGACAGCGACAACTCCCGAGCCAGCGAGGGAATGTGACAGATCGCCGGCCTTGTCAATGAATCGGGCGGCTGCGAAAGCTGCCGCCCGTCTGTCCGCAGGAGGCTGAATCGTGTCGCCCGTCCCGACCGCTCCGCTCCCATCGCGAGGTGCGGGGGCGCTGCCTCTCATCGCCGCACTCGGCGTGACCCAGGTGATCGGCTATGGCGCGCTCTATTATGCCTTTGCGGTTCTGGCGCCACGCATGACCGCGAGCTTCGGCTGGGCCCCGGAATGGACCTATGGCGGCCTGGCTTTGGGCCTTCTCGCCGGCGGCATAGCCGCGCCGACGACCGGCCGCCTGATCGATCGCCATGGCACGCGCCTCGTGATGAGCATCGGTTCGGCGTTGGCGGGGCTTTCGCTGCTGGCGCTGGCGGAGGCACGCGGCCCGGTCGGCTATTTCTCGGCAATGATCGCGCTGGAGGTCGTGTCGACCATGGTGCTCTACGATGCGGCCTTCGCGGCCCTGACGCAGGCCCGGGGAGCGGGTGCGCGCCGGGCGATCAGCCAGCTTACGCTGATCGGGGGCTTTGCATCGACGCTGTTCTGGCCGTTGACGACCACGCTGCTCAGCCAGTTCGACTGGCGGGATATCTACCGGACCTATGCCGTGTTCCAGTTCGGACTGTGCGTGCCGTTGCATCTGTTCCTGCTGCCTGGCCAAGCGCGCCGTTCCGCGAGCGCGGCGCCGCCGCGGCCATTGGGCGGTGGGGCTCCTCGCATGTATCTGGAAGGGGACGCGCGCCGCTCCGCCTTCCTGCTGCTGGCGCTCGCCTTTTCGCTGCAGGGCTTCGTCGTCTCGGCATTGTCGATCCACATGTTGACGATGCTGCAGGGTCTTGGTCTGAGCGCTGCCGTCGCCGTGACGATCGGCGCGATGGTCGGCCCTTCCCAGGTCGCCGGGCGGCTGGTCGAGATGCTGTTTGGTGCAGCTCTGGAGCCGGTGACGACGGCCTGGACCTCGGCCGTGCTGATGCCGCTCGGCCTCCTCCTTCTGCTGTTTGGCGGCACGACGCCGACGCTGGCCGGGCTCTTCGCCATCGCCTTCGGGATAAGCATGGGGCTGGCCTCGATCGTGCGCGGAACGGTGCCTCTGCAGCTCTTCGGCCCGGCCGGCTATGGCGCGATGCTGGGCAAGCTGTCGGCTCCGGGGCTGGCGGTGAGGGCAGCCGCGCCGCTCGTCTTCGCCGTGCTGATCGAGCGGGCCGGGCACTCGCCCAGCATCCTGCTGCTCGTGGTCATGTCGGCGCTTGCGGCCGTTGCTTTGTTCGCGCTTTCGCGGAAGCTCGCCTGACGGCAGGTGTTTCGAAACAACCGTCCTTATGACCGAAGCGCGGCCTCAACGCCTGCCGAGATGGCGAAAAGCGCCCGGTCGCCGCCGGTCTCGCCAGTCAGCATCAGCCCGACCGGCGCTTCGCCTACCGCATGGCATGGCAGGCTGATCGAGCAGCGATCGAGGAAATTGCCGAGGCTCGGATTGCGCAGCAGCAGCCCGTTGAGGCGGAAATATTCGGCGTCCTGCTCCAGTTCGTCGAGACGCGGCGCGACGACGGGACAGGTCGGCATCAGCAGCGCATCATAGCCGGCTGTCGCGGCATCCATTGCCGCGATGATCTCGCGGCGTGCCTTGATGAGGTCGAGATAGTCGGCGGCTGGAACCTGCGCGCCGAGCGCGATCCGGCTGGCGACGCGCGGATCGTAGAGCTCCTGCTTCGCCGCCAGAAGTTCCCGGTGCCAGGCAAAGGCCTCGGGCGCGGCGAAGCCGCCCTTGCTCGTCGCGCGCCCGATGGCGTCGAGTGGCGCGAAATCAACATCGGTGATGATCGCTCCGAGCCGGCTCAGTCTGCCGATCGCCTTGTCGAAGGCAGCCGCGACCGTCGGATCCATACCGTCACGCACGATTTGGGCGGGGATCGCGAGACGCAGCCCGGCAACGAGGCGTGCCGCCGGAGGGGAGGGCAACTCGCCAGCCAGCACGCCATCGACGATGGCGCAGCAGGCGACGCTGGGCGCCAGCGGGCCGAGTGAATCGAGACTTCCCGACAGAGGCACGACGCCGTCGAGCGGCACGCGCCGGGCCGTGGGCTTGTAGCCGACGATGCCGCAGAGTGCGGCGGGTATGCGGCACGAGCCGCCGGTGTCGCTGCCGAGCCCGACCAGCGCCATGCCGTCCGCAACCGCCACGGCCGAACCTGAGGAGGAACCGCCGGGGATGCGTTTCGAAGCCCGGTCCCAGGGGCTGAGCGGGGTGCCGTAATGCGGGTTCGCGCCGATGCCGGAATAGGCGAATTCCGTCATGTTGGCGCGGCCGATGGGAATGAAGCCCGCTGCCAGCATCCGCGCGATCGTGGGCGCGTGGGCTTTTGCCGGCGCTGCGTCGGCCAGCGCGCGCGAGCCCGCCATCGTGCGTTCGCCGGCCACGTCGTAGAGGTCCTTCACCGCGAAGGGGATGCCGGCGAAAGGGCCGGGCGCTCGGCCGGCGCGGCGCAGCGCGTCGTGTGCGTCAGCCGAGGCACGCGCGGCGTCTGCCGAGACCGAGATGAAGGCGCGCGAGCCTTCACCGGCCGGATCGGCGATCTTGGCGAGGCAGTCTTCGACGAGGGACCGTGCTGTGAAGGTGCCGTCCGCAAGAGCTTCGGCACAGTGCTGCAGCGTGTGCATGATCGTCGTCTTCCCGGCGTGACTCGAACTCTCGGCTTATCGCCGCGTGGCCGAGAAATCCATGCACGCCGGTGCATGCGCCGAACTCGCGAAAAAGGGAGAGCGGACGATGATCCGCTCTCCCTTGCGTGTATCAGGAGCCGTCAGCCTTTGACGAAGGCGAGCAGGTCGGGATTGATCACCTCTGCATGGGTGGTCAGCATCCCATGGGGGAAGCCCGGATAGGTCTTCAGCGTGCCCTTGGCGAGCAGCTTGACCGAAAGCCGGCCGCTGTCGTCGATCGGGACGATCTGGTCGTCCTCGCCGTGGAGCACGAGGGTCGGCACGGTGATCGCCTTAAGATCTTCTGTCTGGTCGGTTTCCGAGAAGGCCTTGATGCCCTCGTAATGAGCCAGCGCGCCGCCGATCATGCCCTGGCGCCACCAATTCTGGATCACACCCTGAGAGATTTTCGCGCCCGGCCGGTTGAAGCCGTAGAAGGGACCCGACGCGACGTCGAGATAGAACTGCGCGCGATTGTCGGCGAGCGCCTTGCGGAGGCCGTCGAACACTTCGATTGGCAGACCGCCGGGGTTTTTCTCGGTCTTGAGCATCAGCGGAGGAACGGCGCTGACGAGCACGGCCTTGGCGACGCGACCCTGGGGCTGGCCGTGTTTGGCGACATAGCGCGCCACTTCGCCGCCGCCGGTCGAATGGCCGATATGGACCGCGTTGCGCAGATCGAGATGCTCGAAAACGTCCGACGCATCGGCGGCATACTGGTCCATGGTGTTGCCGGTGCTGACCTGTGTCGAGCGGCCATGGCCGCGCCGGTCATGGGCGACGACGCGGTAGCCGTTGGCGAGGAAGAACAGCATCTGCGCGTCCCAGTCGTCCGAGGACAGCGGCCAGCCATGGTGGAAAACGATCGGCTGGGCCGTCTTGGGGCCCCAGTCCTTGTAGAAGATCTCGGTGCCGTCCTTGGTCTTCACGAAACCGCTGCTCATTTTCGTCTCTCCTCTTGAAAGCTGGTGGGGTGGTTGGTTCTGGGCAAAGGCCTCTGACGGAAGCCACGTCGCGGCAGCGATGCCGGCGACTCCGGCGACGATGTCGCGCCGCGTGAGATTGGGATTGGGGTCCAGATTCGACATGGCCGACCTAGCGTGCCCTGGCGATGGCCGGCCGCTCGGCGCTGGTGCGGCTCATCGGGCCGAAGCTTCTCGTTCCGCAGTCCCGGTCAAACGTCCCGAGGCATTTCGTCGTCTTGATCGTGCTCATTCTTGTCTCCAGAGCGGGTTGACGATGAAAGCTAGGATGATGGTTCGCGATCGAACATCCTACGTTCGCTTCGGTGGCCTATACGAAGGTGTTGTGTCAGCTTGACTGCGGGGGCGCTTGCAATGCGCGGCTGTGATCGAGCGCAGCCGCAAGGTAGCGGGCGATGGCATCGCCGTCAGCGGGCTTGTCGAGATAGGCGCAGGCGCCCGCCGCCATGACGCGGCTTCGCGTTGCTTCGGTCGGGAAGGCTGTCATGAAGATCATCGGGAAGCTGCGGCCGGCTGCGATCAGTTCGGCCTGCAGCTCGTCCCCCGTCATCTGCGGCATCTGGATGTCGGATATCATGCAGTCGGGGTCGCCGATCTCCCGATCGTTCAGGAATGCGGGCGCCGAGGCATAGCTGCGGACGTCGTAGCCGAGCGAGCGCACGAGGCTGGCGAGCGAGGTGCGAACCCCGTCGTCATCGTCGATGATCGCGATCGTGGGAGAGCCGGTCATAGGCAAAATCCTTCGCGCGTTTAAGTCGCCCGAAGGGAGCGTCCGATGCGCGGCTGCGATCCTGTATGGACCCCTGCCGCGACCCTGGAAATCATACACTGGTTTGGAGGCGACACCCCTCAAGGTCGGGAAATGCCGAGCGCTTCCGCCTTGCGCACGAGATCGGCGAGCGAACGCACCCCCATCTTCCGCATGACGTTGCCGCGATGGATCTTCACCGTGATCTCGCTCAGGCCGATCATGCCGGCGACCTGCTTGTTCATCAGCCCCGACACGACATGGGCCAGGACCTCACGCTCGCGCGGCGTCAGCGTCTCATATTCGGCGCGAAGGTGATTCTTCGCGTCGGCCTGCGTCCGTCTTTGCTTGTCGCGCTCGATCGCTGCGGTCACCGCGTCGAGCATGTCCTGATCCCGGAACGGTTTGGACAGGAAATCGACGGCGCCGGCCTTCATCGCCCGCACCGTCATCGGGATATCGCCATGACCGGTCATGAAGATGATCGGCAGGTCGATGCCGTGCCTGGCGAGCTGATCGTGAAAATCCAGCCCGCTGATGCCCGGGAGGCGTACGTCGAGAATCATGCAGCCCGGCAAGTCCGGAAGCGAACCCTGAAGAAGTTCTGCCGGCGATCCGAAGAGCCGGGTCTGAATGCCGATGGACCGGAACAGGCTGTCGAGGGATTCGCGAACGGCAAGGTCGTCATCGACGACGATGACGACGGGCTGACTTGGGGGTGTGGAGGCGGCGGCCCTCGCCGATGTCTGCCTGATCATGGTGTCATGCCGTCCTGCGATACCGGGAGCGTGACCTGGAAGGTCGCGCCCTGGCCCGGCGCGCTCTCGACAGAGAGTTTGCCGCCATGAGCTTCCGTCGTCGTCCGGCAGATCGCAAGCCCCATGCCCATCCCCTGCTGCTTGGTCGTGAAGAAGGGGTCGAACAGGCGAGCCAGATCGCCTTCGGCGATGCCGGGTCCGGAATCGCGGATCGTGACCGTAAGACTGTCGGGGGTCGAGCGTGTCGCACCGATCGAAAGCAGGCGCGGCCCCGCCTGGTCGGCCATCGCCTGTCCGGCATTTACCATGAGGTTGACCAGAACCTGCTGGAGCTGAATCCGGTCGCCCATGATCGCCGGCAGTCCGGACTCGATCTCGATGCGCAGTTCGACGCGTTCGCGCGTGAGTTCGCGCTGCACGAGCTGGCTCGCCTCCTCGATGATCGCGGCTATGCCGAGCTCGCTTTGCTGTGCCGGTGCCTTCTTGAGGAAAGCGCGAATGCGCTTGACGATCTCGCTGGCCCTGCGTCCTTCCGAGACGATGCGTCCGATTGCCGTTTCGACCTCGTGCAGATCGGGCGTTTCGCGGCGCAGCCAACGCATCCCGGCCTCGCCGCTGGTCACGACCGCCATCAGCGGCTGGTTGACCTCATGGGCGATAGAGGCCGTGAGTTCGCCCAGCGTCGCGACGCGGGCGGCATGGGCGAGCTCGGCCTGCGCTGCGAGTACGGCATCCTGGGCCTGCTTGCGCTCGGTGTTGTCGATGACGAAAACGAGGACGTTGCCGTCGCCGTCATCGACGCCGGGAAAGGTGATCGCAAAGAGCACCGGGACGCGGCGCCCGTCGATCCCGACAAGTTCGGTCTCGCCCTCGTGGAAGGCATCGCCTCGGGCGAATGCCGCCAGCGCTGCGGCGAAAGTCCTGTCGGTTTCACACAGGATATTGTCGACCGATTCAAGAAAGCGGGATGAACTGTCTGCCGCAACCATCGAAAGAAATGCGGGGTTCACATCGACGATCTTCGTCAGCTTGCGGGCACGTTCGATAAAGTCCGGATGGCTGGCGAGATGCGCTCCGAGCGCCGTCGCGTTCGCAAGGCCAAGGGCGTTCAGTTCGGCCCTGATGTCGCTCCAGTCCTCCTGGACGACGCCGATCCGGCTGGCGTCGAACATGCGGCGGTAGCGCCGCTCGCTCTGGACGAGGGCGGCATGGGCTGCCTGGCGACTGGTGACATCGGTGTGCGTTTCGAGCACGCCCATGGGCCGGCCGAGCTGGTCGCGCTGCACGGCCCAGCGGCTCTCGACGATCAGGGTGCTGCCGGTCCTGGTCCGCTGTTCGAGGGTGCCGTCCCAGCGCCCCGTCCCGAGCAGGGCTGCCTCGATCGTCTCGCGTCGCTCGGCATAGCGTGTCTCGAGCAGTTCATCCGCCACCCGGCCGACCGCCTCGCGAGACCGCCAGCCATAGACCTCCTCGGCCGTGCTGTTCCAGAACGTGATCACGCCGAAACTGTCTCTCACGAAGATCATGTCATGCGAGAGGTTCAGCAGCCTGGCCTGAGCGGAGAGCATATCCGTCGCGCGCTGGTTCTGGAGCGCGAGAGCAGCGGTGATGCCGATCGCCGACAGACTGACGAGCGCTCGCAAGGTCGGCGAGCCGGCATGGGTCAGTCCGTGGCTGTCGACATAGGCCGCGACGGTGAGCAGGATGCTACCGGCGGCGGCTACGACAATGTCGCCACGCCGCGATGTCCGCGCGGCGAGCAGGACAACGACGACATAGAGAACGGCCACCGCGCCTTCGAGCGGGGTCAGCGTATCGATCAGGAAGATCCCGAGCGCGAGCAGCGCGGCTGCGACGCGTAATGCGGTACGCGTCATGCGCGATCCCGATGTCGAGCCCACCTTTCCGGCCTTGCGTGGCGAAGGCGGACGCGGCGGTCGCGGATCGACGAGCGCAAGAGACGACATAAACAGAATCTGCCTTGGAGCGTGGGAGCTTCCCAAGCTGGAACGTAGGTCATCGTGCCCGCCCGCGCTTGAACATTTTCGTCATCCTTGGCCGGAATTCGTCAGCCGGGACGTTCTGACCGACCCGGGCGGCCGGGAACATCATACAGGGGTTTAGACTGCATGGCGGCACTGCCGGCCGGGATTGCGACATGCGCCTCGGCGACGGCCTTACGGGCGCCGGGACTAAACCGACGTATGAGGCAACGAAACGATCGGCCGATACAGGCGAGCCACGCACCCCCTTATTCTCCACTCCATCGGGCCATCAGGCCCGGTCCTCCGGAGAGCCTCTTCCCGGTGGTCCGCAACCGTCGCGGCAGCCTCCACCATGGCCCGCCGGGTTCAGGAGATCCCTCATGACCGATCTTTCCCTTCAGCTTCGTAGAACCGCTGCCCTGCGCACGCCGACCGATCTCGGTGCGCAGGCAACGACGGACATCGCCGCTTCGCTGACCGGCCTGCTCGCCGACATGTTCGCGCTTTATCTCAAGACCAAGAACTTCCACTGGCATCTCTCGGGGCCGCATTTCCGTGACTACCACCTGATGCTCGACGAACAGGGCGACCAGATCTTCTCGACGACGGACGCCATCGCCGAACGGGCCCGCAAGGTCGGCGGCACCACCCTGCGCTCGATCGGCCAAATCAACCGCATCCAGCGCCTGCTCGACAACGATGCCGATTATGTCACGCCGCAGGACATGCTGGCCGAGCTCGCCGACGACAATCGTCGGCTGACCGGCTTCCTGCGTGCGACCCATGGCGTCTGCGAGAGCCACAACGACGTCGCCTCGACAAGCCTGATCGAAGTCTGGATCGACGAGGCCGAGCGTCGCAGCTGGTTCCTCTACGAGATCACACGCCCGGCGCGCTGAGCTCGGCCGTCCCATCTCGCAATTCCATTCGATCGCTCGAGAAGGCTTGCCATGTCCCAGTCGTACCCCGCAACGGCGCTGCCCCCCGGAAGCGCCGCCCCGGCCTTCAATCTGCCGGTGACGCCGGACCAGAAGGTCTCGCTCGACGATCTGCGCGGCAAGCCGGCGATCCTCGCCTTCTACCCGGCCGACTGGAGTCCGGTCTGCGGCGACCAGATGGCGCTCTACAACGAGATTCTTCCCGAATTTCACCGTTTAGGGGCCCAGCTCGTCGGCATTTCGGTCGATGGCGTCTGGTGCCATGCGGCCTTCGCCGAACAGCGCAAGCTGCATTTCCCCCTGCTTGCCGATTTCGAACCCAAGGGCGCGGTGGCGCGAAGCTACGGCGTCTACCGGGACGGGGAGGGGACGACCGAGCGGGCGCTGTTCGTCCTCGACGCCAAGGGCGTCATCGCCTGGAGTTTCGTCTCGCCCCTCGGCATCAATCCCGGCGCCGACGGCATTCTCGATGCGCTGGACAAGCTCGCCTCACCATCACTTTCCCAGGGAGTTCAATCATGAGCCGCCTCTCCATTCCCGTCGGCCCGCAGGATCACGCGCAGGGCCCGGCCGATGCTCCCGTGACTCTTGTCGAGTACGGCGACTACGAATGCCCCTTTTGCGGAGAGGCCTACCCGGTCATGAAAGCCGTCCAGCAGGCCATGGGCCAGGAGATGCGTTTCGTTTTCCGCAATTTCCCCATCGCCGAACTGCATCCTCATGCCGTTCGCGCCGCCGAGTTCGCCGAGGCGGCGGCGGGGATCGGCAAGTTCTGGGAAGCTCACGACATGCTGTACGAGAACCAGACCGCCCTGAGCGACGACGACCTCCTCGCTTACGGAGTCCGGCTCGGCCTCGATGCCGCCGCGGTCGCGGAAGGGTTCGACGGCCGCTTCGACCAGAAGATCAAAGGCGATTTCATGGGCGGCGTCCGAAGCGGCGTGAATGGAACGCCGACACTCTTCATCAACGGCTTGCGCTACGACGGCGATCGCGATGTCGAGAGCCTGGTGGAAGCCCTGGGCCAGGCCGTGCACGCCGGCGAGCGGCCAGCAACGTCCCGCCGATAAAAGCCGAACCGGTCGCAACGCGAGCGTGGCGGGGCTGGCGGCGAAGGATCTTGCGCCGCCGGCCTTGCCTTTATGCGTTTTCCGGGCGGGCAGCCGACATAACTGCCGGCAGGGGTGTGTGCTCGGTCTATCGCTGCAGCCTCATGCCGCCGGGGCCCTGCCTGTCCGGGACGACCGCGTCGGCGGATTGAGATAGAGGAAGTGCCGCACGACCGGGCCGTTCTCTCCGGCATGGAAGCGCGCGAGCCGCTTCTGCAGGTCGGCGTCCGCCCTGGAGACGCGTTTGTGCTGGCGCAAATGCTCGGCCCAGGAGGAGACTATGAACCATTCCACCAGCTTCTCGGGGTCGGCGGTGTCCTCCGTGACGCCCCAGTCATAGGCGCCGTCGCGACGGCGTTCGACCGATAGTTCGTGGATCGCCTTGACGAAGTCGTCGCGGTCGGCGGCGGGCACATGATATTCGATCAGGATCAGGACGGGCCCCCGGTCGTGTTCGACGGCGGCGGCGACGAGCGGCTCGGGCCAATGGTTCGATGGCGCCAGATCGGCTTCGCCGGTGGGAAGCTTGACGCGGTGCATGACGAAGGCAGCGACCAGAAGCGCCGCTGCACCGATAAAAAGGGTTCCGCTGATGCCTGCGGCTTCGGCCACGGCGCCCCAGCCGAGGCTGCCGGCCGTCATCGCGCCGTTGAAGACGGTCAGGTAGACGGCAAGAGCGCGGCCGCGCACCCAGTTGGGCAGGATTGCCTGAGCCACGCCGTTCAGCGTCGTCAGCGCGATGATCCAGGCCGCCCCGAGCAGCAGTAGGATCATGACCGCCAGCCATTGCGGCGGCCCGAAGGCGAGGGCGGTCATCACCGCCGCGGTCACGATGCCCGACAGCAGCAGCAGGCCATCGGCGTCGAGCCGGGCGCGCAGGCGTGGCAGCTGCAGCGCGCCGATGATGGCACCCGCTCCGACCGCTCCGAGCAGCACGCCATAGAATCCGGCACCGCCACCAAGCAGGTTGCGCGCGACCAGCGGCAGCAACGCCCAGACCGCACTGGCGCAGGTGAAGAAGATCGCGGCGCGTAACAACACGACATGGAGTTCGCGGCTCGCCTTCGCATAGCGCAGGCCGGCGACGAAGGCCCCGGTGAAACGCTCTGTCAGTGCATCGTCGGCATTGGGCGCGCGCTTCCACCAGATCAGCGCGCCGATGACGACGACATAGCTCAGGACGTCGGCGCCATAGGTGAAGCCGGCGCCGAGCCCCGCAAGGATCAGCCCGCCGAGTGCAGGGCCGATGGCGCGGGAGATGTTGATGCCGAGCGAGTTGAGCGCGACCGCGCTCTTCAGATTGGGCTTCTCGACCAGTTCGGGAACGATCGCCTGCCAGGTCGGTGCCATCAGCGCGGCGCCAATGCCGCCAAGGAAGGTCAGGCCCACCAGCGAACTGACGCTCAGGAGCCCGGCGGTGGACAACAGCATCAGCGAGAGGCTGACGCAGCCCAGCAAAATCTGGATCGCGATGAGGAATTTGCGGCGGTCGAGAATATCGGAGAGAACGCCAGCGGGAATCGCGAGCAGGAAGATCGGCAGCGTCGCCGCCGCCTGGACAAGGGCCACGGCGGCCGGTGCGCCCGAGAGGTCCGTCACCAGCCAGGCGCTGGCGACGTCGCGCATGAAGCTGCCGACATTGCCGATGATCGTCGCAGCCCACAGCACGGCGAAAACGCGCCGACGCAGCGGCGCAAAGCTGGAGGCGGGCGCCGGCTTGGTCTCTGGCGCGTTCATGGGCTGGCCTCGTCACGCAGATCGTGCCAGGCGACAAGCAGGAAGCTGCCGATCAGCCCGAGATGCTCGAAGAAGGCGTTTGTCGCCATCATCCGCTCTTGGCCGATCGGCATCTCCCAGAAGCGCAACGCCACGAAGGTCGCCATCAGCGTAAAGCCTGCCAGGCCAAGCGCCGCGAGCCAGCGCAGGATGCCGGCAAGGATCAGGGCCGAGGCCGCGAGCTCGAAGGCGATCACGGCGACTGCGAAGACGGGCGCGGGCGAGAGGCCGAAATGGGTCATCTCGGCGATCGCGCCGTTGAAATCGAGGATCTTCGTAACCGGACCCTGGATATAGGCAGCGCAGAGAAGGAGCAGCGCGAGCCAGCGGACCGACGGCGTCGTGAGCGCGGCGGCGGATTGTCTGAACGCTGTCACCTTCAGACCGCCCAGCAGGCGCAGCCGAGCGCGCCCCAGAAGCTCTTGAGATCGGCGATGGGCAGCTTTCTGGCCCAGGCGCCGGCATGGTCGTGGCCATGCACGCCGCAGTCGGTGGCACAGCCGCAGGAGTTCATCGCGGTGCGGCGCAGGGAGTTCTTGCCGGCACCGTCCGGCTCACCCCAGGCGCCGTAGCCCTTGAAGGTCCGGACCGGCGACCAGTCTGGCATGGCGGGCGGCGGGGCGCTCTCGTCGAGCTTGGCGAAGTCGCCCGCGCCGTAGACGACCTTGCCGCCGACGACGGTCAAAAGGGCCGAGATGTAGGAGATCTCATCATCCGGGCAGGAGAAGAAGTCGCGGTCGGGCACGATCAGATCGGCGAGCTGGCCGACCGCGACGCGGCCCTTCTTGCCCTCTTCGTTGGAGAACCAGGTGACGTTCTCGGTCCACATCCTGAGCGCCGTCTCGCGGTCGAGGCAGTTACGTTCCGGCGTGAGGCGCAGGCCCCCCACGGTGCGCCCGGTGATCAGCCAGGACAGCGAGACCCACGGGTTGTAGGAAGCGACGCGGGTGGCGTCCGTGCCGGCCGACGTTTTGATGCCCTTCTCCAGCATGCGGGCGACCGGCGGGGTCGCCTCGGCGGCTCCCAGCCCGTAGCGCTCGACGAAGTATTCGCCTTGGAAGGCCATGCGATGCTGCACGGCGACGCCGCCACCCAGCGCCGCGATCCGGTCGATCGAGCGCTCCGAGATCGTCTCGGCATGGTCGAAGAACCAGTTTAGGCCCTTGAGGGATACGTCCTGGTCGACCTTCTCGAACACGTCGAGGGCGCGCGAGATCGTCTCGTCATAGGTGGCGTGCATGCGCCAGGGCCAGCGGTTCTCGGCCAGGATGCGCACCACGCCTTCGAGATCGTCCTCCATCTCGGCGGGCATATCGGGGCGTGGCTCTCGGAAATCCTCGAAATCGGCGGCGGAGAAGACCAGCATTTCGCCGGCGCCGTTATGGCGGAAATAGTCGTCGCCTTGCTTGTACTTGGAGGTCTTCGTCCAGTTGAGGAAGTCGTCCTTCTCGTGCTTCGGCTTCTGCGTGAACAGGTTGTAGGCGAGGCGGACGGTAAGGTGGTTCTCGTCGGCGAGCTTCTGGATGACGGCGTAGTCGTCGGGGTAGTTCTGGAAGCCGCCGCCGGCATCGATCGCGCCGGTAACGCCAAGCCGGTTCAACTCACGCATAAAATGGCGCGTCGAGTTGACCTGATAGTCGAAGGGCAGCTTCGGTCCCTTGGCGAGCGTGGCATAGAGGATGCCGGCATTGGGCTTTGCGAGCAAAAGCCCGGTCGGGTTGCCGTTGGCGTCGTGCGTGATCTCGCCGCCCGGCGGGTTCGGCGTATCCCTGGTGTAGCCCACGGCCCGAAGCGCAGCGCCGTTCAGCAAGGCGCGATCATAGAGATGCAGCAGGAAGACCGGCGTGTCAGGCGCCACCGCGTTGATCTCGTCGATCGTCGGCAGGCGCTTTTCGGCGAACTGATGCTCGGTGAAGCCGCCGACGACGCGCACCCATTGCGGCGGCGGCGTCACCGCGACCTGGCGCTTGAGCATGTTCATCGCATCAGCCAGCGAGCGCACGCCGTCCCAGCGCAGCTCCATGTTGAAGTTCAGCCCGCCGCGGATGATGTGGAGATGGTTGTCGATCAGGCCGGGCAGCGCGCGCTTGCCCTTCAGGTCGATGATTTTCGTCTCCGGGCCGGCATGTGCCATGACCTCGGCCTGGCCGCCGACGGCGATGAACCGGCCGTCCTTGATCGCGACCGCGCTTGCCGTCGGGTTCGAGCGATCGAGCGTGGTGATCAGTCCGCTGTGGAAGATGAGATCGGCGGTCATGATGTCGGTAGTCATGGGCTTGTCTCCAGTCGTCGAAGCGGGCCCCGCGGTGGGGGCAGAGGAGGTAGGGCCAGACAAAGCGAGGTCGCCGAGAACTGCGCGGCGTGTGGGCATCAGCCGCGCTCCTCGGAGCGGGTGTCATCGCGATCTGGCTTCGCGCCCTTCGGCAAATCGCCGAACATGTGCGGCTTGACCTGATGCAGCCAGGACTGCGCCGGCGGCTCCTTGCCCCAGAGGCTTTTCACCAATGGCGGCAACTGCTCGCCCAACAGGATGCCGAGCAGGCCGACCAGCGCCACGACCGGCGGCGCTGGCGAGCGCACATTGATCAGGGCGTAGATGACGCCGACCAGAAGGCCGGCGCCGAGGGAGAGCATGTACATCTTCAACGTGATCTCCCTGGTCGCCGCCGCGAAGGGCAGTCAGGCCTCATGCGCGTTGAACATCGACTTTGCGTAGATGATGCCGAGGCCGTAGGCGCCGCCGACCTTCTTGGCGATGCCGGTGGTCATCTCATAGGTCTCGGTGCGGGCCCAGTCGCGCTGCAGTTCGAGCAGGTATTGCAGTGCCGTCATCGGCCGTGCGCCGGCCTGGATCATGCGGTCGATCGCGCATGTGTGCGCCTCGTCCGAAATGTCTCCGCAAGCGTCGGCAATGAAGTAGACCTCATAGCCCTGCGCCAGCGCCGACAATGCCGGCCCGACGATGCAGACGCTCGTCCACAGGCCGGCGAGCACGATGCGATCCTTGCCGATCTCGTTGACGCGGGCGATGACGTTGGCGTCTTCCCAGGTGTTCATCGAGGTGCGGTCGATCAGCTTCTGGCCGGGGAAGGCGCTGGTGATCTCCTCGTACATCGGACCGGAGAAGCTCTTCTCGGCGACGGTCGTCAGGATGGTCGAGACGCCGAAACCGGTTGCCGCCTGCGAGACCAGCGCGGCGTTGTTGCGCAGCAGCGTCGCATCGATCGACTTCGTCGCGAAGGACATCTGCGACTGGAAGTCGATCATGATCAGCGTGTGATCCTTGGGGCTGACCAGCGTCGGGCCGGGGGTGGGTGTCGCCTTGATTGCCATGGTAAGTCCTGCCTTGCCGAAGATGGATTTCGCGCCGGCAAGGTGCTGTCTGCCAGCCCGCCCGTCTTGTCTGATCGAACGATCTTTTGACGATTGGCGCGATGGCGTCGGTCGACAGCGTTGCCAGCTGCTGCGGTCACGGTCGCGCGCAGGTCCAAATTCCCGCGACTTTATCCAAGACAGGCAAGGCGATCCGGTAGTCCGCTGCGATCGGCAGGGGAGATCGCTATGTTACGAGTTGATGTTGCAGAAGCGGCCCTGCGTAACCCATCGCGTTTCGGTTGAGGCGCATATCGGCAATGCCTGGACGAGGCCTCCACCACATAACGGCCGTCTCCGCGAACATGTCGCGCAACATGGCCTTCTACACCGGCGTTCTGGGGCTGCGACTGGTAAAGCGGACCGTGGCGCACGAGGACCCCGGCGCGCATCACCTCTTCTACGGAGGGCGGACCGGCGCTCCGGGCACGTTGCTGTCGTTCTTCTCATGGTCCGGCGCGACGGCTGGCCTGCGCGGGGCAGGCGAGGCCGAGCAGATCGACTTCAGCGTCGGGCCTGATAGCCTGTCCTGGTGGGAGGCGCGGCTGGCTGCAGCGTCGATCGGCTCCAGGCGGGAGCGCTCCTCTTTCGGAGAGGACAGCCTCGTCCTGGCGGACCCGGACGGGACGCCGCTCGCGCTCGTTGCTTCCTCCGTCCCGGATGACATGCGGTGGGAGCATCCCGAGATCCCGGCGGAGTGCCGTATCCATGGCGTCGGAGGGCTGATCCTGAATGTGCGGAGCATGCCCGAAATGGCCGCGATCCTGGTCGATGTGCTCGGCTTTTCCGAACTGGCGCGCGCGGGCGGGCAGGTCGCGCTTGCGGCGCATCCAAACTCCGGCGGCCGGATCTGTCTCCGTGAGGCCGGCGTGAAGACACGGGGCCGGGCAGGGGCTGGAACCGTTCACCACGTCGCCTTCCGAGCCCGCGATGCGTTCGATCAAGCGAGAATGGCCGAACGGCTCCGCTCGCATTTCGGTATAGCGGTCAACCCCGGCAAGGACCGATCCTACTACCAGTCGATCCATTTTCGGGGTCCGGACGGCACCCTCATCGAGATCGCCACGGACGGACCCGGCTTCCTCATCGACGAGGACCTTGATGTGCTGGGCGAGCGCTTGGTCCTGCCCGCCTTCCTGGAGCCCCGCAGAGGCGAGCTGGAGGACCTTCTGCCGCCGTTGCAGGGCGCGCCCGGAGACGAGGAGGGCGAAGATCCTTGAGCAGGGCTAGGCGGGTCCGCTCGCTCTTAATGCGGCGGGCAACCGCTCGGCCATGAAATCGAGGAAGGCCGAGAGTTTTTGCGACGGTCCACGGCCAGATGGCCAGACGGCCGAGACGCCGCGTTCATTGCGTGTCTCTTCGGCCAGGATCTGCCGGAGCGTCCCTGATATCAGGTGCTCATGCGCCCAGAAGCCGGGTACGCAGGCGATGCCATGTCCGTGCAGCGCCGCGGCGATCAGCATGGCATTGTGATCGACCACGAGCGTGTCGGTCAGTCTTGCGCTGCGCTCGGCGGCGTCCGGACCCAGAGGCCAGTCATAGAGCCGGCATGTCGAAGCGTTGCGGCTGCGCAGACAGGCATGGCTCTCGAGAGCATCGAGAGTGTCCGGCGTATCGCGGCGAAGGAGGTAATCCGGCGACGCGGCAAGGACGAGGCGGAACGTCCCGAGGCGCCTTGCCCGCAGGCGGGAATCCTGAAGCTCGCCGATCCTGAGAACGACGTCGAAGCCTTCCTCGACGAGATCGACCACCCGGTTGGTATAGCTGAGTTCGAGCGAGACCAGCGGGAAAGCCTGGATGAAATCGAGAAGGACGCGGTTCCACTGCTCGCTGACCAGCGGCAGGCTGACCCGCAATTTGCCCTGCGGGGCTTGCGTCGATCGGGAGAGGTCGGCCTCCGCTTCTGCCACCTCGCTCACTGCCGTGCGGCACCGTTCGAGGAAGCGAAGGCCCTCGGCGGTCACGCTGATGTTGCGATTGTCACGGTGGAAAAGCCGCACGCCGAGACGCTCTTCCAGCCGGAGGACGGCCTTTCCGACCGCCGAGGGGGACAGTCCCAGCACGCGAGCGGCTGCACCGTAGCTGCCCGAGTCCGCGACCTGAACGAAGACAGTGATGCCCGAGAACAGATCCATGCGGAATTTCCTTCCGTGTCATGCGGCATGGCCGGGCGTTTCGTGCCGCTCTTCAGTCCGCTAGACTAAAGTCTAATGGAGGTGAAGAGAATGCCCCGCGCGCTGCCGGCTTCACACGACCCGAAACAAGAGGCGAGCGGCTTCTTCGGCCGGCGCATAGCCGATCATCTCGAGATGCCGGGCGACCAGATCGTCGATTTCAGGCCGCAAGGCGAGCTTGCGCTCGCCGTGACGCGTCTCTCCTGTGCCCGGCAGCGCCGCGAACGGACGGCGCCCGTTGCCATGGAGGCCGCCTTCTCGATCCTCCACCAGCTCGACGATCTCGACCGGCATTCCTGCTGGCTCGGCGGGAGGCAGCGCTATTCCGACGCGTTCGGTGCAGGCACGGTCAGCGTGATCGATCTGCGCGACGGGCCTCAATGCGAGTTTGGCGGCCAGTTCGACGCACTTCAGTTCTATGTACCCGCACAGGCCCTGAACGATATCGCCGACCAACACGGGGCTCCCGCGATCTCGACGTTACGATGGAAGCGGGACGTGCCCGACTCCATCGTGACCGGGCTTTCCCATGCGCTCATCCAGGCGACGGCCGAGCCGGGCGCCAACAGCCTTCTGGTCGATCAGCTGTCTCTCAGCCTGCTCACGCATTTTGCCGAAAGCTATGGCGGATTGCGGCGAATCAGGCTGCCGGAGAACGGTGGACTGGCGATGTGGCAGGAGCGGCGGGCCAGGGAGATCATGCAGGCGCGGCTGTCGTCGGAGCTGACGATCGCGCAGGTCGCTCAGGAATGCCGGCTGACGCCCAGCCATTTCGCGCGTGCCTTCCGGCGCAGCATGGGCCTGGCTCCCCACCGCTATCTGATGGAACTGAGGGTGGACGAAGCGAAAAGGCTTCTGGCCCAGCCGCATCTGCCCCTCGCCGACATCGCGCTGATCTGCGGCTTCGGCGACCAGAGCCATTTTACGCGGGTCTTCCGCCAGGTGACCGGCGCGAGCCCCGGAGCCTGGCGCCGGGCCAGGGAGGTCGGATAGCCAGGCCGGCGGCGCGCGGGTTCCGGACCCACGCAATCAGACCGATCGCAGGTTCCCGTCAGCGTGTCGCTTCGACCGGTCTCGGTTCCGGCGGTTCGAAAGCCTGGATGGGCGGCAGGTTTCCGTCGAAGCGCTCGACCTGGACCGTCGTCAGCTGCCCGGTGCAACCCTGTGCGAGAGCCGAGGTGCCGACGTCTCGCGTAAGGACGTTTGGATTGCCGTGCACGCAGAGCGGCTTGTCCTCGTCGGGATCGACGGGATCATACCAGGCCCCCGTGGGTAGCTGGATTACGCCCCGGCGGATGCCTTCGGTTACGATAACCGCCGCGAGACAGGCGCCGCGGTCGTTCGAGATGCGGATGATGTCGCCGTCGCCGACGCCACGCGCGGCCGCATCTTCGGGATGCATCCGCGCGACCTCGCGGCACCGGTGCTTGGCGTCGCTGCTATGGCCACCGAAATCGAGCTGGCTGTGCAACCGCGTGCGCGGCTGGTTCGCGACGAGGATGAAGGGCGATGCCGCGTCGGGCACATTCGTCGCCCCGAGCCAGGTGGGGTGGCCCGGGCAGTCCGCCTCGCCGAAACTGGCGATCGTTTCGGAATGGATTTCCAGCTTGCCGCTCGGCGTCGGCAGGGGACGGCCCGTCGGATCGTCGCGAAAGGCGTGCAGGCGACCGCCATCGTCGGGCTGCTGCGGCAGTTCGTAGCCTTCGCTTGCCCAGAACTCGGCGAAGCTTGGTGCCGGCAGGCCCTGCTGTGCGAGCGCTGCCCGTGTCGGCTCGTAGAGATGCTCCAGCCATTGGCGCACCGAACGGCCTTCGGTGAAGGCCTGCGCCGTGCCCAGTCGCTCGGCGAGGCCGGCGAAGATCGCGTAGTCGTCGCGTGCCTCGCCATAAGGTTCGGCCACGGGATGCATCGGCACGAGCAGCGGATCGTTCGAGTTGCCGCCGATGTCCTCGCGCTCCAGCGTCATCGTGCAGGGCAGAACGATATCGGCGTGACGGGCGGTCGCGGTCCAGGCGAGTTCGTGGACGACGAGGGTGTCGATCTTCGCGAAGGCCTGCCGGAGGCGGTTGAGATCCTGGTGGTGATGGAAGGGATTGCCGCCGGCCCAGTAGACCAGCCTGATATCGGGATAGGTCCGGGTCTGGCCGTTGTAGCGGTATTGCGTACCGGGGTTCAGCAGCATGTCCGAGATGCGCGCGACCGGAATGAAATCGGCGACGGCGTTGCGCCCTTGCGAGAAGGTCGGAATTGGGGCGGCGTTGTAGCGCCGTCCGTAATAGGCGATGGCGCCCAGCCCATAGCCATAGCCTCCGCCGGGGAGGCCGATCTGGCCGAGCGCAGCAGCCAGGACCATGCCCATCCAGACCGGCTGCTCGCCATGCTCGGCGCGTTGGAGCGCGTGCGCCACGACAACGAGCGCGCGTTTGCCGTGGAGCCGCTTTGCAAGCGCCGTGATCGTATCGGCCGACACGCCTGTGATGCTCGCGGCCCATGCCGCGTCCTTGGGTTGCCCGTCGCTCTCCCCGAGCAGGTAGCGCTCGAAGATCGGCCAGCCGACCGTGTAGCGTTCGAGGAAGTCTCGATCGTGCAGGCCGTTCACGACGAGCGTGTGGACCAGCGCCATCATCAGCGCGGTGTCGGTGCCGGGGATGCTGGAGACCCATTCGGCGCCGGCCTCCTCGGGCAGGTCCCCGCGCAGCGGGCCGACCAGCACGAATTCGCAGCCCCTGGCCCGCGCGCGATCCATCGCGCCGCGCTCGACATGCTTGCTGATGCTGCCGCCGGCGACCATGCTGTTCTTCAGCGCCATGCCGCCGAAGGCGATCACGATCTCGCTGTGATCGGCGATCTGCTCCCAGGAGACGTTGCGCTTCACCAGATCCTCGTAGTCGCCGATGATGTGCGGCACGAGGACGGCGGAGGCGCCCGACGAATAGCTGTTGACCGAGCGGACATAGCCGCCGGTCGAGGTGTTCAGGAAGCGGTGGATCTGGCTCTGCGCATGGTGGAAGCGGCCGGCGCTCGCCCAGCCATAGGATCCCCCGAAGATCGCGCCGGGTCCGTGATCGTCGCGCACGCGGCTGAGTTCGGCGCCCAGCAGATCGAGCACGGCGTTCCACGACATCGCGACATAGTCGTCGCGGCCGCGCCGGTCGTCGGGACCCGGACCGCGCTCCAGCCAACCACGGCGCACCATGGGCTGCGCGATCCGTGCGCGGTGACGCAATGCGGCGGGGAAATTCTGGATGATCTCGTTGGGATCCGGGTCGCCTTGATGCGGGCGGACTTCGAGCTGGCCGTCCTGCATCCGCGCCGAGAACACGCCCCAATGGGACGTGTGGGGCCGGAAGGTTTGCTCGGGGGCAGGGTCGCTGGCATCGAGCGTGGTGCTCATGGCGTCATCTCCGATACCGGCGCGTTATGGCGAAGGGCGGCTGATCCCAAGCCCGTTCCGAACGCAAGGCTCATGAACCGGAAGCCGGCTGATGTGTAGGCCGATAATCGCTGCGGTGCATTGCAAAATCCTGAGCCTATCTCACGCGCCAGGCTCAGGCTTCGTTCGGCGTCACGAGTTGGCAACGGGCGGCGGCGGAATCTCGCTGCCGCCAGAGTAGCCGGTGGATGAAGCCATCGGAAGCGAGGGACTTCGTTTGGCGCTACGTCGCGCCACGTGTGTTGACGTAGAGTCCATAGAGCGACTGGCTTGCCGCCATGAACAGGCGGTTGCGCTTCGCGCCGCCAAAGCAAAGGTTCGCACAGCGCTCCGGCAGGCGGATGCGCCCGATCGCCGTGCCCGCCGGGGTGAAGATCATGACCCCGTCCAGATCCTCGCGGCCCATCCCCCAGCCGCACCAGAGATTGCCGTCGACATCGAGCCGGAACCCGTCCGGCGTGCCGGGGCCTGCGTCGATGAAGGGGCGGCGGTTGGCAAGCGTGTCGCCCTCGACGTCGAAGGCGAGGATCAGCCGGTTCGGCACCGCGCGTGATTCGACGATGTAGAGGATGCTCTCGTCGGGAGAAAAGGCGAGCCCGTTCGGGCCGCGCAGATCTTCGGCAACCACAGAAAGCGTACCGGTCGCGCCATCGATGCGATAGACGTTCTGTAGCAATTCGGGCTCGGCGCGGTCGCCTTCATAGTCGCCGGCAATGCCGAAGACAGGATCGCTGAACCAGATCGAGCCGTCCGATTTCACCACGACGTCATTGGGCGAATTCAGGCGCTTTCCCTCGTGCCGATCCGCCAGAATGGTGATCGCTCCGTCGAGTTCGGTGCGGGTGACGCGACGCCCGCCATGCTCGCAGGTCACGAGCCGGCCCTGCCGGTCACGCGTATTGCCGTTGGCGAAATTCGACGGCTTGCGGAAGGTCGAGACGTTGCCGCTCTCTTCGTCCCATTTCAGGATGCGGTTATTGGGAATGTCGCTCCAGAGCAGATGGCGGGCATCGCCGAACCAGACCGGCCCTTCGCCCCAGCGGCAGCCGGTCGCAAGGCGTTCGACGGCGGCGCTGAACAGGCGATAGCGGTCGAAGGAGGGATCGAGGCTCTCGATACGGATGTCGGGATAACGTTCCGCCTGCTGCCAGCTCATCGGGACATCGCTTCCAACAAGAATCAGGGTTGCTTGTCTTCTGGTAGCATGAAGTCGAAATCGCAGCCCTGGTCGGCTTGCGTGATCGTATCGTGGAACAGGCGGGCATAACCGCGCCTGGCCCAGTCGGGCCGGCCCGGGACCACGAGGGCGGCATTGCGGCGTGCCAGTTCCGCCTCGTCGACGAGCAGGTCTATCCGCCTTGCCGGCACGTCGAGCCTGATACGGTCGCCGGTCTGGACCAGAGCGAGCGGGCCGCCGACGGCCGATTCCGGCGTGATGTGCAGCACGATGGTGCCGAAAGCCGTGCCGCTCATGCGCGCATCCGAGATCCGCACCATATCCTTGACGCCCTGGCGGCCGAGCTTCTTGGGGATCGGCAGGTAGCCGGCTTCCGGCATCCCCGGTGCCCCTTTGGGCCCGGCGTTCCGCAGGACAAGAATGTCGTCGGGGCCGACATCGAGATCGGGATCGTCGATACGCGCGGCCATGTCGGTGACGGAATCGAAGACCATCGCGCGGCCCTCATGCGTCAGCAGGCGCGGGGTTGCGGCCGAATGCTTGATCAGCGCCCCGCGCGGGGCAAGGTTGCCGCGCAGGACTGCCATGGCGCCCGTCGGCTTGATCGGCGACAAGGGCGAGCGAATCACGGTCTGGCCCGGCACGTCTTCGGCAGCCGCGACGACATCGCGTAGCGTGCCGCCTGCCACGGTCGGCGCATCGAGGTCGATCAGGTCGCCGAGCTCGCGCAGCAGCCTGGGCATTCCGCCAGCATGGTGGAAATGCTCCATGTAGTGGTCGCCCGAGGGCTTGAGGTCGATCAGCACCGGCACGGCGCGGCCGGTTTCGTCGAAGGCCTCCAGATCGATCTCGACGGAGACGCGGTTCGCCATCGCGGTCAGGTGGATCAGCCCGTTGGTCGAGCCGCCGATCGCCTGCAGCACGACCTGCGCGTTGCGGAAGGCGGCAGGCGTCATCAGTTCGCTCGGACGCGGACCGCCTGATACGGCGATTTCGGCAGCGCGCTTGCCGCTCGCTTCGGCCAACCGGAAGCGTTCGGCATGAGGCGCGGGGATGGTCGCGCTCATCGGCAGCGACAGCCCCATCGTCTCGGTGATGCAGGCCATCGTCGAGGCCGTGCCCATCACCATGCAGGTGCCGACCGACGGCGCCAGCCGCCCGTTGACGATCTCGATCTCGGCCTCGTCGATCTCGCCGGCGCGATGCGCGCTCCACAGTCGCCGGCAGTCGGTGCAGGCGCCCAGCACTTCGCCCTTGTGATGACCGACGACCATCGGGCCGACCGGAATGACGACTGTCGGCATATCGACGCTGGCGGCCGCCATGATCTGGGCCGGCAGGGTCTTGTCGCAGCCGCCGATGATGATGACCGCATCCATCGGCTGAGCCCGGATCATCTCCTCGGTGTCCATCGCCATCAGGTTGCGCAGATACATCGAGGTCGGGTGGGCGAAGCTCTCATGGATCGAGATCGTCGGGAACACCATCGGCATGGCGCCGGCCAGCATGACGCCGCGCTTGGCCGCCTCGATCAGCTGCGGGGCGTTGCCGTGGCAGGGATTGTAGTCGCTGTAGGTGTTGGTGATGCCGACGATCGGCCGGTTCAACGCATCGTCGGAATAGCCCATCGCCTTGATGAAGGCCTTGCGCAGGAACAGGGAAAACCCGGCATCGCCATAGCTGGTCAGCCCCTTGCGCAACCCCTTGGCCATGTCCCGTCTCCTCCGCGGCCGATCCACGCCAGCCTTTCTTCTCGTTTGACCATAGCCTGCCAGATTGTCAATAACCTATGGAGACTTGCCATCACATGAGCGATCCAAGCGCCGATTTCTGGATTCTGCTACCATAGTTATTGACAATTGATGCTTCCGCTGTTTCATTCCGCGCAATCAAAAAATGAAACCGGAGGAGGATCGCGATGACCAGGGGAAGTCTGTCTGCCATCATGTTGGGGGCCGCGCTGCTGGCCGGCACCGCCGCCGGCGCGCAGGAGCCAAAGCAGATCACGATGTGGTCGAACTGGCCCGACGAGCCGGCCAAGAAGGACTGGGTCTCGGCCCGGGTTAAGGACTTCGAGGCCGCCAACAAGGCCTGTTCGGTGAAGCTCAGCTTCATTCCAAAAGCCGACATCTACACCCAGGCGAAATCGGCCGTCCGCACCGGCCAGGCGCCCGACATCTTCTACATGGAGCCCGACCAGCCGGAATTCCTGGCCGGCGGCTTCCTCGAGCCGCTCGACGATCATATCGACCTGAAGGGGCTGGAAGACTGGGCCAAGCCGGCCTGGACGTCGAAAGGCAAAGTCTACGGCCTGCCGGTCGAGGCCTATACGGTCGAGCTCTACTACAACAAGGATCAGGTCAAGAAGGTCGGCGTCGAGGTGCCCGCCTCGTCCCAGCTGACACAGGCGGGCTTTCTCGACCTCGTCAAGAAGGGCGCAGCGGCCGGCATCACCCCGGTCTCGCAAGGCGTCGGCGACCGTCCGTTTCCCGGCGCGCTGCTGACCTACGAGTCCCTGCTGCGCAAGCTCGGCAAGGACGACTACGGCAAGCTCATGGCCGGCGAGCTCTCCTACAAGGATCCGCGCATCGCCGAGGTCATGGGGTGGATGAAAGAGCTCGTCGACGCCGGCGCCTATCCCAAGAGCTTCGCGACGCTGAAGCTCGGCGAGTCGCATTATTATTTCTACCAGAAGCCCGGCGCGCTGACCTTCCCCGATCCGAGCTGGTTCACCGGCCGTGCCTTTGCCCCGGCCGAGAGCGGGGGTATGCCAACGGATTTCCCGCTCGGCATCATGCAGTTCCCGGCGATGGACAAGGGGGCCTGCCCGACCTGCAAGACGCTCGCGGTCGCCGGCAGCTACGTCCTCTATTCCAAGAGCAAGAACAAGGACTGCGCCGGCGCGCTGCTCAAGTCGATGGCAACGGTCGAGAACGGCACGAAATGGATGGAGCAGGTCTCGCTGCAGACCGGTCTCAAATCCGATCCGGCCAAGATCAAGTCGCCGCGCGAGGCCTATTTCAAGGAGCTGAACGCGCGCAACGAAGGCGTCGACTACTTCTTCGGCACGCCGCTGTTCCACTACCGGGCCAAATGCGCGGAGACCTTCACCCAGGTGATGAACAACGCGTTCCCGGCCGGGCTGATCAGCGTCAAGGACGCCGCCGAGAAGATGGACGCGGCCTGCCTGAAGGGCTGACTCGGACATGACCGACGTGGCCACCATCGAGGCTCCAGCGACGGCGCGCGCCCCAGGCGCGCCGTCGGGAGCGCGAGCCTCCGACCCCAGGCGCACAAGCTGGCCCGTCCTGGTCGTCTTCGTCGCGCCCGCTCTGCTCGTCTATTTCGGGCTGACGGCCTATCCCGCCTTCCGGACGATCTATGACAGCTTCTTCACGATCGAGGGGCTGGAGCGGATTCCCGTCGGGCTCGCCAACTACAACGCCCTGCTGCAGGACGAGACCTTCTGGGTCGCGGTCCGCAACACCTTCGTCTGGGCCTTCGTCGCGCCGGTGCTCGACGTCGCGACCGGCCTGCTTCTGGCGCTGGCGCTCTATGCCGGCGTTCCCGGCGCCCGCTTCCTGCGCATCGCCTGGTTCACGCCGGTGCTGCTCTCCTATGTCGTCGTCGCGATCCTGTGGATGTGGATCTACAATTACGACTGGGGCGTGGTGAACGTCGGCCTTCGCGCTGTCGGGCTCGACAGCCTGACGAAATCCTGGCTCGGCGACCCGAACTTCGCGCTCGCCGCCGTCATCGTCACCCATGCCTGGAAATGGGCCGGGTTCAATATGGTGGTCTGTCTGGCGGCGATCCACTCGCTGCCGTCCGAGGTGCTGGAGGCGAGCGAACTCGACAATTGCGGCTGGGCCGCCAAGCTCAGGCACATCATCGTGCCGATGCTCAAACCCACGCTGCTGAACCTCTACGTGCTCGCCTTCATAGGCAAGATGAAGGTCTTCGACCTCGTCTGGATCATGACCGGCGGCGGCCCGCTCTGGGCGACCGAAACCGTCTCGACCTATGTCTACAAGCGCGCCTTCAACTGGAACACCTTCGATCTCGGCTACCCGTCCGCGATCGCGACCGTCTGGTTCGGCGTCGTCTGCGCGGCGGTGATCCTGCTCAACCGGGTCTTCCGATCCAAAGACCGTCTGGAGTATTGACCGTGCGCGTCTCCCCGATGATGCCGCGCCTGTTCGGGCGCGGGGCGCTCACCCTCGTGATCGTCGCCTATACGGTCTACACGCTGGGTCCGTTCCTGTGGCTCGCCACCATGTCGGTGCGCACCACCGGCGAGATATCGGCCGACCATTACGCCTGGCCCCGGGTCTTCCACTGGGAGCAGTTCCGGATCGCCTGGGTCGATTCCGACTTCGCGACCTATTTCTGGAATTCCGCCATCGTCGTGATCAGCGCGGTGGCGGTGGTGACGCTGGTGGGAGCCGCCGCCGCGCATGCGCTGGCGCGCTACCGCTTTCGCGGCAACCGCCTGATCTACGGCATCCTGTTCTCGTCGATCATCTTCCCGCCGCAGATCACCCTGATCTCGCTCTACCAGATCCTGGTCGACTACAACCTCTACAACAGCCTGATCGGGCTGACGCTGGTCTACATCTCGCTGCAGCTGCCGCTGACGGTGTATCTGCTGGAAGGCTTCTTCGCCCGCATTCCGCAGGATCTGTTCGACGCGGCCAAGATGGACGGCTACGGCGACATCGAAATCTTCCGCCGCATCGTCCTGCCGATCGGCATGCCGGCGATCGCGACGACGCTGATCCTGAACTTCATCCAGCTCTGGAACGAGTTCCTGTTCGCGGTCGTGCTGATCACCGATCCCGACAAGCGCACCTTGCCGATCGGCATCCGCGCCTTCATGGGCGACCATTTCCAGGACATCGGCATGATCGCGGCCGGCGTGATGATCTCGGTCATCCCGGTGATCCTGGCCTACGCATTCTTCTCGGAAAAGCTCATCCGCGGCATGACCGCCGGTGCGGTCAAGTAGAGGTCATCATGGCAGTCGTGCAGCTCAGCAACATCTGCAAGCGCTATGGCGGGAGTGGACCCGTGGCGGTCGACAATGTCGACGTCACCATCGGCCATGGCGAGTTCATGGTGCTGCTCGGTCCTTCGGGTTGCGGGAAATCCACAACCTTGCGCATGATCGCGGGGCTGGAGACGATCTCGTCAGGCACGCTCTCGATCGACGGGCGCGTCGTCAACGAGGTCGCTGCCAAGGACCGAGACATCGCCATGGTGTTCCAGTCCTACGCGCTTTATCCGCACATGACCGTTGCCGAGAACCTCTCCTTCGGGCTGCGCCGCCGCAACATCGACCGGGCCGAGATCGACAAGCGAGTCAAGGAAACGGCCGGCATGCTGGGCCTGGACACCCTGCTGGAGCGCAAGCCCAATGCGCTCTCGGGCGGGCAGCGCCAGCGCGTGGCGCTCGGCCGGGCCATGGTGCGCGAGCCGATCGTCTTCCTGTTCGACGAGCCCTTGTCCAATCTCGATGCGGCCTTGCGCGTCAACACCCGCAACGAGCTGATCCGGCAGCATCACCGCCTCGGCGCGACGATGATCTACGTCACGCATGACCAGGTCGAGGCGATGACGATGGGCACGCGGATCTGCGTGATGAACGGCGGCAAGGTCGCCCAGATCGGCGCGCCGCTCGATGTCTATTGGCAGCCGGCCGACACCTTCGTGGCACGCTTCCTCGGCTCGCCGCCGATGAACCTGCTGACCCTTCGCGCGGGCTCCGATGCACGCATCGACAGCCAGGCCGTGCAGGCCCCGCTGGCGCGCTGGTCGCCGGCGGCCCTCGCACCGCTCGCCGGCCAGGATGTCGTCTTCGGCGTCCGGGCGGAGGATTTGCATCTGCAGGCCGAGGCCACCGGCCCCGACCACGGCCGCATTCGCGGCAAGGTCTTCGCGGTCGAGCCGCTCGGGGCCGAGACGCTGCTCGCGCTCGAAGTCGAGGGCGGCTTCGAATGCACCGCCCGCCTGCCGCGCGACACCCGCGCCGATATCGGCGACGTCGTCGATCTCTACTTCAAGCGAGAGGCGAGCTATCTCTTCGACGCCGCGACCGGCAAGGCGATCGCGCCGATGCAGACCGCGATCGTCGACGATGCCCGCCGCCGCCAGAACCAGGGCGTCCATTGACCGCCCCTTTGCGCATCGGGCTCGTTGGAGCCGGCTGGGTGACGCAGCATCATCTGCGCGCCTGGCAGACGCTAGCCGGCCGCGCCGAAGTCGTGGCGATCGCCGACCCCTCGGCGCCGGCCCGCGAGGCCCGCGCCGAAGCTTTCGCCATCCCCAAGACCTATGCCGACGCCGCCGCGATGCTTTCGGCCGAGCGGCTCGACGCTGTCGATATCGCGGCGCCCCGCGCGGTCCATGCCGATCTCGTGCGTCTCGCCGCCGCCCATGGTGTGGCCTGCCTGTGCCAGAAGCCGCTGGCGCCGACGTATGACAAGGCACGCGACCTGGTCACGGAGATTGACGGCCGGATCCGGCTGATGGTCCATGAGAACTGGCGCTTCCGTGCCTGGTATCGCGAGATCGCCGGCTGGCTCGCAGCCGGCAGGATCGGTGCGCCCTTCGCCGCACGGCTGTCTTTCGTCACCAGCGGCACCTTGCCCGATCTCGATGGCCGCTATCCGGCTCTGGAGCGCCAGCCTTTCATGCGCGGCGAGGTGCGGATGCTGGTCTCGGAAGTCCTGATCCATCAGATCGACACGCTGCGCATGCTGCTGGGGCCGCTAGAAGTCGTGGCCTGCACGATGAACCGCATCTGCACCGCTCTCGTCGGTGAGGACACCGCGATCATCCAAATGCAAGGTCGCAACGGGCTCGGCATCCAGATATTTGCGACCTTCGCCGCCCATGGCCACCCTGCCGTCGCCGCCGACAGGCTCGAGATTCTCGGACCCAAGGGTTCGATCAGGCTGGATGGCGGCGCTCTCTCGCTTGCGGGAGCTGATGCAACGACGCAGAGTTTCGATCCGGACGCGACCTACCAGGGCTCATATGACGCGACGATCGCCCATTTCGTCGATCGGCTCGATGACGGGCAGCCATTCGAGACCGCGCCAGAGGACAATCTTCAAACACTGCGCCTGGTCGAGGACTGCTATCGCCTCGCCGGGCGCCTGGAGGCCCGCTGATGTCGGAGATGGACGTCCAGGGTGTCGCGACGCTGCGCCGCGACGATGTCGACAAGGTGATCGCGTGTCTCGAGGAGGACATCATCTTCGGGCGGCTTGAACCCGGCCTGCGACTGACCGAGGACATGCTGATGGCGCGCTACGAAGCGTCCCGGCATTTCGTGCGGCAGTCGCTGGTCGAGATGGAACGGCGCGGGATCGTCCGGCGCGAGAAGAACATCGGCGCGACCGTCCGCTCCTATTCGCAGGCCGAGGTCCGGCAGATCTACGACGTGCGGGAGATGCTGACGCGGCAGGCCGCTTTGATGGTCGAGCTGCCGGCATCCCGGAGCCTGCTGGACGAACTGCGGCGGCTTCAGGACATCTATCGAAAGCGCGCCGAGGAGGGCGATCTTCGCGGCGTTCATGACGCCAACGACGCCTTCCACATCGCGCTCTTCGAGGCTTGCGGCAATCCCTATCTGGTCAGGACGCTGCAGGACTATATGGACCTGACGCTGACCATGCGCGCCAAGAACCTGGCGAACGCCGACGGCCTGCGCCTGTCGATCAGCCAGCACGAGCTGATGATCGAACTTCTGCGCGGTCGCGACGCCTGGGCGTTCGCGCAGCTCTGTGTCGATCACATGCAGACCAGCAAGGCGGACTATCTGCGGCGCGTGGCCGTGGCGGACGAATATGACGGCGATGCCGTCCGGTACCGCCATAACGGATGAGGCGGCAATTGGGTTCGGATTGAAAAGATCTCGGCCCTGCGCAGGTTCCAGGTCGAGGTAGCTTGCGTCCGCTCTCGATCCTGACCGGCAATGGAGGCCTGTTCCTCGGTTTCGAGATGGAGCGCGGCGCCGACGGAGCGTCCAAACCGGCTTCATCGAGAAGGTTTCTCCGATCCAACTCAAAATGCGAAAAACGCAAAGATGATCCAATGCAGGGGCCGGCGGCACGGCTAATGTCATGCGCCTTTCCAGGAGCCCCGCATGTCCCCGACGATCGAACGCGTCAACAGCAGTGAGCGCCTGCCGACCGAAGCCGACGTCGTGGTGATCGGCGGTGGTATCGTCGGTGCTTCGGCTGCCTATTTTCTGGCGAAACGAGGCCATTCCGTCGCGCTCGTCGAAAAGGGCATCGTCGGCGGCGAACAGTCGAGCCGGAACTGGGGCTGGTGCCGCAAGCAGAACCGCGATGCGCGGGAATTGCCGCTCGCCCTGCGCGCGATGGAACTGTGGGACAGGTTGGGCGGAGAGATCGGGCGCGACGTCGGCTTTCGCCGCAGCGGGCTTGTCTATGTCAGCAACGACGCTGCCCAAATCGCCCAGTGGGACAAGTGGCGCGAGATCGCGCGGCAGTTCGATATCGATACCCGCATGCTCTCGGGCGGCCAGATCGCGGCCATGGCCGGCATTGCCAGCAAAAGCTGGCTCGGTGGCGTCCATTCCGTGACGGACGGCAAGGCGGAGCCGGCGCTTGCCGCGCCCATCATAGCCGATGGCGCGCGCCTGAACGGGGCAACGCTCCATCAGGGCTGTGCGGCGCGTGGCATCGACATCAGCAATGGTGCGGTCGCGGGCGTCATCACGGAAAAAGGCACGATCAGGACCCGCTCGGTCATTCTCTCCGGCGGCGCCTGGGCATCGACCTTCTGTCGCCGTCACGGGATTGCCTTCCCGCAGGCGAGCGTCGTCCAGACGATCCTGCGTACGGAGATCGCGCCGCAGTTCATGGACGCGTTGTATACGCCCGACTGTGCACTGACGCGCCGGCTCGACGGCAGCTACACGATAGCAATCAGCGGCAAGGCCAAGCTGGAAGTCACGCCGCAAGGCCTGCGCTATGCCCGCGACTTCCTGCCCATGTTCGTCCGGCGGCTGAAGGCACTGGAGCTCGGCATCGGATCGTCGTTCTTCAAGGGTCCCGAAGCCATGGGAAGCTGGGCCTTCGACCAGGAGACACCTTTCGAACGCATCCGCATACTCGACCCGGCTCCCAACCGCAGCACCGTCACCCAGACGATGACACGGGCGCGCGCGCTCTATCCGGCCCTCCAGGATGTGGCCATTCGCGAAAGCTGGAGTGGGTGCGTCGATTCGACACCGGATGCGGTGCCCGTGATTTCGCCTGTCGCCGGGCTGAGAGGCTTCGTCCTGGCCGCCGGCTTCAGCGGCCACGGTTTCGGGCTCGGGCCGGCAGGAGGGCATCTGGCCGCGGACCTCGCCGTCAACGATACGCCAATCGTCGATCCCTATCCCTTCCGGCATTCGCGCCTGCTCGATGGGAGCCGGGGAGAGATCGGGGAGTTTTGAGCGTTTGGCGTCTCGGTCATGCGATTCCGGTGGGGTCATCGCGCCTAAACGAAACATCGCGCACTCAAGTCAAGGTTGAACAGATGAAGCCTTCGATCCTCGTTCTGGCCCGGGCCGGCGGTAACCCCGTCGCGACTCGCTTCACCAAAGGCGGACTTTCGGCACAGGACCCATTCGCCGACATCCGCGAGATCGCCTGGAGCGACGAAGGTGGCATCGCGGCCGGGCGCGTGCCGTTGGAAAGCAGGCGCGACGTGCGCGATTTCCCGCATATCGAAATGCTGGTGGTCGAGACCGGGTCGCTGACGCTGACAAGCGGTGCGACCGCGCTGGTGATCGGCCCCGGTCGCGGCGCCGTGATTGCGCCAGGTACGGATTTCACAGCGGAAGGCACACCCGGTACGCGCTTCAGCTTCTGCAGCGCTGCCGTCCCGGCGGAGCTGCCGGCTGGTATCTTCGAGCTGGGGCCCGATGCGCCGCTCGCGCCGTCGAAGCCGCCGCCGGCCGACATGCTCGAAAGCGAGATGCCGCAATGCCGCAGCTCGCGGAAGTTCGACGACACGCGCGCGGGCTTCATCGCCGGAACCTGGGATTCGACCGCGTACCAGCGCAAGATCCGCCCGCATCCCGTCCATGAACTGATGCATCTGATCGAGGGCTCGGTCGAGCTGACCGGCAGCGATGGCGAAGTCACAAGGCTCGATGCCGGCGATTGCGGTTTCATCGCGCGCGGTGCCGATAACCGCTGGGACAGCCGCGGCAAGGTGGCGAAGTTCTACGCGGTGCAGGGGTAGGGCATCGCGCTGTCCGCGCTGGGCTTCGGCGGCGAAACGTCCGTCGTCAGCGTGGCAGGGACAGTGTTTTGTTCCTGGCGCTCAGCCTGGCACGACGGCAACGGCGTCGATCTCCACCAGGAAGCCATGGTGGAGATCGGTCACGGGTACGACGGTGCGGGCCGGGCGCGCATCGCCGAGCAAACCGGCATAGACCGCGTTGAAACGCGGCCAGTTGGCCACGCCGACGATATAGGCGGTGACCTTGACAAGATGCTGCGGCCCGCCGCCGGCGGCTTTCAGGATCGCCAGCATGTTGGCGATCGCCTGCGTGGCCTGCGCCTCGAAATCCTCACCGAGGCAAGGACTTCCATCTGCCCTGATCGGAAGCTGCCCGGAGACATAGAGGTGCCCTCCTGCGACGACGCCTTGCGAGTAATGGCCGGCGGGGGCCGGGGCGAAATCCGTCGAGATCGTGACGATTGAAGGGCTCATCGCGGTCACCAGCCCCCGAACCGCTGCCATCGCGCCTCGACGATATCTGAAGCGCCGCGCACCACATGATAGGCCTGGTGCTGGGCCGAGGTCGCGCAGGCGTGGTTGGGAAGAATCCGTACCCGGTCTCCAAGGCTCAGCTCCGGCAGCACGCCGTCCGATCCCGGCCGAACCGCGACGATGCCATGTTCCTGGTTCGCGCCCGTCACGATGACGTCCGCATAAGGCACACCCGCGATGTCGCAGACGATGCCATAGCCCTGATTGACGGCCTGCCTGGAGGTGCCGCGATCCTGCGACATGGCCATCCAGCCGGCATCGATTACGATCCAGCCCTTGTCGCGCTGATGGCCGATCACAGTGGCCAGGACGGAAACGGCGATATCCTCGACCTTGCAGACGCCGATGCCGGTCATCACCAGATCGAAGAAGACGAACACGCCGGCGCGCATCTCGGTGACGCCGCTCAAATCCTCGGCGAAAAAGGCCGTCGGCGTCGAGCCGACGCTGACGACGGGGCAGGGCAAACCCGCCTCGCGGAGGATCGCGGCGGCATTCACCACCGCACGGCGCTCCTCTTCCGCGCATCGGCGCAGGGCCTCGGCGCCGCGTGCGGAGTAGCTCTCGCCGGCATGGGTCAGCACCCCGCGCAACTCGGCGCCCTCGGCCAGCGCCCGTCCAATCCCGACGAGCAGCGCCGCGTCCGTCGGCAGCACGCCCGAGCGATGGCCGTCGCAGTCGATCTCGATCAACGCCGGAATCGCGCTCCCGGCCTGCCGCGAGGCAGTCGCGACCGCTTGCGCCTGTTCGATCGAGTCGAGCACGACGACGATATCGACGCCCTTGGCGCGCAAGGCGAGAATCTGCGGCAGCTTCGAGGGTGCGATGCCGACGGCATAGATCAGATCCGTCACCCCGCCATCGGCGAACTGCGTCGCCTCCTTCAGCGTCGAGACGGTCGCCGGACCTGCCGGAGATGTCATGACACGGCGCGCCGCTTCGATCGACTTCGACGTCTTGAGATGCGGGCGCAACGAGACGCCCAGTCGATGCAGCCGCTCTCGCAGCCTTGCGACATTGGCGTCCATCCGCTCGAGGTCGAGGACGAGACAGGGTGTCTCCACGTTCCGCAGCGTCGCCGACGCCCCCTCCTTCGTATCTATCCAGCCGATCGTCGCGGCATCGTCCATCGTCTGGGTCTCCACATGCATCGCCACGTCAGGTCGTTGCCGCCGCTGGGACGGCCCGTGTTTCATGTCGGCGCGCCCTGGCAAGGCCGCGCCCCAAGCGAGGGTCAGGCGCCGTAACCGACGATCGCCTTCGTCTCGAGATATTCCTCGAAGCCGGAAGTGCCGTATTCGCGCCCGTTACCGGACTGCTTGTAGCCGCCGAAGGCCGCATGACCGTCCCAAGCCGGATAGTTGATATGAACCTGGCCGGCCCGGATTCGTGCCGCGAACCGTCTCGCGCGCTCCAGGTCCGCGGACTGAACGTGCGAGCCGAGACCATAGACGGTGTCGTTGGCGATCCTCAGAGCTTCCTCTTCGTCGCTATAGGGAATGATTGTCAGGACAGGACCGAAAATCTCCTCGCGGGCGATCCGCATGTCCGGGCGGACTTCCGAGAAGATCGTCGGCCGGGCAAAATAGCCCCGGCTGAGATGGGCCGGCCGGCCGAGGCCGCCGGCCACCAGCTTGGCGCCTTCGGCAATGCCTGCTGCGATCATCGCCTGAACGCGGCCATATTGCGCTTCGTTGGCGATCGGCCCCATCGTCGTCGTCTCGGCGCGGGGATCGCCGACCTGGATATCGGCCGCTGCCGCAGCCGCCAGGGCCTCCACCTCCCCGAGGCGCGCCACCGGGACGATCATCCGCGTCGGCGCGCTGCAGGACTGGCCGACATTTCGCATGCCTGCAAGCACGCCCTTGCCGACACCGATGGCGAAATCGGCATCGTCCAGAAAGACGTTGGGCGACTTGCCGCCGAGCTCCTGCACCACCCTTTTGACCGTCGGCGCGGCGGACTGCGCGACCAGAATGCCGGCCCGAGTCGATCCCGTGATGGAGATCATGTCCACCTGGGGATGAGCGGAGAGCGCGGCGCCCACGGATTCGCCCGTGCCATTGACGAGGTTGAAGACGCCCGGCGGCACGCCGGCGTCATGGATGACGTCGGCGAAGAGAAGCGCGCTGTATGGCGAGAGTTCGCTCGGCTTCAGGACGACCGTGCAGCCAGCTGCGATCGCGGGCGCAACCTTGGCCGTAATCTGGTAAAGTGGCCAGTTCCACGGCGTGATGAGCGCGCAGACTCCGATAGGCTCCTTGGCGGTGGCCGTCGTGCCGTTGAGCGACCGGAACCGGTATGAGCGCAGCACGTCCATCGCGACGCGAACGTGCTCGATGGCATAATGCACCTGCGTCGCGCGCGCGAAGCCGATGGCCGCGCCCATCTCCATCACCAGCGCGTTGGCGAAGAGATCCGCCCGCTGCTCGATGAGATCCAGAATTCGGCCGAGAAGACCTAGCCGCTCCTCCACCGACGATTGCGAGAAGGAGGCGAAAGCCCGGCGGGCGGCCTCGACGGCGAGGTCCACATCGTCGGGGCCGCCGAGCGCGATCTGGCCGATCATGTCTTCTGTAGCGGGATCGACGACGGCCCGCGTCAGGGCGAGCGTCGATGCGCGCCAGACGCCGTCGATATAGAACTGGTCGGCATGGCGGATGGGCATGGCGGCTGTGCCTTTCCAGTTTGGGCTTCTGGATGTTGGTCGGGGCCTGCGGGAGGGCGCTAGCCCAAAGCCTGGCTGACCAGCGTGAAGGACTTCGCCGCGCTCGCCTGCCGGTCCGCGCCCCGGGTCATCTCGACGCTGCGATCGACATTGTGAAGGCCGGAGCCTTCCAGGAAGTCGGCGAAGACGCCTTCCGCCCTGGGAGTATCCATACGCAGGAAACCGCCGGCGTGTGCCTGCACATGCGGGCTCGCCAAGCCGATGGCTTCGGCGTCGCTCGCGCAGACGATCGGACCGACGACATGGCCCCGGCCGAAGCGTCTGCAGATCGAGAAGCCCGAGACTTTCCCCGCCTTTTCCCTGACGAACGCCGTCCCGATCTGTTTGAGGGCGGTCAGCAGCACGGTGCGGTCGCCGCACGTCGCCTCTGCGTCAAGCGCGATGATCGCCGGCCAGTCCTCGTCGCGGGCGGCTCTGACCGTCGGATCGAGTGCGACTGCGTTGGATGTCGCGATGCCCTGGTGCTGGGTGACCGACCCGGTGACACGAAAGCCCATCTGCTCGTAGAGCGGGCGACCTGCTTGCGTCGCCGTCAGGCGTATCGTCCTGTCGCCGGCGAAGGCGATCAACTCGGCCATCATCCGCCGTCCGGTGCCTTTTCCCTGCTGGTTGGGCATGACGATGACCATGCCGATCGTCGCAAGCTGCCCGCCATAGGGCCACCACATCGCAGACCCAACCACTTCGCCTTCGGGATTCATTGCGACGAGGCCTTGGCCGACCTTGTGGAACAGTTGCCAGTCCTCCAATCGGTGCGGCCAGCGCACTTCGACGGACAAGGCATGACAGGCCTGGATATCGGCCGCTTCCATCGGGCGAAGTGTGGCCGGGTCCATCGGGACTTCCATTGTCGTCGCTTCGGCAGATCCTCCAGCGCTCATAGGCCGAGCAGTCCGGGGAGGGCGCGGATATCGGCAATCTCGTGAGTCGAATAGAAGGGGTTGGATGGCTCGTGGCCGCGATTGACGAAGACCCGGGTGCCGAAGTGCATGTCGTGGGCCGTCATCAGGTCATAGCGGAATGAGGAGGAGCAATGCATCACCTCCTCGGGACGGGCGCCGAGCACGTCGAGCATGAACTCGAACCCCTGCATCTGCGGCTTGTAGGCGCCGGTCTCCTCGGCGGTGATCACCTTGTGGAAGGGGCAGCCGATCTTCTCGATCGAGGGCGGTATCAGATCGACCATGGAATTGGTCAGCCCGACGATCGGAAACGCCTTGGCGACGCGAGCCAGCGCTTCGGGAACGTCGGGATGGGGACCCCAGGTCGGAACGGCGGCATAGACAGCGTCGGCGTCGCTCTCGCGATAGGCGATGCCGTGCGCCCTGGTGGTGCGGATCAGCGCGTTGGCGACCACGTCCCTGTAGGGCTTGAAGGCGCCGAGCACCTCATCGAGGCGATAGGAGGAAAAATCGGCGATGAAGGCGTCCATCTTCTCTTGCGGGACGCGGTCCGCATAAAGCCGGCGCGCGACCGGCGCCATCTCGAAATAGATCAGGGTGCCGTAGCAATCGAAGGTGATGAATTTCGGTCGAAGCGTGGCCATCGAGATCTCCGGTCATCACGGACGAGGTGTCTCGTCTCGCTCGACGCGATAATACCGGCCTGTCGCCACAGTCTCATCCTGAATGCAGGTCCTTCCGGACTGCAATCCTGTGGTTCGAGCCACCGCTTTCGGCAGAATTTGCCGTCGGCCCGCGCCCCCGGCGCCGACGGGGGTAGCACGTCCCCACGACGTCACGCAGCGTCGGCTTCCATTTTCCGCCGGAGAGCGTTGGCCTTTTCCAGCGTACGGACGGGATCCCCGAAATGGCGTTCCAGTTCGGCGAGAGCCGCCTTGGCATCCTGACCGGCGATGAGATCGGCCAGAAGCTGGTGCTCGTCCAGCAGTGCGGCGTTCTCGCGATAGCCGCCCATCAGCATCTGGAGACAAAGGCGCGTTTCGGCCTGAAGCGTCGCGAAGGAGCGCGACAACCGCTCGCTGCCCGCAGCGTCTACGATAAGGCGATGGAACTGCATGTCGAGTTCGGCCAGCAGGGGCCATTCCCTGCGTTTCATCGCCACCTTCATCTGCTTGACGATGGCTTTGAGGCCGTTGACCACGACGGTCCGGTCCGGCATCCGCATGACACGCGCCATCGCCAGGAGTTCGAGGGATTTCCTGACGAAATAGATGTCGATGAGGTCATCCGTCGAAAGCTCTGGCACGAAGACGCCGCGATGCGGCTCGGAACGGAGCAGCCCCTCCTGTATCAGGCGCTGGATCGCCTCCCGCACAGGGCCACGGCTGACGCCGTACGAGCTGGCCAGTTCCATCTCGTTGAGCTGCGCGCCGAGGGGAAAGGTTCCGTCGATGATCGATGCGCGGATCTGCGCTGCGGTCTGTCCCGACAACGTGGTCCTTACCAGCGTCTTCGTAGCCCTGGGGTTCTTGTTCGCCGCTGTGCCCGCCATCATTCCTGCCTGTCGCATCCCAGTTCTACAATCCTAGTGTAGGACGTCCTGAATTCGATAGTAGGCACCCACAAAGGGCAGGAACCAGGGCGAACCGAAATGGCCTGGAATGGCTTTCCATTCCAGGCCGGCGAAGGGGTTGTTCTGTACCCGCCCGTCGAGCACCTCGGCCATCACGGTCCCCATATGGGTCGCCATTTGCGTGCCGTGCCCGCTGTATCCCATGGAGTAGAAAACCCCGTCGCGCTCGCCTGCGCGTGGCAGCCGGTCCGATGTCATATCGACGACCCCGCCCCAGCAATAGTCGATCCGCGCATCCGCAAGTTCGGGGAACACCCGGGCGAGCTCACGACGCAGGACCTTGCCGCTCTTCTGGTCGGACAAGGGATTGGAGACTGCGAACCGGGCACGGCCTCCAAATAGCAGGCGATCGTCCGGCGTTATCCGGAAATAGGTGCCGACGTTCTTGGAATCGGTCGCCATGCGCCGGGTCGGCATGAGCTTTTCGATCGTGTCCGGGGGCAGCGGCTCGGTGACGATGATAAAGGAGCCGATCGGAACGACACGCCGCCGGATCCAGCCGAACGGCCCGCTGTCGGAGACGCCCGTGGCGAGCAGCACCTGTCCCGCGCGGAGCGAGCCTCGCGGAGTGCTTATCTCGTGGGCGGTGCCTGCCAGGCGCTTCATCTTCGTGACCATGGCGTGCTCGAAGATATCGGCTCCGCGCGAAGCGGCAGCCTTGCCAAGGCCGCGCGCAAACCGGCCGACATGCATCCCTGCGCTCTTCTTGAAGACCAGCCCGCCATGGAAGGCGTTCGATCCCACCTCCGCGCGCAACGCATCCGGCCGCACCAGCATGGTGTCTGGATCGGCGTGTTTCGAGAGCACCTCGAAGGTTCGCTGCAGCTTGTCGAAATGCTCGGGCTTGGCTGCGAGCTTGAGTTTGCCGGTCCGCCTGAAATCGCAATCGATGCCTTCCTCCGCGACCAGCCGTTCGACGGTATCCACGGCCGTGTCGTAGGCGTGGTAGAGCGCGGTGGCGCGTTCCGCGCCAAGCGACGCCATCGCGGATCGAAAATCCAGTGCGAAGCCGTTGTTGCATTGCCCGCCATTGCGGCCGGATGCTGCCCCTCCGATGTCACCGGCCTCCAGAAGCGCAACGCGCGCGCCTTTCCGGGCAAGGCTCAACGCCGCCGAAAGGCCGGTGAAACCACCTCCGACGACCGCCACGTCATAGTTTCCGGTCACGGGGCCCGCGACGCCGGCTGTGAAAGCCGGGGCCGTATCCATCCAGTAGGATGCTAGCTTCATATGTCGCCTATCAGTGGGTGGTGATGTGGCCGAGGCCGGAGAGGCTGCCGCCATCACCGGCCGTTACGTGTTCTCGCCGATGCACGAAACTAGCACTCTGTATGATTGTTGACAATCAGAACGAAATGGTGATTGTGGTTTTTGGTGGGACGGGCGTTCGTAAACGAGCGGCATTGCAGCATTTCGTGCGCAGCAGCAGGAGCGTGCGACCCCGTTCGATAACCGCCGGTCAAGGGCGGATGGAGCCAATCAGTCAGGGGAACGACGATGCCAAACAGAGATGCGGACGCCTTCGAGGCGCTCCACCCAAGCGACCGCCGCAGGCTTCTCGAGAGCATCAGGCACGGCGCCAACCGGCGTGACGTCCTCGCCATGCTCGGCTTCGGCGGGATGGGCCTGGCCATGTCCGGCGCCGTCCTCGGCGGCGCGACGCGTGCTTTCGCGGCTGAACCCAAGCGCGGCGGCTCGATCCGCGTCTCCGGCTATGCCTCCTCGACGGCCGACACGCTCGACCCGGCCAAGACGTCCAACGCCACGGACTATGTCCGCTGCAATTTGTTCTACAACGGCCTCACCCGCATCGACGAGACCGGTACGCCGCGGTCGGCCCTCGCGGAAAGCTTCGAATCCAACGATGCCAAGGTCTGGCTGTTCAAGCTGCGCAAGGGCGTCACCTTCCATGACGGCAAATCGCTGACGTCCAAGGATGTGCTTTTCTCGCTCAAACGGCACGCCGACCCGTCGGTGGGCTCGAAGGCGCAGAAGCTCGCCTCGCAGATGGCCGAAATCGTCGCGAAGAGCGGCGACGAAATCCAGATCACGCTGACCGGCCCGAATGCCGATTTTCCGGCTATTCTCGGCACCAGCCAGTTCCTCATCGTCCAAGATGGGACGACCGATTTCGCCAAGGGGGTTGGGACCGGGCCGTTCAAACTTGCCGATTTCCGGCCGGGTGTCCGCTCGCTGGCTGTGCGCAACCAGAACTACTGGAGCAATAACGGCCCCTATCTCGATCAGATCGAGTTCTTCGGCATTGCCGACGAGCAGGCCCGCGTCAACGCGCTGATGTCGGGCGACGTGCAACTGGCCTCCGCGATCAACCCGCGGTCCTTCGCCGCGCTCAAGGGTGCTGGTGCTTTCGAACTGCTCGAGACCAACGCAGGCAACTACACCAATCTGATCATGCGTCTCGACGAAGGGCCGGGCAAGAACCCCGATTTCGTCCTCGGCATGAAGTACCTGATGAACCGCGAGTTGATCCGCTCCGCCGTCTATCGCGGCTATGCCGAGATTGCCAACGACCAACCGATCCCGGCTTCCAACCGGTTTCACGCTGCCCTGCCGCAGCGCCCCTTCGATCCGGAGAAGGCGAAATTCCATTTCGGGAAGGCCGGTGTCATCGGCTCGACGATCCCCGTCGTGGCCTCGACCGCCGCCGACAATTCGGTCGAGATGGCGACGCTGATGCAGCAGGAGGCCCGCAAGATGGGCGTCACGCTCGAGGTGCAGCGCGTCCCGTCCGACGGGTACTGGTCGAACTACTGGATGAAGTCGCCGGTGGGCTTCGGCAACATCAACCCGCGCCCGACCGCAGATCTGCTCCTCAGCCAGTTCTATCTGTCGGGTGCCGACTGGAACGAGTCGCGCTGGAAGAACGAGAAGTTCGACGGCCTCGTCGTTGCCGCGCGCGCCGAGCGAGACGAGGCAAAGCGCAAGCAGATCTATCATGACGCCCAGGAACTCATCCACGCCGAGTCCGGCGTCGCCATCCCTGTCTTCAACACCAATATCGACGTTCATTCGAAGGCGTTGAAGGGGCTGAAGCCGATGACGACAGGTCCCCTGATGGGCTACGCCTTCGGCGAGCACGTCTGGCTCGACGCCTGATCCGGGCACGGGAGCGGAATGGCAGCAGCAGAGTGCCATTCCGCTCGGCCTGGTCGGACGCGCCAGGTCTGACCGAGGCGTAGCGCGTCTACGGGATCCCGGTGGGTCGATTGGCTGGATTGCAAGGAACAGCCTCATGAACAGTCGGATGGGCCGGCTCATCGCCAATCGCCTGCTCGTATCGGTGGCGACGCTGCTCTTCGTATCCATCGTCGTCTTCGGTGCGACGCAGCTTCTGCCCGGCGACGTCGCGCAGGCGATCCTCGGCCAAAGCGCAACGCCTGAAGCGGTGGCCGGGCTCCGCACGGCTCTGGGCCTCGATCAGCCTGCGTTCCAGCGGTTCGTCTTCTGGCTCGCCAATCTCGTCACAGGCGATGCGGGCATCTCGCTGGTCAATCGGCAGCCCATCGGCGACCTCATCTGGAAGCGCTTGTCGAGTTCGCTCACTCTTGCCGGCATCGTCGCCGTGTTTGCCGTACCGATCGCGCTCTTTCTCGGCATCACCTCGGCCGTGTGGCGCGGGTCGATCTACGACCGGCTCGTCGGGATCGTGACCGTTTCCATCGTCTCGGTGCCCGAGTTCCTGGTCGCGACGCTGGCCGTGCTGGTCTTCGCCGTGCACCTGCAATGGCTGCCGGCGCTCTCGTTTCTCCCCGCCTCGGCGACATGGCCGCAGTTCCTGCGCGCGGTCGCGATGCCGGTGATGACCCTGTCCTTCGTCGTCATCGCGCAGATGGCGCGCATGACGCGCGCCGCCGTGACCGATGCGCTCCGCTCTCCCTATGTCGAGATGGCGGCGCTGAAGGGCGCCAGCCCGGCGCGTATCGTCATGCGCCACGCGCTGCCCAATACGGTCGGCGCTATTGCCAACGCGACAGCCCTCAGCCTGTCCTATCTGCTCGGCGGCGTCATTATCGCGGAGACGATCTTCAACTATCCCGGCATCGCCAAGCTGATGGTCGATAGCGTGGCCATGCGCGACATGCCCGTGGTCCAGGCCTGCGCGATGGTGTTCTGCGCGGTCTATCTCCTGCTGGTGACGACGGCCGACATCGTCGCGATCCTGTCCAACCCGAGGCTGCGGCACCCATGAGCGACATTGCTCACGATCCTCTTGAGCCGGCTCCGCGAACGGCGCCACGCCCCGGTTTCCGCATCAATGCAACCGGCGCGTTCGGAGCCGTCATCCTGGTCTTCGCCGCCGGCGTCGCGCTCTTCGGCGGCCTGGTCGCGCCGTATGACGCCGGTGAGGTCGTCAATTTCGAGGCCTTCGGTCCGATCAGCGGGCAATTTCCGCTCGGCACCGATTATCTCGGGCGCGACATGCTGAGCCGCGTCCTGCTCGGGGCGCGCTACACCGTCGGCATCGCCACGCTCTCGACCACGCTCGCCTGTTCCTGCGGTATCCTGCTCGGCCTGCTCGCAGCCGTCATCGGGGGCTTCGGCGACGCCGCCCTGTCGCGGACGCTCGATGCGCTGACCTCGATCCCTTCGAAGATGATGGCGCTGGTCCTGGTCGCCGGCCTGGGTTCGTCCATGCCGGTCCTGATCCTGACGCTCGCCTTCATCTATGTGCCTGGCTGCTTCCGGATCACGCGCGCGCTTGCCGTCAACATCGCGGCCGAAGACTTCGTGCTGGCAGCCAGGGCGCGGGGCGAGCGCCGGGGCTACATCATGCTGCGCGAGGTGTTGCCGAACATGACGGGGCCGCTCCTGGCCGATTTCGGCCTGCGTTTCGTCTTCGTCGTCCTGCTGCTGTCGAGCCTGTCCTTCCTCGGCCTCGGCGTTCAGCCGCCGCAAGCGGACTGGGGCTCGCTCGTGCGCGAGAATATCGGCGGTCTGCCCTATGGCGCTCCGGCGGTCGTCATGCCCGCCGTCGCCATCGCGGTGCTGACGATCGCGGTCAATCTCCTCGTCGACAATCTTCCCGGCCGCCGTCAGGCGGGAGCGGAAAAGGCCTGACATGACGAAGACCTCCACGACCGATCGCGTCAGCGTCAGGGGACTGCGCGTCGTCGTTGATGCCCCCGGCGGCGGCGAGACGGCGATCGTCGACGGCGTCGATTTCGAGATCCCGCGCGGCGAGGTCCTGGCCCTCATCGGCGAATCCGGCTCGGGCAAGACTACGATCGCGCTGGCCACGATGGGGTATGCCCGCAGCGGCTGCCGCATCCATTCCGGTTCGATCGACGTGTTCGGCACGCAAATCATCGGCCTTCCGCAGTCGGAGCTCCGACGGCTGCGCGGCAATCGTATCGCCTATATCGCACAAAGCGCGGCCGCCTCCTTCAATCCCGCGCGCACCATCATGGCGCAGGTTATCGAGAGCGCCCTGATCCACCGATCGATGACGGCCGACGCCGCCCGGGCCAAGGCGCGTGCGCTATTCGCCGAACTCGCATTGCCTGACCCGGACACGATCGGCGATCGCTTCCCGCATCAGGTCTCGGGCGGCCAGCTCCAGCGGCTTCTGGCCGCGATGGCATTGCTCAACGATCCCGATCTGGTCATCTTCGACGAACCGACCACGGCGCTGGACGTCACGACGCAGATCGAAGTTCTGCGTTCCTTCAAGAAGGCGGTGCGCGACCGCGGGTCGACCGGGATCTACGTCTCGCATGACCTCGCGGTCGTCGCTCAGATGGCCGACCGCATCGCCGTGCTGCGGGACGGCCGGCTCCAGGAGGTCGGCGATGTCGCGCAGATCGTCTCCGCGCCTACCCATCCCTATACGCGCCAGCTGCTCGCCGCAGCCGAGCCGGCCAGCCGCAAGGCGCCTGTGTCCGGCGGCGTGACAGCCAGTCCGGCCGAGCCGATCCTGGAGGCAACCGGCATCGTCGCGGGCTACGGGCCGCCCGGTCGCGGCGGGATTCCCGTCGTCAAGGCTCTCGACAATGTCGGCTTCCGTCTCGCCCGAGGCAAGACGCTCGGCATCATCGGCGAGTCCGGTTCGGGCAAGTCGACACTTGCGCGGGTCGTGTCTGGCATCTTCCCACCGGCCCGCGGGACCGTGAAGCTTGGCGGCAGGGAACTCCCGAAGGATCTCGCGCAGCGCTCGCTCGACGACCTGCGCCGAGTCCAGATCGTATTCCAGAACGCCGACACTGCGCTCAATCCCGCACAGACGATCGGCCAGATCATGGAACGACCGTTGCTCTTCTACCATCGCATGGCAGGGGTCGAGCGCACCAGACGCCTCGCCGAGCTCCTCGACATGGTGCGTCTGCCTGCCGCCGTCGCCGGCCGCCTGCCGAGGGAATTGTCGGGCGGACAGAAGCAGAGGGCCAGCCTTGCCAGGGCGCTGGCAGCCGAGCCCGACGTCATCCTCTGCGACGAGGTGACCTCGGCGCTCGACACGGTGGTTGCCGAGACCGTTCTCGATCTTCTTGCCGAGCTTCAACGCGAGTTGCAGGTCTCCTACGTCTTCATCAGCCACGATCTGGGCGTCGTCCGTGCGATCAGCGACGAGGTTCTCGTGCTCCAGCACGGGCGCATCGTCGAGACCGGCCCGACCGAGACGCTGCTGGCCGATCCGCGTGAAGACTACACGAAGCTGTTGCTCTCCTCGGTGCCGGAACTGCGCACCGGCTGGCTGGACGACGTCACCGCAAAGCGCACGCCAGCAATGCTTCAGACCACTCAGGGCGCCCCAGCGCATAGCTGACGGCACTACGGGTGACCATACGACGCGCCGGTCGGCCTCGGCGACCCTGGGGATATCGACTCCCAGCCCCAGCGCGGCCATCGACATCACCGTCAAGGCCTTGCGGCCGCCGCGATCCCCGGTAGCAGATCGGCGGGTGGCGCCGGCCGGCAGCACGATATGCCGTTGCCCCATGCCAATAGGGCAGGGCGTGTCATCCGCGCCTGCCATGCGATGCCGACAGCATTGTTGCCTGACTCTAGGCTGTTGCGACGCGGGCTACGCCGCCAGCAAGCCGGAGCCTAGTTGATGCAAGAACCAGTTTGCCATCCCGGTGCCATGCCGGGCCGCAGGGTCACTCCCGGCATTGCGCGCGCGCTCGGTCATATCGAACGGAATTTCACAGATAGCGTCTATCTCGAAGAGCTCGCCGCGCTGGCGGGCTTGAGCGTCTGCCGTTTCGTCACGGTGTTCAGGATGCAGGTCGGCCTGACCCCGCATCGCTTCATCTGCCATCGCCGCATCCGCTATGCGAAGGCGCTGCTGCGCGAAGGCGTGCCGATGGCGCAGGTGGCATTCGACGTCGGCTTCTTCGACCAGAGCCATCTCTCGCGCCATTTCAAGAACATTTGCGGCATCACGCCGGGCCGCTATCTCCGCGAGCTTGGTGGCGCGTCCCAGCACCGGGGGGCCTCGCGGCGCGGTTATCCCTACACCGCGATGCTCCGTCCGGACGATGCCTTTTCCAGCCGTTCTGCTCAGACCAAGGCCTCCCTGCCATGACCGTCAACTCGCTCGAAGCCCTCGACCGCAAGCACTGGGTTCACCCCGTCGCCTCCTGGGCGGGCCATGAGAAGCGTGGCGTCACCATCATGAAATCGGCCAAGGGGGCCTTCATCACCGATGCCGACGGCCACGAGTTGATCGACGGCTTTGCCGGGCTCTGGTGCGTCAATGTCGGCTATGGCCATGAGAGCATCGTGCAGGCGGCCGCGACGCAGATGCGCGAACTGCCCTACGCCACCGGCTATTTCAGCTTCGGCAGCGAGCCTGCGATCCGGCTGGCCGCAAAGCTCGGCGAACTGACGCCCGGCGACCTCAACCACATCTATTTCACGCTCGGCGGCTCGGACGCCATCGACAGCGCGCTGCGCCTGATCCGCTATTACTACAACGTCACCGGGCGCCCGGCGAAGAAGCAGATCATCTCGCTGGAGCGCGGCTATCACGGTTCGAGCTCGACGGGCGCCGGCGTGACCGCGCTGCCGGCCTTCCATCTAAATTTCGACCTGCCGGCCGAGGGGCAGCACTACATCGCCTCGCCTTATCCCTATCGCAATCCGGCGGGTTCTGATGACGCCGCCGTCATCGCGTCGAGCGTCGCGGCATTGCGTGCCAAGGTCGCTGAGATCGGTGCCGACAACGTCGCGGCCTTCTTCTGCGAGCCGGTGCAGGGTTCGGGTGGCGTCGTCGTGCCGCCGCGCGGCTGGCTGAAGGCGATGCGCGATACGGCGACCGAACTCGATATCCTGTTCGTGGCCGACGAGGTGATCACCGGCTTTGGCCGCACCGGCCCGATGTTCGCCTGCGAGGCCGAGGGCGTCGTTCCCGACATGATGAGCATGGCCAAGGGCCTGACCTCGGGCTACGCGCCGCTCGGCGCACTCGCGATCAGCGAGCGCATCTTTCGCGCGATCGCCGACAATGCCCCGGCCGGCGCGCCGATCGGCCATGGCTACACCTATTCCGGTCACCCCGTCAGCGCGGCGGTCGGGCTCGAAGTGCTGCGGCTCTATGAGGAGGGCGGCATTCTGGCGAATGGCCAGCGTTCGGGCGCTCATTTCGAGGAACGTCTCGCCGCGCTGGCCGACCATCCGCTCGTCGGTGAAGTCAGGTCTCGCGGACTTCTCGCCGGCGTCGAACTCGTTGCGGACAAGGCGACCAAGGCCAAATTCTCCCGCGAGGCGAAACTTTCCGAGCATCTCTTCGCGCGCGGCTATGCCAATGGCGTGATCTTCCGGGCTTTCGCCGACGACATCATTGGTCTGGCTCCGCCCCTGTGCTGCAGCGAAAGCGAGATCGATCTGATCGTCGATCGCCTGCGCCAGACGCTCGACGAGGTTTTCGCACTGCCGGAGGTCAAGGCGGAACTGCGTTGAACCGGATCCTTCCGGCATGATCCGCGCTTTGCTCCGCTGCGCCGAACCGTCTAAGCTCATGGAGTTGGCGGCACGGCGGCGCGGAACTATCGCAGTGATGAGGATATCGTCGTGACACCGGGCGTGCGGCTCGACCGCATCGACATGAAGATCCTGGTCGAGCTCCAGAACAACGGCCGGATGACCAACGTCACGCTGGCCGATGCGGTGGGGCTTTCGCCGAGCCCCTGCCTTCTGCGCGTGAAGCGGCTCGAGCAGGCAGGTTACATTTCCGGCTATGGCGCCACGATCAATCTGCAGAAGCTCGGCGAGACGATCACCGTCTTCACCGAAATCACGCTCGCCGACCATACCAAGGAATATTTCATTCGCTTCGAGACCGCCCTGCGTCGCGTCGACGAGGTGGTCGAGTGCCACATGGTCAGCGGCGGCTACGATTATCTCGTGAAGTTCGTTACGCGCGGGCTGACGCATTATCAGTCGCTGATCGAGACGATGCTCGACCGCAATATCGGAATCTCGAAATATTTCAGCTACATCGTCATCAAGACGCCGATCCAGAAACCGGGTTACCCGCTGCCGGCGCTGTTCGACACCTAAGCTAAGCGCCTCGCCTGCAGTGCCTCACCCCAGCGCCTGATTCACCACCCCGAACGTCCGGACATCGCCCTGCGCGCCGTGGCTGCGGCCACGGATCATCGTGGTGACGCTGTCGAAGATCGGCATCCCGCAGTCTTCGAGAAAGGCGCCGAACAGACCCTGCTCCTGCGTGGTATCGACCCGCAGGAACGCGCCCTCATGCGCCTCGACATGAGGGCGTGTCAGCGTGATCGCCATCGCATCGTCCTGCGCGACGATCGGTCCCACGACATGACCGCGCCCGAAGCGGCGGCACATCGCAAAGCCGACGGGTTTTTCGTTACGCTCCATGATCGTAACGGATGACTGGGCCAGCAGGGCTTCGATCACCCGCGTTCGATCGGCGCCATAGGCGAGCCGGTCGAGCGCTACGATCGCGTCGAGATCGCCGGGCGCGGCGATGCGCACGGGCTCGGTCGGCCCGGGCAGCGGCTTGGCCGGTTGGACGCGGCCCTGGTGTTGGAATATCCGCCCGACCGGCTCGAAGCCGAGCGATCGGTAAAGCCGATACCCGGCCTTCGTCGCGTTGAGGCGCAAATCGCGCGGGCCGGTCTGCGTGAAGATGGTGTCCATCAGCTGCCGGCCGGCACCCTGCGCCTGCAGGCGCGGCGAGGTGATCACCATGCCCACCGTCGCAAAATGCTCGCCGAAAGGCCACCACATCGCCGAGCCTAAAGCGCGGCCGATGGTGTCGCAGGCCACGAAACCGTGCCCGACCGAGAAGACGAAGCGCCAATCCTCCGGTCGATGCGGCCAGGCGACGCCGACCGAAAGCTGATGTGCCTGCCCCAGATCGGCCTCGGTCATCGGCCTGATGGCGTAGTCGTAGTCCAGTCGTCGCTTGGGCGTTCTGTAAGCCACCGCTGCGGGCCTCATCTGGAATAGAAGCTCAATATAGGTCGGGCGGCAGCTTTCGAGAATAGTAAAATTCATACAATACAGCAGCTTAAAACGATGCAAGCTGGCGGTGCGGGGTACGTTGCCGGTCGCGCCGGGGCCGACGCAGTTGGATGCGGGGGCCAGCCAAACTCTCGGCCGAGCGACAGGGGTAGACATGGCACTGCTTTACAAATCCGATCCGGCACGCGGCATCGAATGGGCGAATATTCTGGCGCAAAAGGCTCCGGAGCTGTCGTTTCGGATCTGGCCCGAGATTGGCGACCCTGCCGAGATCCGCTATTTCGTCGCCTGGATGCCGCCAGACGATCTGGCGACGCGGTTTCCGAATCTGGAGCTGCTGATCTCGGTCGGCGCCGGGGTCGATCATCTCGACCTGTCGAAGCTGCCGCCCGACCTGCCGGTCGCGCGCATGGTCGAGTCCGGCATCGTCGATGGCATGGTCGAATATGTCTCCATGGCCGTGCTTGGGCTGCACCGCGACCTGATCGACTATATCGCCCAGCAGCGGGATGAGGTCTGGAAGCAGATCCGGGTCCGCCCGGCCTTGACGCGACGCGTCGCCGTGCTCGGGCTCGGCATGCTCGGCGAGGCCTCCTGCCGGATGCTCAAAAATTTCGGTTTCCAGGTTGCCGGCTGGAGCCGCTCGCGCCGAGAGATCGAGGGCGTGACCTGCTTTGCCGGCCCTGAGGAACTGCCGGACTTCCTCGCTCGCGCCGACATCCTGGTCTGCCTGCTACCGCTGACCGACGAGACACGCGGAATGCTCGATGCCGAACTCTTCGCGCAACTGCCGAAGGGGGCCAAATTGGTGAACACTGGCCGTGGCGGGCATCTCGACCAGGATGCGCTGCTGGCGGCTCTGGACAGCGGCCAGATTTCGGCGGCGGTTCTCGATGTGGCGACGCCCGAGCCTCTGACCGAGGGCCACCCGCTCTGGCACCATCCGCGCGTGCTGATCACGCCGCATATCGCCAGCATGACGCAGCCGGAGACCGCGGTCGAGGCCGTGCTGGAAAACCTGCGGCGCCATCAGGCGGGCGAGCCGCTGCTGGGCCAGGTCGACCGGAAACGGGGCTACTGACGCCAGCCTTCGCATCCCCATGTCACAGCAACCGAAAATAGCGCAGCCTTCCACTATCGTGGCAGTATCAGGCGACCTCGCCCACGACCCAATCCGCAAGCACCGTGCAGGCGTCGAGGAAATCGTCGATCTCCATCGCTTCCAGCGGGTTGTGGCTGCCATGCTCATTACGCACGAACAGCATGGCGATGGGCACGCCCGCCGCCGCGAAGGCTGCGCAATCATGCGAGGCGGGGCTGCCGAGCCGCATCGTTGGGATGCCGTGGCGTCTGGCCGCGCTCTCGAATTCGGCCGCGATCCCCGGATCGACGGGCCCGACGGCGGCGCTGGCGCGGGCACCGAGCGCGAAGGTGACGCGCCGACGCGTCTCGATCTCGGCGATGGCGTCGAGCATCCGTCGTTCGACGCGTTCGAGCACGGCCGGGTCGTAGGCGCGCACGTCGAGGCTGAAGGCGAAGGCGCCCGGCACCGTCGTCATGCCGTGGAGGGCGGGATCGGTGTGGAAGCGCCCGAAGGTCACGGCGAGCGGTACCCCGGCCGCCTCCTCCTCTTCCCAGATCCGGTCGAGCGTCATGGCCAGTTCCGCCCCCGCCATCGCGGCATCGCGGCGGAAGCGTCGCGGCGTGCCGACATGGTCGTGCCGGCCGATGATGCAAGCGTCGGGATAGCGGAAATTGCCGGGAACGCCGCTGCAGATCGCCACGGGCAGCTTCGACGCGACCAGGCTCGGGGCCTGCTCGATATGGACCTCGAGGAAGGCGCGGATCGAGGCGGGGTCGAGATGGCGCTCGCGGCGCCGGATCGCATCCGGGTCGCCGCCGCAGGCGGCGATGCTGTCGGCAAGCACACGGCCGTCATCGATGCGCTTCGACGACAAGGCGCCTTCAGGAAGCGTGCCCAGCGCTGAGCGGCTGCCGATATACGAGACCTGGAACCAGACGCTCTCCTCGGCGCGCACGCCCATCGCCGTCACGTCGCAACGCGGCTGGAGGCCGAGCGCTCGCAGCGCATCGATGACGACGAGCCCCGCAATGACGCCGGCGGCACCGTCGAAATTACCGCCATGGGGGACGCTGTCGAGATGCGAACCCATCAGGATGCGGGGCGCTGCAGGGTTGCTGCCGCGCAGCGTGACATAGGTGTTGGCTGCGAAGTCACGCGTGACGTCGAGCCCCCGCGCCTGCACGTGCTCGGCGAGCAGGCGATGGCCGAAATTCTCGCCCTCGCCATAGGTGTCGCGCATGATGCCGGGATCGCCACGGCTGCCAGCGGCCAGATCGTCGAAGAACCGTTCGATCCAGGGACGCTGGGCTGCGATGGCGGCCCTTAGGGCGTCTGATGTGGCGGCAGGCATGGTCGGTCCATCGATGACATGGCGACGGTTGTGCCTGGCGCTGTCTTGGACGATCACGCGGCCAGCGTCGGGACCATGGGACTGTCTGTCAGCCCGCCTCCCTGCACAATGGCAGGCGCTATGCTGAATTCCGGGGTGACATTTGCTCGTTGAATACTGCCGCCGAATCCTCCGCGCAGCCAAGCTTGGTCGCGGTCTCGGCTGCGATCAGGCGGACCTCGCGCAGGAAAGCGTCCGCCGCGCGCGAAATCGGGCGCTTGCGCGAGCGAATGACCGAGGCCGTGATCTGCGAGGCCGGCGTGAAGCGGCGGATAGCGAGATTCTGGTGGCTGCTGAAGCCGGGCGACAGAGGATCGACGATCGCGACGCCTACGCCGCTCTCGGCCAGCACGCAGGCTGTGTTGCAGTAGCGTACTTCGACGGAGAACCGGAACGGCTCGCCCGCATCGGCGAAGGCCTTGCGCAGGATCGTGCCCATGCGCGTGCCCTGCTCGAGCGCGATGAAGTGCGACTCGCGCAGATCCTGCGGCGTGATCATCGTCTTGGCGGCGAGCGGGTGGTCGCGGCGCATGACGCAGACCATGTCGCCGGAGAAGAAGGTCTCCGCGTCAAGGCCGCGGTCGTCGCCAAGGCCCATGACGAAGCCGAGTTCCGCGATGCCGGTCTCGACGCTCTCGACGACGTTCTCGAAGCGCCTGATGTCGAAGGAGACGCGCACCTTCGGGCGCTTGGCCAGGAAGTTGCGCAGGGCCGGCGGAATGACGCCGTAGCCGAGCGGTGGCGTGGCGATGATGCGAACATGCCCGGCGCGGTTTTCCTTCAGATCCTGCACCTTCGCCTCGAAAGCGGCATGAAGCATGAAGATCGGGTCGGAATCCTGGCATAAGCCGCGCGCTTCGGCGGTCGGAAACAGCCGGTTGTTGATCCGCTCGAACAGCGGAAACCCGACCTGGCTCTCGAGATGCTTGATCGCATTGCTGACCGCCGGTTGGGAGAGGCCGAGTTCGTGGGCGGCTCTGACCGTGGTCTCGCAGCGAACGACGGCGCGCAGCAACTCGATCTGGCGAAGATTCATTATGTGCGCCCCGAATAGAGTCAGTCGACCCTATTCGATCAGCAAATCATGTGCCAGTTTCGACAGCGGCGTAGGGCGAACGCATGCTCAGGCTTCGCCGAGCAACTCGTGCAAGAAAGTCTCGGATTCGTGCTCGGCGTCGACCGGGGAATGACAGTCTCAAGCCCAGGGCAGGCTCGGCGGCGAGAGCTCGTCCACGGAGCGGCCGGCCCAATCGAGTGACGACGCCTTGGCCAACGCCCGGCGCTGCGCTTCCTCCAGACCGGCCGATGCCGCCTGGTAGTCCATCGTCGCGACCTTGCCGCTGGCCACGACCTGCCTGCCCTGGACGAAAACATGGGCGACGGCGCGGTCGGCGGCGGCGTTGATCAGGCTCTTCAGCGGATCGCGCGTCGGGCGCATCATCGGATGGGTCAGGTCGACCATGACCAGATCGGCCTGGGCGCCCTTGGCGATGCGGCCGATGTCGCTGCGGCCGAGCAGTTTCGCGCCCCCCAGCGTCGCCGCGCGGAAGACCTGTCCGGTGGTGACGACGGCATGGCTTTCGCCGGCGATGCGGGCGTAGACGCCGGCATGGCGAAGCTCCTCCAGCATGTTGTGCGGGAAGCTGTCGGTGCCGATGCCGATATTGACGCCGGCTTTCAGGTAGCGGCCGAGGTCGCGCAGCGTGAAGCCGCGCCGCCCGAACACCGTCGGGCAATGCGCGACGGAGGTGCCCGTCTCGGCCAGCCGACCGAGATCGGTGCGCGTCGGCCAGCGCACCCAGGGGTGGTCGTCGAGGAAGATGGCGTGAGCGATGGAGGCGTTGGCGCCGAGGAAGCCGACGCTGTCGAGCCATTGGATCGGCGAGAGGCCGCTGCGGCGGACCATCTCGTGGAATTCGGTGATCGACTGCCCCGCATGGGTCTGGATCGGAATGCCGCGTTCGGCTGCGGCCGCGATCGAGGCGCGGAACAGGTCTTCCGTGCAGGTGTCGATCTGGGCGGGGCAGGCCATGCCGGAAAGCCTGCCGGAGTCATGCGCCAGTGCCGCGTCGATGACCTGGAAGGCCTCTTCCATCGCCTTGCGTCCCGCCAGGTCGTCGAGTTCGTATTCGACGGTGTAGCCGTTGCGGGTGAACCAGCGACCGTTGCGGTACATCGGCGCCATCACCATGCGCAGTCCAGAAGCCGCGGCGCGGTCGAGCCAGCCCTCGCTCGGGAATGAGAGATCGACCAGCGTGGTGACGCCCGACATCAACAGTTCCGACCATGCGACATGGTTGAGATGGGGGATGCCTTCGGCATCGGCGCGGAAGAGCCAGAGGAATTCGTAGAGCGAGGAGTTGTAGAGCCTGGGCGTGCCGACCTCGTCGGTCATGCCCTTGTTGCCGGGCTCGCTCGACGGGTGGGAGTGGATGTCGACGAGGCCGGGCATGACCATGAAGCCACGCCCGTCGATCTCGCGATCGGCTTCGCCTGCGAACCCTTCGCCGACGTGGAGAATGCCGCTCTCGTCGAAGACGACGTCGAGATCGCGGCGATAGACATGGTCGTCCGCCGCAGGATCATAGGTGATGGCGACATCGGCGTGGCTGATGCGGGTGGTCATGATCGGGCGATCCTCAGGGACGTCAGCCGGTCTATGGAAAGGCGTCGTGCTCGGGGTTGACCCCGCTGCAGAAGGACTGAATGGCTTAGAGCCCTGCCGCCTTTTCCTGCGCGACGAAATGCTCGGCGATCTCCTTGCCGGTCGCGATCCAGACGTCGCCGTAGTCGCGGGCGCGCGCCAGGAAGTCGCGCATGATGCCCAGCCGCATCGGCCGGCCGGAGACCTGCGGATGCATCACCATCGAGACGAGGCCACCCCATTCGCGCGTCTGGTCGAGTTCGTCGTTCCAGATCGAGAGCACGTGCTCCTTGGGAAACATCGGGCGCGGCGAGAAGCGCTGCGAAAGCCCATAGAGCCAGTCGTCGAAGGACATGTTGACGGGCAGTTCGACCGGGCCCTTCGAGCCGTCGCGTAGCGTGTGGCGATAGGGGCGGATGTCGTCGCGGAACGACGAAGAGTAGGCGATGCCCTTGTCTCGGAGATAGGCGAGGAGTTCGTCATAGTTCTCGCCCGACGGCGCGCGATAGCCGACCGGTACGACGCCCAGTATGCGCCTGAAGGACTCGAACGTCTTGTCGATCTCCTCCTTGTCGACGGAGAAATCGTCGGGGTCCGGGCGCTTGTGCGAATAGCCGTGATGGCCGACCTCATGGCCGTCCTTGACGATCGCCTCGCACATCTTCGGGTGGACGTCGACGACCCAGCCCGGGATGAAGAAGGTCGCCTTGATCTCGACCGAGCGCAGGTAGTCTAGGATCTTGGGAACGCCGACACGCTCCTCGTAGCCGCCGAAGGAGAGCGTCACCAGCCGATCGGTATTCTTTGGGTCGTATTGCAGCCAGGCTGTCTCGGCATCGACGTCGAAAGCAGGGAAGACCGCACATCTGTTGCCGTTGGGCCAGGGAAATTCGGGCGCGGGATCGGAGAGGTTGGCGATGCGGTGGGGGAAATCGGTGGCCATCGTTTCGTCTTTCAAAAGAAAGGCCGCCGAACGGGACCGTCCGGCGGCTCATATGTCGATCCGATTCAGGGCTTGGCAGCGCCGTTGATCATGAGCTTGTCGACCTTGGCCTCCGACAGCTCCCACTTCTTCAGGACTGCGGCGTAGCTGCCATCCGCGAGCATCTCCGTGAACGCCTTGGCGACGGCGTCGCGCAACTCGGTGTCCTTCTTGGCGAAGGCGATGCCCTGGTACACCGTGGTGAAGGGCGTGCCGAGGATGGCGTAGACGCCCTTCTCCTGGTCCATCAGATAGGGCAGCGTCTCGCTGCCCTGCACCGCCGCGTCGAGCCGCTTCTGGCGCAGCTGGGTGCGGGCATCGGCGGAACCTTCCGTCCCGACGACCTCGAGCGCGGGCTTGCCCTTGTCCTCGCAGGTTTCCTTGCTCCATTTGGCCATCTCGCCGGGGAAAGAGGTGCGGCGGCTCGCGCCGACCTTCTTGCCGCAGAGCGCGGCAAGGTCCTTGAACTCGTCCTTGCGGTCGGCGTTCGTGTAGAACTGAGCGCCCGAGGCCAGGTAATCGACGAAATCGAGGGTTTCGCGGCGGGCCGGCAGGTCGCTCATGCCGCTCAGGATCATGTCGACGCGACCGGTCGTCAGTGCCGGGATCATGCCCTCGAAGCTGATCTCCTCCCACTTGATCTCGACGCCCAGCTTCTTGGCGAGCGCGTTGCCGAGGTCGATATCGAGACCGGTCAGCGTGCCGGTCTTGGGATCCTTGAATTCCAGCGGCGGATAATTCGGGACGTTGGCGACGGCGATCGTCTTCTTGTCGAGGATGCGCGCGGGCAGGGCCTGGGCGGATACCGCGGAGACGCTGGCCAGAAGGGCGGCGGCGGAGGCCGCGAGGAGGGTGGATTTCAGCATGGTGTTCACCTGTTTCTAGTGCCGGACGGCGTTGATGAAGGCTTTCGTTCTCGGCTCTCGCGGGTTGGCGAGAATATCGGCGGGTTTTCCGATCTCGACGATCTGTCCCTGATCCATGAAGGCGACGCGGTGTCCGACATCGCGGGCGAAGCCGAGTTCATGCGTGACGCAAACCATGGTCATCCCGGTCCCGGCGAGGTCGCGCATCACCTTGAGAACCTCGGCGACGAGTTCCGGATCGAGGGCGGAGGTCGGTTCGTCGAAGAGCAGCAGTTCGGGGCGCATGGCCAGCGAACGCGCGATCGCGACGCGCTGCTGCTGGCCGCCCGAGAGCTGGGCGGGATAGGCGTCGCGCTTGTCGGCGAGGCCGACGCGCTCCAGCAGCGACAGCGCATGTTCGCGCGCCTTGCCCGGGTTTTCCTTCAGGACCTGGACCGGGCCTTCGGTGATGTTCTGCAGCGCGGTCAAATGGGGGAACAGGTTGAAGCGCTGGAAGACCATGCCGATCGAGCGCCTCTGGCGTGCGATGGCGCTGTCATCGAGTTCGTAGAGCTTGTTTCCTTCGCGGTGATAGCCGACGCGCTCGCCCGAGACGAAGAGCGCGCCGCCGTCGATGCGTTCGAGCTGGTTGATGCAGCGCAGGAAGGTGCTCTTGCCCGAGCCGGAGGGGCCGATGATGCAGACAACCTCGCCCTTGTGGATGGCGAGGTCGATGCCCTTGAGAACCTTGAGCGTGCCGAACTGCTTCTCGACCTTCTGGGCGAGAACGAGCGGAGCGCCTGCGAGATGATCGGCGTCGATGGCGACGGCGGGGATGGAGGCGGGAACGGCGATCGTGGTCATGGGCCTCTCCTCAGCGCCCCGGCGAGCGGGCGACGCCGCGCTCGAAATACGCCTCGACCCGGCCCTGGATCAGGCTCAGCACCGTGACCACGATGAGGTACCAGAAGGCGGCGACGATCAGCAGTTCGATGACGCGCGAATTGGCATAGTAGATGTTCTGGGCGCTGTGCAGGACCTCGGCATACTGGATCACGCTGGCGAGCGAGGTCAGCTTGACCATGCCGATGAATTCGTTGCCGACCGGCGGCACGATCACGCGCATCGCTTGGGGCATGATGATCCGGCGCAGGAGCTGCAGCCGCGTCATGCCGATCGTCTGCGCCGCTTCGTATTGTCCCTGATCGACCGAGAGCAGGCCGGCGCGCACGACCTCGGCCGTGAACGCGCCCTGCTGGATGCCCAGGCCGAGCAGCGCCGCGACGAAGGGTGTCATTACCTCCACGGTCTTGACGGAAAACAGGCCGGGAATGCCCATGGTGGGAAAGATCAGCGCCAAGTTGAACCAGAGCAGCAGTTGAAGCAGCGCCGGCACGCCGCGAAACAGCCAGATGTAGCCGAGCGCCGTCGTCGACAGCACGGGGTTGCTGGAGAGCCGCATCACGGCGAAGACGACGCCCAGCGTGATCCCGACCAGCATCGCCAGAATGGCCATGACGATGGTGTTGACCAGTCCCTTCATGATCACCGGAACGGTCAGGAATTCGGCGACGTAATTCCACTCGATCTGCCCGACGACAAAAGCGTGGACGATCGCGGCGAGCGCCAGGCAGACGAAGGCAGCGCCGACCATCCGGCCATAGTGACGGCGCGGGACGACGACGAGGGTTTCAAGCTCTGCGGTCATTCTGCCTCGAACGGTGATGGGGCCAACCCTCGGTCTTGTCAGGCCAGAACCGGCTTGATGCCGAGCCGCGATCATATCGAATGATCCGCCGCAGGCGAGCGGCCAGCGGCGGGAGCGCTATGATTTATCGGCGCCGTCTATTCGCCGACTGAATAAAACATGCCGGGCCCTCTCTGCGCGAGGGCTCCGTCTCACTGGCCGGCGTCGATTGAGACCTCCGAGAGTGTCTGTCGTTCGAGACCGTAGGTCTTCAGTGCCTTGGCATAAGCGCCGTTCTTCATCGTTGCGGTCGTCGCCTTGGCGACGGCGTCGCGCAATTCGGTCTGCGCCTTGGTGAAGGCAAAGCCGAAGAGCGTCTTGTTGAGGGTATCGCCGATGAGGGCGTAGGCGCCGGGCTCGTCGGTCATCAGATAGGCGACGTATTCCGGCCCGAGTACGGCGGCGTCGAGGCGACCCTGCTTGAGGTCGAGGCGGGTCGCCGACGCGCCCGCCGTGCCGCTCATGGCGATGGCGGGCTTGCCGGCGGCGACGCAGTTCTTCTCGCTCCAGGCCGTGGTGACCGGCATGTAGCTCGTGGTGCGCGGGGCTCCGACGGTTTTGCCGCAGAGGTCGGCGCTGCTCTTCAGTTCACCGGTCTTGGTCGCCAAGCTGAAGGGCTGAGCGCCGGTGGCCAGATAGTCGACGAAAGTGAGTTTTTCGCGCCGTGACGGCAGGTCGCTGATCGCGGTACCGATCATGTCGATGCGCCCCGTGGTCAGCGATGTCATCAACTGTTCGAAGCTCATCTCCTCCCATTTCACGGGGATGCCGAGTTCCTTGGCGATTGCGGTGACGAGTTCGACGTTGAAGCCGACGCGCTCGTTCGTCTTGGGGTCGCGATAGGCCATCGGCGGGTAGGTGGATTCGATCCCGACGACGATGTGCCCGGCTGTCTTGATCGCAGCGGGCAGGGCGATGCCATTGTCTTGGGCGAGGCCGCCGCCTTGCAAGGCGATGGCGGCACCGAGAGTCAGGGCGCCGGTCGAAAGCCATTTGAACATGCTTTTGGCTGTCATGATCGTTCCCACATTTTTCGCTTCAGCTTGAAAGACCTGCGAGCACTTGAGGCGTCTCGACGGTGCTCGTCTCGCAAACGATCATAGTTGGCATTTGGCGAGCCACGAGCCGAAGCGATGCTGCTCGGCTATTATATTTATTCTGCCGATATTCAGCGCTCTTATATCCGGCCGGTCGGAATGACGCTCTCTCACGGGCGGTGCGCGAGCATGAGGGGCCGTGCATCCAGCCTGCATGCGAGTACGGTCCAACAATCCATTCGGGTCGGATCGCCGGGGCAAAAACCGTCATCGAGACTAGAGCCGGCACGGCAACACGCAGCGCCCGCGCTCGACTAAGAATCTGATTTACTTGAAGAAAAATGATGGTAGCGGGAGTGCGTAGCAACCAAAATAGCTACACCGGAACGGACCAAGATTTACGTATTGTTTCCGTGGGTTCGTGGGATGCATCGCTTGCAGCTTGACGTCGATTGGCCCCGTGCTTCGAAGGCGCGGTGCGAGCCCTCTGGATCAATCCGGCGTCAGCGGACGTTTTTTCCAAAGCGCCAGCCAACCCAAATCGCCAAGATCATGATCCCGGTTACGGTGAGAAGCAGCACCCGAACAGTCCTTCAGCTGCACCTCGATACTCCTGTTTCGAGATGCAGCTCAATCTGTGCGAGTGGGATTAGTAAAGGCTGTGTAACGGGGGTCGTCGAAAGCACGGCCTTGTTGATCGGCGTAGAGTTGCGACGAGGTCGTTTACTCCGGCTCGATGTGGCCAACGCAGACCAATTCCAACTCAGCGAGCACCATGTATTTCTGTTTGGACGACGGCGCGAGGGCGAGCTTGGACCTATCACTACGGCCGTCATGAGTGGTCTGGAAATCCCACAGAACGCTTGGTTGCTTGTTCTCGCGCTCGAACAATTGCCGCGCGCGCGTCTCGATTGTCGAATGCCGTGTCGCCATTTGAAATTCCGCCATCAGAAAGGCTTGCGTCGCAATTCTGCCGTAATTGAAACTTGTCGCTGGAGCAATTCAATTTCTTTGATGCCGCCTCGATGCGGCGATTGTCGGCGCTTATGTCGCAAAAATGCGACGACGGGCTGAAGCACGTTCATCGCCGATACTTGCACTGTCACCCCGATGACGAGCGGGACCCGAACCGCCGCCGCATCAATAAGGCGGCCGAGATCGCATTTTTTGCTCAAAGGTAGCGGAATGCGTGCTCTGAGTTGTTGGACCGCAGAACGAGCGATGCGCGGCCGCCAATCCACACTTTCATGCCGACCGATACTGGTGCCGCACTGATGGCCGCGCCGCCCGAGGACGATCCATTTAGAATGCGCGCCACATAGCAGGTGCCGTCCGCCAGAACGATCTCGGTCTTGTCGTGCCTAGCAGGCTTGCGAGGCTCCTCTCGCTGCTCCCCGATCTCAAGGTCCGCGCGGTTCGCTTGAAAGGTGAGCGTTGCGGCCAAATCCTCTCGCTTGCGTGGAGTGGCAGTTATCGACATGGCAAAACCCCCCTTAGTCCGTCGTGCCACGAACCCTTCCACGCGCCCGATCTCGTCGATGTAGGCCACAATACGCTCGCCGCGCTTCACCTCGACGTTTGCATGCAAGCTAAGCCCGCCGGGGGACATGTCTATTACGGAGCATGGGACTTCCTCACGGGTCGTAAGCATCAGGCGACCTCCGAGGTTGATCGGTACGCGGCGATGCCTTCGCTTATCGTCGCTCTTTGGAAACTGTTCCATCGGACCATTATTCCGATGACGAGTTATCGTTACGTAAACTGCGCTCGAACCCGCGTTGGCCCGCCGGCGTTCGATGCCAAGCGCATGCGCTGATGCGCTAGTCGATCTCAAAGACCGCATTCTGCGAGGTCGGGGGCACAGGACGCTGCGGCGGCACTAACCGCCTAGGTGGAGCCTTCCGCCAGTGTGTTGGCGGCCATCCTAGCGGGTCCCCGGCCTCGGTGAACCAGCCTCCCATTGGCTCTAGATCGTGCGGCTTGTGGTAGCGCGCTCGGGCCCTCTGATTGCCGTCCGTGACCTCTACGACATCACTGAGCGCCTTGCGGTCTTGCGGGGCTCCTAGGCTCCATCCAGTCGTCATCCATTCCCCCAGGCATATCCATCGCGTCGAAGCGCGCTTTCCAAATGCCGATCTGGAGCACATGTTCCGTAAGGACAAGGGCGCCCACGACAGCCAGATCGCGGCGGCGCATCGGTTTCAGGCTGACGCATTGGAGATCGAGGCCGCAGCCAAGCGCCGCCTCGCTGATGAAGTTGATGCAGGTCAGGAGCGCGGGGAAGTCGCTAAGGCCGGGCAGCCAAGTATTATTCCTGAACAGAATAATACTCCCACCAAGCTCACGGACATCGGGATAACGGCGGCCAAAATTCACGAGGCCCGCATCTTCCGAGACGCGGAGCTGGCCGAGCCGGGCATCACCAAGAAGACGGTGACGCAGCTCCTCGACGAGGGCACGAGCTGACCAAGGCGGCGGTCAGGCAGGCTCTTCAGCAGTCATTAACCTTCCAACCGCATTCTCTAGCTTCTCCCGAGACCAACTACCCCGTCGTGCACCCCTGCGCGGCGGGGACTTGCCTTGCTGCTCCTGCTTGTCAGGTTGCGCCTATGCACCGGCGCTGGATACTCTTCGATCTGGCAAAGTTTCGTAAGCGGGCACATCAGACGGGATCACAACCCACCGGTGTTTGCTGCGCACTAAAAAATGGGCGTCGGGTTGCAATTGGCTACCGTCGTCGAGCGTGCCGACGCGAACAAACCTCATGTCGGGGAAGGCTGGATGGTCTGCATAAAGCAGCACTTTGCATTCAGCGCATTGCCATTTCCGATCTCCAGGGGGAGTGCCACTTCGATCCGCATCTGACCACGATGCCCCACGTTCTTTGACCTCACTCGCGTTGAACATAGCGTTGACGGCAAATGCCGAGCCCGTAAGGCGCTGGCAATCACGGCAATGGCAGGCGTTCACGGCAAGAGGCCGGCCTTCGATCGAGTAGCGCAATCTTCCGCATAATCAGCCACCGTCGAGAACTTGGCTCATGTCAGAACTCCATCGACATCATCAGGCGATCATGCCTGCAAAAACGCCAGATCGCCGCTAGGCGACCGCGCCAATCGTTGCGGCGGCGCAAGACCACTCTTAAGGTTCGCCGCCAGCGGGAGCCTCTCCCCGCCGGCGACTGCTCTGCGCTTAGGGTCTCAGCCTGCGCAGCATTCCGCACATCAACTATGTATCGATCAACGCTCCTCTCTCCGTGGTGGTTCCCAAACGTCATCACCATCAGGAACGACAGCGGGGAGGCCCTTGTGGCCTCCCCTGATGAGCAGCTCGAAGCCATCGCTCGCGATGTCGAGAGGACCTTTGCCGTCAGTGCATGGAGTATCGGTGAGCGCCTTGCGGAAGCGCGGGCTTTGTATCGTTACCACCGCGAGGAGGGTGGTTTCGGAGGGTGGGCTGAGAAGCGGCTCGGGATGTCTGATCGCCGTGCGCGAGAGTTCATCAACATCTTTGAGAACATCGGCATTGAAAAGTCGGCGCAATTGCGCCGGCTTTCTACCCGCGCCCTGATTGATCTTGCCTCTCCCAGCACCACGGAAGCAACACGGACAGAAGTCGAGGAGCTTCTGGCGAAGGGCGACAAGGTCACGGCGCAGACCATCAAGGAGATTGCCGAACGGGCGAAGCTTGATGCCGCGCTGATCGAGGCGGCCAAGCACGAGAAGGCTGCGCTGATCGAGAGTGGCCAGCGCGAGCGGGGCGCGTTGCAGGAGACCATCAGCAAGGTCGAGATGGAGAGAGCGCAAGTGCCGAAGCGCGGAGGCTCGGTATCTCCCGCGCTGCCCTCTACCGTCAGCGCAAGCGTGATGCCGAGAATGCCGGTGTCACCGCCCCGGACAGGTCCGTTGCACCTATAGGAACTGCCTTAAGTTATACTTGCAACGGACCTATCCGGGGGAGGGCGGCGGCTCAAGCCGCCTGCCCCGTCCCCAAGGTCGAGGCCATCCTGATCCCGGCCGATCCTGCCCAAGTCCGGTTCAGTTGGTCTCCCCGCATCGTCCCGGCAAACTCCAATCCGGATATCGCCCGGCTCGGGGCAGTGGTCGCCGCGCACGCGGCGGCTCACCGTCTCGCAAACCACTTCAGGAGAGCAGCATGATCACGACCACAGCATCGCGGGCGAACACCTCTATCGACGCACTCCGCGCGATGGTCGAGCCGCACAAGGAGAGCCGCGCCGACGACCTGCCCTTCATGACGGTTGAGGACATCGACGTCAGACTGACCTCCCTCATGCATCAGGGTGCAATGCCGGCATTCGCCGCCATGGTTCGCCGCGTCGGCATCAGGCGCGATCCGAGCTGGGTCTCTCACGCGGTCATGATAGCCGCGCTGGAAGCGATGCATCACCACCGCGCCCGGTCGGAATGGCGCGAGCCTGCCCTCGCCGATGTGAAGAAGCAGGTCACGATGCTCGACCGGGCTGCTGATGCCCTTGCCGAGCTGGCCCATGTGCAGAAGACGCGCGGCCTTAGATGCAGCGCGGTCGCCCAGACCATCAACCCGCATGAGGCATCCGATCCTCTCTTGTCCGTTGATCTCCTTCGCCAGATCGAACAGGAACGCGACCGCCTGCTGAACGAGGCCGCCGCACTGGACGGACGCTGCCGCCCTATGAGCCGCGCCCGCTTGTTCGCCGACGCCTTGTGGCCGCTGTTCCTGTCCTTGACTGACGGCGTACGCGGTCACCGGACAGGGTTCACCGACTTTGTGAGGCATTCATGCCTCGTCGTGACAGATCACATGCCGTCTGAGACGCTGATCCGTAGTGTTGTGACGAAGCGCACAAAATAAAGCCAGATGTAGCGCTCTGTTATTCCACTTGGCGCTCAAGTCATGACGCCGCACAGTGCCGCATCGCCCCCCATTCAGCGAGACGGCAATGAACCCCGACGACCTCCTCTCCCCCGAAGACGCTGGCTTGTACTTGAACAAGAGCGCGAAGACACTTGAGCGCTGGCGCTCGCTCGGTTCAGGCCCTGCGTTCCATAGGATCGGAAATACGGTGGTCTATCGCCGTAGCGACCTCGATGCGTACTTCCTCGCAGCCCGCGTTGAGCCGGCCATGACTGGCCGGGTCGAACGCGTCGTCAGGAGCGCGTGATGCCGGTCCTGATGTGCGGCAATGGCTCGACGGCAAGGGCGTATCGGGCGACCGCGCATCGCGTTCGTGGCAGCTCCCGCGTCGAGATCGAGATCGATCTTGGGCTGATCGGCACCGGCGATGTCTTGGTCTCCATGCAGGCTGACGTCGCCCGTGATCTGGCACGCGAGATCAATCGCCGTCTGGACGAGATGCCCATGACCGAGCGCGGATCGCGTTGGCTCGATGGTGCCCGGTCGGCGCTCCTTGGTCGGGGGCGCTGATGGTCATGCCCTTGCTCATCGAGCGTATGCAAGTCCAGCCCGATGTCGCACGTAGCGGGCAGCGTGCGGTGTCGCTGACCCTGATCGGGGGCACAGGCGGGCAGGTGCGGGCTATGTTGTCGCGTGCGCAGGCGGCTGACCTTGCCAAGATGATCCGAGACGCGCTGGCGCGGGAAACGCGGTGATGCGGTCCCTGGGCACCAGCCCTAAGGAGCCGCCACAGCGGCGTCCTTCGGCAAGGCTAGCCAGCCCGCCTCCCGCCTTGCGGCGGCCCCTGTCGCCCGCGCTGCTGCCCCTGTCCGTGCCCTGTCGCTGGAGGCCCCCCCGGCCTCGGGGCCTTCTGGCGACTGGTTTCCCCTGCGCCGCCGAGGCCCCGGAATTTGCGCGTTTCTCGACTTTCTCAATTCCCGTTTCTCTTTTGTGAATTAGGCTCCTGATGTCCTCCGCCACATCTCCCGATCCCGAGCCGAAAGCTGGCACTATCTCCGCCGAGCAGGCTGCCGCTTTGCTGACGATCACCCCCGAGCGGCTGCGCCAGCTCGTGCGTGCCGGTCATCTTCCAAAGGCGCAACGCAACCAGTACGCGCTGGTGCCGGTGGTGCAGGGCTATCTCAATTTTTTGCGCGATCCGGCCCGAAACGGGCGCACCGCAGCGGACAGGCGCCTGACCGAGGCTCGCGTCCGCCAGATCGATGCAAGCATGGCCCGCGAGGCGGCAGAGCTTGTCCCGGCCGAGGAGGCCATTGCCTTCGCCCGGCTCTTTTGCGCTGAGCTGCTCGGTCGCGTTGAGGAGTACGCGGCGACCTACGACGAGCCGATGGCCAGCCGGATGATCGCCGGCGTCGATGCCATCCGCGCGAATTGCGAGCGGCTCATCGTCGAGTTTGACGAGAGCCGGGGAGACTTCGCATGACCGAGGTATCCTTCTACTCCTGCTGCGCCGAAAGCCCGCTCGTGGGCGCTGCGGACGACGAGCCCGGCCCCAGCCTGAGCCTCAAGTCGGCAGAAGAGAGCCGGGCGGACACGCTTCTCGGCCCCGTCGTCACCGGCCGGACATTGCTGCCCCCAACACGCCGCATCGCCGTGCACGAGGGCGGGCACGCCTGCGCCCGGCTCGCGATTGGGGGCACTGTCGCGTCGGTAACGGTCGATGGACAGCCCCACATGGCCGGCGGCGTAGAAGACGATCTCGATCAGCATTCCCGCATGGTGATGACGCTTGGCCGACGCCGACCTCCTTTCATCGAGGAGGTCTGAACGCTGCCATGGTCTATCGCAAGGGCGAGCTGTCGACGTCGCAGATCAACGTTCAATGGCCGCATCAGGTCGCGCTGCGGGCGCTTGATACCCGTGAGCAGTATCTCCGGCAGGAGGCGATCGAAGAGGCGTGCAAGGACCGCTCGCACTCGCCGCGTGGCCATTCCGTGGTCTATGACGGGGACTGGTGGAATGTGCACTGTTTCGCCGATCCAGCGGACGCCGCATGGTTCATAGCGACATTCGGCGGCGAGCCATTCGATCCTCGTGATCGGGGCACGGGCCACAGCTGGACGCTGTGGGACAAGGGCAAGGCCGCCGCGCGTGATGCGGCCCGGCGGCGGCGATAGCGCCGTTGCCTTGATAGACGCGGGGAAGGCGGACATGGTCTCAATGAGCGCAGAGCAGGGTGGTGTCAGACGGACTTCTTACGCGTCGGCTTGGCGGCTGGCGCTGACGGCTTTTTCCCCAGACGCATGTTCTTCGCCAGCTTCGAGCGCTGCTCGGCATAGTTCGGCGCGACCATCGGATAGTCCGGCGGAAGGCCCCACTTCGCGCGGTACTGAGCGGGGGTCATGTCGAAGCTCGCCATCAGGTGGCGCTTCAGCGATTTGAACCGCTTGCCGTCTTCGAGGCAGACGATGAAATCGGGGGTAACCGACTTCCTGATCGATATGGCTGGGATCGGGGCAGCCTCAGCAGGCACCGCTTCTGCCGGCTCTCCGAGCTTGGCGAGCGCTGCATAGGTGTTTTTGATCAGCTCCGGCAGGTCGGCTGCGGTGACGCTATTATGCTCGACGTACGAGGCAACGATGCCCGCTGCGAGCTCGATCAGCGATGATTGATCTTCTGTCATTTGTGGTCCTCCTGTCTTTGGTGGACCACCGGCAATAGAGCCTGTCAATGCGCGCCGCACGGATACTGCATATCTTGAAGAATTATGATCGACGACGCACTGGTTACACCATCACTCGACAGCTCTAGAAGCCACACGGAGCACCTGATGTTGCCCGATTGCCCTCTCAAGGCCGTCATTGCCCCTAACGCGGTATTGCGCCCCGCCATCGACCGCCGGAGGCATAATCCGGATTATCTCAAACTCACCGGCACCGTTCCGGTCCAGCGCCAAGAACACGCGGTCGCCTATTGCGAGGTCTGGGGGTGGCTGGTTAGGCCTCATAGCCGTCCGGACCAGAGGTAAAATCGCGCGGATCGGCCAAGTATTTTGCTATTGCGCGGCTTGCCAATTCTTCCGTGCCATCCTCTTGCCAGAGCCCCAAGATGATAGCGCCGAGATGCTCTCGTGCTGCTTCCCTGAAATGGCGGGGAACCCGGGGTCCAATTTGGACCCATGCTGTGTCGAAGGCTGCTGACAAAGCTAGCAGCTCGTCCGGCTCGGCCAAGAGTGTTCGGAAAGGCATGGGGACGCACGTTCGTCATCGCTGGTTACTCCAGCCACTTCATCCTGCGACAAGTTGGGGTGCGGCGGCAATAGCGTGATCCCTTCGATCACTCTGGCCGCCTTTAAACGACGCGAAGTATTTGCCGGAGGCCGCTTGCCCTCTCCTAGCCATCGTTGCCGCGCGCGCAACAGGCCCGATCTCCCTGTCCCTTATCAGGTTTCGTGACCAATTCTTAACCGGTCGGACGGAGGCTGAAAGGTAGGTCAACGACGAAACGTGCCGCGTCACAATCTTCATTACCCAGAAGAGGGTGAAAACAATGGGCATGCATTCCCGCCTCGTTACCGGGCTGGCCGTAATCCTATGCCTCGGAGGGCTGATGCTCTTGCTAAATTCTCGCGTTCCAACGTTTGATCAGATCATGGCTTCCTGCTTAGCCGTAGAAGCCAGCTCGGCCGCAGGGCACAGAGCCGCGACCTGCCTTTGCATGGTAGAGAAGCAGCAAAGTTGGACTTGGTCCCTTGTCGAGATCGCTGCGCCCGCCGGTCTATGCAGAGATATGGAAGCTGCTGAGAGAGGCGTCTGCCGGTCGGCTTATTTTGCTGTGTAGTGTCGCACATCGAATGCGGACATGATCGTGCGGTTTGCTATCGGGCGGCAACGCGCCGACCGCGTCAGTGGCACTCAGGCCTTGTCGCGCTCTATGCCCATGATAGGCAATACGGGCTCCCGCCGATATTTCACTAGCGCCTTGCTCACGAGGTTGTCAGCGGCTGCCAAATACCCATGATGACAGCGCCGAGATACTCCCGAGCCGCTGCTTGCGACAACGGCGGGATACTTGGGCCGATCTCGGTCCACGTGGCATCAAACGCGGCAGATAGTTCGCTGAGCACGTCGGGCTCAGCGACAATTTTTCGGAATGGCATGCATCGAACCGCAGGGCAGAGCCACTGGTCGGTCGCAGGTCCAGCAATTCAGCCTGCGCACGGGCGAAAACAATCCGCAAGCGCTCCATCGTCGCAGGTCCCGGAACTTGCGACTGCTCCTTCGGTTGCAGAACGACGAACCGGAGATCGAGCTATGCCAAAGTTCTATTTCACGACCGACAATGGGAAGGTTGTCGATGCCGACGATGAGGGGGTGGAGTTGCCTGACTACATCGCCGCGAAAGACGAGGCGCAGAATGCGCTCGTCGATATCATCCGGGAGCGCTTGCCGAATGGCGAGCATGCCGACTTCAAGGTCGAGGTGCAGGACGAGACCGGCGATGCGATCTATCTCGCGTTGATGAAGTTTGAGGCTGGCAATCCGAAAGAGAAAGCAACGATGGATCAGCAAGCGATAGACGAGGCCGTGGCCGATGTCGCCGCTGCCATTAATTCGATGGGCCAGTCCGCGTTGCGGTGAGGCCCTCGATCACTCTGCCCGCTTGTGGGCGACGCCAAGTATCTGCCGGTGCCCTATAGCGCGCTCGTAGCCGTCGTCGCCTCGCACCCGGTACTGGACCTCGCCATCAACCGCCGGCGGCAGAATGCGCAGCACCTCGTAGTTGCCGCTACCCACGTGGTCGACGAAGCCGAACGAAAGCGTGACGCGGTCGCCGACTTTCAGCCCGTTTAATTCAATGATGGATGCCATAGACTTTGCTCCGTGAAGTGCTTCTTAGACGCGGTGATGGCGCGCATCAGCGGCGCGGTGAGCTAGATGACCACTCCGCGCCCGGAACGACGGCAGGACCTCGCCATTGATGTGCCAATCCAAGGTAGGCGAATGCCGCGATGGTGACGGCCACACCCATCCAGATGAGCAAGTCGGTCCAGTGCTGGCGTGGTGGTAGGTCCGACATCTCAGGCTCCATCGGGCGGGCCGCCGGCAACGCAACAATCCGGCATAGGACAAGCCAGACGAGGCGGTCATTGTTCCCGTCCTCTATCGAACCCGGCTCCCGCTCGTTGTCGCGGAACGAGTACATCGCCGCAACGGAGCTGCGCAGCTTGGAAAGCGAAGGGCCGGGCACGGGAGAACAGATGCCGGAGGCCGCTGTATTCGGGCACAGCAGGCCAAGCAGCGGCATTGACCCGAGCCCCGCTAGGGTAGTAGCCGCCGAAGCAAACATCCTCCTGCGAGCGCTGTATAGCCGTTTCGAATTCTTGGGGGTAGGCGTAAAAAACTACGCATCGTTGACTAGAATGTCAATCGCCTCATCCGCTAAGCTAAGGGCAAATGGCAGGAGAAGCCCGATGCTGAATTCGTCACCGCTGCATGATCTGATCGAGGCACTTGCGGAGTGCGCCGCCCACCGTCCGCCTTCGAGCTTCCGTCTTGGTGATCCCGAGCAGGTCGCGTTTATGCGGCCCATGTTCCAGCTGGACGGGGCTCGGCGCTCCGGCCGGGCAGGGCGGCGGTCATGAAGCGCGCTGCCCTCTATGCCCGGTACTCGACCGAGAACCAGAACGACAAATCCATCGACGACCAACTGGCGCTTTGCGACGAGTATGCGGTCAAGAACGGCTATCAGGTCGTCCGCCGGTTCGGCGATGCCGCCCGCTCGGGCGGCTCAATGCTCAATCGAGATGGCCTGATCGACCTCATTGCCTCGGCTGGCCGCAAGGAGTTCGACGTCGTCATCGTCGAGGCTCTCGACCGCCTTTCGCGCGACATGGAAGACCTCGCCGGCCTCCACAAGCGGTTCAAGTTCGCCGGCATCGACCTCATTGCCGTGCACGAGGGCAAGGCCAGCACGGTCCTCGTCGGTCTCAGGGGCCTTGTGGGTCAGCTCTTCCGCGAGGATGGCGCTGAGAAGGTCCGCAGAGGCATGACCGGCGTCCTGCGCAGTGGCAGGAGCCCCGGCGGCAGGAGCTACGGCTATCGGCCTGTGCTCGGCCGACCGGGCGAGCTTGCTATTGAGCCGGACGAGGCTGCGATCATCCTCCGCATCTTCACCGAGTATGCCGAGGGCACCTCGCCACGCGACATCGCCGCCGGCCTGAACCGCGACGCGGTCATGCCGCCGCGCGGCACGCGCTGGAACGCCAGCACGATCAACGGCAATGCGACGCGCGGTCATGGCATCCTGCTCAACCCGATCTACGGCGGAACGATGCTCTGGAACCGGGTCACCATGGTCCGCCATCCCGAGACGGGGAAGCGGGTAAGTCGGCCGAACCCCGAGAGCGAGTGGCAGCGGCAGGATCGCCCGGACCTGCGGATCGTTCCGCCTGACCTCTTCGAGGTCGCCACCGCGCGGAAGAATAGGTTCAAGGCGAAGGAGGGGCTCAGGGCTCCCTACACACCGCGCGCGACGCGGCTGCTGTCCGGGCTCCTGCGCTGCGGTCACTGCGGCGGCGGCATGCGCATTGACGGCAAGCAGCGTGGCAGGGTGCTGATCGCCTGTAGCGCCGCACGCGAGAGCGGCACATGCCAAGCGCCGGGTCTTCGTCGATGCCATCGAGCAGACCGTCATCAAGGGAATGCGGGAGCAGCTCTCGAACCCCGAGGCGATGGCGCGCTACATCGCCACCTTCAATGAGAAGAGGAACAAGGAGGCAGACGGGCAGACCCGCGAACGCAGCAAGATCGAGCGCCGCATTGCCGAGATAGAGCGCGACATCGACCGGATCGTTGATGCTATCGGCTCAGGCGTCTTGAGCCACGAAGATGCGACCCGCCGCATGCCGCCATTGCGCACCGAGCGCGCTGAGCTGAAGCAGCGGCTGGAGTTCTTGGAAGGCGAGCGGAAGGTCACGACGCTGCATCCTGCCGCCATCGAGGCCTATCAGCGCGACATGGTCCTGCTGGGCAGCGCATTGAGCGAGGCGATGAAAGAGAGCGCCAAGGCCCGCAAAGCCTTCCGAGCGATCATCGAAAGCGTCGTCGTCACCATCGGTGAGCGCTATAAGCCTGCGAAAGTCGAGGTGAGAAGCTGGCTTGCCGCCCTTATCGGCGCTCCTGCCGATGTATCTAGGGCCGTGGTAGCGGGAGACCGTTCTGGTCGGGAAGCATACCCGTACCCGGTTCGTTTCCTTCTGAGCGCATGAAGGCGTCGCCGGTGTTAAAGACCTGATGACGCGCCTCCTTTGCTTCCATGGCATCGCGCTGTGGTCGGCATTCGGCCGAATTGGCCGACGGGGTCTACTGATGATCGATAAAGCCGCCCACCTGATGCTCGCAATCGGCTATCTTATATTGTTCTGGTACCACTAGAGCCAAGGCTGCCCGCCGCTTCTACAGGGGCGGCGGGTTCGCCAAGATGCCGATGGATCCAGGAGTAATCGAGCAATGGCCCATCCGAAAATCATCGACGGCGGCGCGAAAGTCGCCAGCGAGGGCTCACATGACGAGCGCAAGATCGCGATGGCGGCCGTCAACGCGTATGGGATAGAAGCGATCAAGGCCACTTTTCTGCTCAACGGCGGAGCGATCATTGCACTTCTCGCGTTGCTGAGCGCCCTCTATGCCAAGGACAGCGCCTATGTCGCCGGGGCCGCTCGGCTGCTGACGAAATCGCTTATCCCAGCCTTTAAGTTCTTCATCGGCGGCGTGGTAAGCGCCGCTATGATTGCGGGGATAGGCTACTTGAACTGGTCGATCTTGGCGCAGGCATACTGGCAACCAGCGGACTGGCACAACTTTGTCGAGCGAGCCGAATGGGCAACGATCCCCCGTTGGTACAATCCACTTATCGAGACGACCCGCGCGATCGCAATCGTCTGCTTTTTCTTATCTCTGTTCTGCTTCTGCCGCGGAGCTTGGATCGTCGCCAAAGCCTTTCTCAAAGTTCATCTCTGACGCTCCGGGAAGGCTCAATATGGATCTGACGCATGCTATTGCCGCTGCCGCGCAGGCGTTGGCCCTGGTGAAGGGGCTTCGTGAGATCGACGCAGGACTGAGCCACGGCGAACTGAAAGCCAAAATGGCCGATCTCTATGCGACGATGGCAGACGTCAAGATGACGCTCGCCGATGCCAAGGAAGCGATGAGGCAGAAGGACGCCGAGATCGCTGAGCTCACCAAAAGGCTGTCCGGCAGGCAGGAACTCGTTGAGCACGGCGGCTACTTCTACGCCAAGAACTCTACCGGCCAGCCGTCGGGGGTTCCGTTTTGCTCAAACTGCCTCGAAAAAAGCGGCACGCAACTTCGGCCCGCTCATCAACTGATGAACGTTTACAAGTGCCCGCGATGCAGCGCTCATTTTAGTGACCTCGTGAAGCTGCCCTGAACTGGCCTTTGAGACAATTCGCGGATGGTAGGAGAGCGTATGTCCGATTCACCTAAAATCGTCGCACATCACGCTATGGCCAGCGATGAACTGGAACTTATGCGGGCTTACGTCCAAAATGGGCGGCGGTGGCGCAGGGTGCTTGAAAGCGAACTTCGATCGCTGTTCATTCTCCACTTTGCAGAGTGGGAGGCCGCACCGCTGACGAAGCCGGTCCAATTGAATGACGTGATCTGCGAATACAAATTGCGCGGTCTCGCGCCGCCTTATGACGACGTCAAAGACGATCTTAACGCGATAACGAAGGCCATCGCAGCAGCTGTCGCAAATCTGCCTGCGGATGAGCATGACCGGATCAATCAAAGCCTGATCGACGACTTTGTAATGTCGACGAAAAATAAACAGTAGCCCGAATTGGCAACCGCTCCCGATCAATAGTTATCACCGCAGCGCGCGCTCCATTTCGTGCAGGATGCGCTTTGGCAGCTCGGCCTCGACGATGCCTTGAAGGTCGCGCGGTGGCGCACTGGACCATCTTGACGTGAAAAGCCTCCCAAGAGCGCTGGCGAGGTGTAGCGGCCGGCGCCGTTGACGAAGCGCTGAGCAGTGCGGATGCTACCGAGCAAGAGAACGCGGAACGCCGGCGCACACTAACGGATGAGCCGGCGGTGATCGACCAGGCGCGGGGCAAGGGACTCAAGCAATGATCGACGAAATTCCCGATATCGAGCACTCGCCTTTGTGCGGAAAGGTTTCACGCGACGGTGAGACGGTCGACGTTCAAATCTATCGGATGGCCGATGGCGATGAAAGCTGGTCGTTGGAGGTGGTTGACGACGACGGAGGCTCGACGGTTTGGAACGACCTGTTTGAGACGGACCAAGCGGCCTACGCTGAGTTTTTCACGACGCTAGAGCGTGAAGGCATAGCCTGCTTCCGGCAGGCGCCCACCGATACGCACCTAAACTAAAGATGGCGAGGGCATGCGTTGCGCGTGAGGAAAGTTGAATGAGCGGTCCGACAAACTTTGAAGTGGGCCAGGCTCAAGAGGGTGACATCGGACGCAGGCGCGTCAGGGTGCATTATAAGAAGCGCTCCGGCAGCAGCCGTCATGGCATCGTTGTTCTGACCGCGGCATCCGGCAAGTCTGTTCTCGCTTCAGTGCTCGGGCATGAGCTCGATCAAAACTTGATCCTGATGGATTACGATGTGAGAGCCGAACTCGGCGTTTCCAAAGGGCAGAAGATCGAGTTGATAATTGAGCGCGCAGGGCTGCTGGGCAAACTCCGTTGGTACCTGGGGAACGCGGATCCGGCTGTTCACATCCCAGCGTGGATTGCGATCTGGTCGCTGTTCCTGGGAATTGCCGGCATTGCCATCGGCCTATACCCGCTGGTCAAATGATCACGGCGCCTTTCGCCGCCACCCGCGATGAAAAGGCCGAGCGCCGCTGTGCCCTAACTGACGAGCCGGCTGTGATCGGCCGAGCGCAAGAGAAGATGCGGCCTTGAATGATTGACGAACCGCAGCTTGCACCACGGGCCTTCTCCGCTTGGCGGATCTACTTGGGCATCGCCATCATTGTTGCTGCAATCGCCGGCGTGATTTTATATCTGCTGTCGCTCGCGCTAGAGACCAAGACACCGGTCACTGCTCCGGCGCCGGTGGTCCCCACTCCTCAACAGCCACCATTGCCGCCATCGACGCCACCACGCGTAGTCCCGATCGAACCAGTCGTTCCACCCCCTGCGCCAGTTATCGAGACAATCATGGCGCCTCTGCCACCGCCGCGACCGGCGAATCTCAGACTAGCGCCTCGCCCAGCTGCCCCTCGCTAACCGACCCGCTTAGTGGCCATGCCAAGACCAAGACGGGAACGAAATAGCATTTGCGTTTGAAGTGCTGTTGACGACGGGGACTAAGCCGGCCGCGGCAGGAAGGGAGTGGTCGCCTCTCTTCCCGGTCCGGCCAGAGGTTGAATTTCAGGCCGCACGCGACGGTGTCGCGGAGCGGTCTGATCCCTTTTCGTTCAGGTTTTCCACATCTGAGGTTGTGGACACCCATGCCGCACTGGACGCGATAGTGACGGTGCGTCACGATTGCGCGAATCGAGCGAGGTTGACATGAAGACGCCCGTCAAAGACGCCGCATCTGCGGCAAATGCCGCCGCTTATCAGTTGGAGATGGAACTGGTGCAGTTCCGCCTTGGTGACCAAAGCATCCAGTTCAATATCGATCTGACTGCGGAAACGGTTTGGGCCACCCAACAGCAGATTGCCGATCTGTACGAAAAATCTCGCCCGACGATCGTCGGCCATGTCCAGAACATATTTTCAGAAGGCGAACTGGTGGAAGCGTCAGTTAGTCAGGTTTTCCGACAGACTGCCGCCGACGGTAAGAGTTACGACGTCACGCACTACAATCTCGATATGATCCTGTCCGTCGGATACCGGGTCAGCGGGCCGAAAGCCACAAAGTTCCGCCAGTGGGCAACAGCCACCCTGCGGTCCTATATCGTCGATGGCTACGCGCTGAATGAACGCCGCCTCAAAGACGCTCCGCACAACCTAGCAAAGCTCGCAGCCGATGTGCGGGCCCTCCGGGCAGATGAGAAAAACATTTACGCGTCGGTGCGCGATTGCTTCAAAGTTGGGTCGAGCGACTATGACGCGCAATCGCCTGCCTGCCGTTCGTTCTATGCGCGTCTGCAGGACAAGTTCCATTTTGCCGTGACTGGCAAGACAGCTTCTCAGATCATCCTCGATCGCGCGAAGCACACCGAGCCGAACATGGGCATACAGGCGTTCGAAGGTAACCGGCCGACCATCGACGAGGCCAAGATCGGTAAGAACTATCTCGACGGGGAAGAGCTGTACCGGCTGCACATCTTGTGCGAGCAGTTTTTGCTTTTCGTTGAATCTGCGGCCCTCCGCGGGCGGCAGCTCACGATGGGGCAGCTTGAACAGAAGTTCGACAGTCTCATGGTGATGAGCGACTATCCTGTCTTCCAAGGGTACAAGGATTTTCTCCGAGAGAGAGCTGTCAAGCATGCTCAGGCTGAGTACGCGCGCTGGCTAGTGCGGCTCAAGCAGGATGATGTCGTGCGAATACCTAGAGCGCGTTCCTAACCCCTAAGGGCGAACGGGCGATATCGGGCAAGATTCGATCATTCAGCCACCGAGCTCCTCGCGCTGCGCGATCAGCCTCCGCACGACCTCCCGGGTCACCCTGAGCCAGTGATACATGGCGACGTCATTATCAGCCGCCTTCGCCTCCCGAACGCCGTCAGCGCAATAGTCGATCGCCGCCTCCTGATACTCGTCAACCAGCTCGGTAGCCGCATCCTCGGGCGACACATCAGGAAGGGGTGCGTTGGGATCGCTTTGATCGGACATGGTTGCTCCCGAGCTCTCGCTTGTCCTTAGGCCGCGCCGTCGCGCTCTTGGATCTCCTGCTGCTTAAGAAGCGCATTCAACCGGTCCTGCTGCTCGTTGAGCCTGGCGGCGATGCTTTCCTCTGCCGCGGCGCCCGACGCTCCGGTAGCCTGCGCCGTCAGGTCTTCGATGTTGCGGCGTGCCATCGCGATCCGGTCTTCGAGGTTGTCGACTGCATCAGCCATTTCCAGCTCCATCCAATTTCACACCGCGCGCAACCGAGGGCGCCGTCGCGCAAAGGACGCTGATGGGCTGAAGCTTGTTCCCAATGCGCCGTCATCCACATCTCGAGCTCGTCGGGCTGCCGCAGAATTCCCGGCCTTCCAATTGATCGCGATGACCTCTGAGGGCGGACATGGGAACGTCCCGGCGGGGGAGCCGGAGCGCTATGGTGGCCCTACCAGTGCGGCGCGATGGAGATCCAGGCAATGCCGCCGAGGATGACAGCTAGGCACAGGCCCCATAGGATGATTGACGTCGACATGGCGCTACAAGCGGCAATCAGTCGACGGGTAGATCTGAGAATTCGTTCGAGCCGGAAAGAGCGAGCAATATCAGGACAAACGCGAGGCCTGCCCACATCCGCTTGTGCATCCGCGCGGGCGGCGAGTTAGGCAAAGTCGATTCGGCCATAGGTAGTCGTCCTTTAGGTGGTCGGCTTCCGTCGCCAACGCACAACTTTCTGGATTCCATCAAGTTCCCAGGAAAAGCGCCGCCGGCGGAGGCCTCTCTCCGCCGGCGACTATTCCGCGAGACCCTGGGGTTCAGGCCCGCCGCAGCGTCTTTGGAGAATGATTAGGCCGGTCGATTCGGGCAACGTCCAAGCTCGGTGGATCGACTGTCAGTCCACCGAGGGGTTTCGGGCGAAAACTTCCGACATGGCACAGACACCCCGCGGCGATAGCGATCACGGATTTCGATTCCATCCTGGAACCTTCCTCGCGCACTGCACAGGAAAGATTGGACGCATTGCAAGGCATGGCATAACGCAGGGTCAGGTTCGTCAGGTCCATTGGAGAGCGGCGATGACAGCGATATGGAGCATGGGCGTGCCGCAAGTCAGAAAAGACGTCAGCGACGTCGTCGAGGTTACAGACGGCACTATGCTCGCCCGCGCGCGCTATCGCCCCGCCGGGCAAATCTGGGAAACCGCTGCTTGGGTACACGAGGATGGCAAGGTGGCCCTGATGTGGCGTCCGACTCACTGGCGAACGGCGCCACCAATTCCCAAACCGCCGGCGCCATCTGACCTGGTTTTCGAAATTGACTAGGAAGTTCCCACCCTTGGCGCTGAGGCGCTTGCGACGAGAGCGTGGTTCCAGCAATTAGGCATGCATCTCCAATCAGCTTGACGTCACCCTTGTCATCGTCCCTTTTTGTTGACGACGCGGGTGTAGCTCAATGGCAGAGCAGCAGCTTCCAAGCTGAAGACGAAGGTTCGATCCCTTACGCCCGCTCCAAACCGTCGGATCGCGGAAGTACAATGCCAAAACAGGTGACGCTGCGAAGCGGCCGACATTTCAAATCAATAACGGCCGCCAAGGCGCACTTTTGTGGTCTTAGGGAAAAAACGCATCTCGAAGCACGGCTTCCTGAGCCCCACAAATCTGATGCGATCGATGTGTACGAGCGCTACTGCGCAGTGACGGGATGGCCAGCCGAAGATGCCGTCGATGTGACCGTGACCTGGGATAATAAGGAACGCCCGGCAGGGCCCTACGCGCCGACCAAGGCGTACGCTATTATCACTGGCTCCGGATCCACTTCAGTCTTCAGCATGGACAGGGCGCTTCGCGCGATTGCCGACTGAAACCATTTAACCTCTTGTGACAGAGGCCGCGGCGCTCATCGTTCACCTCGGCGGCTAGCATCGGCTCGCGCGCCTAAGATGCCACCTTGGGCTTCATCAACAAGAAGGGGACCGGCGGTCGAGGATTCCATTTCGGGGGTTGTTCGTAACCGTTCTTCCAGCCGCCCATGAGCGCGATCGTGGCGCTGTAGATGACGACGCGCTGAGCGTTGCTGATGACGACGCCGAAGGTGCGATGGTCGCCCTCCGCGATCTTGTCGCGAGCCATGTCCGGCAGGGTGTCCAGGCCGTGCCAGCGAGCGGCTGCGTCGTCCGGTAGGTCTCGACCGGCCAGATCGATCACTGGTTCGGAGCCGTTGTCGGTGTCGAAGAAGTAGCGGGGCATCGAGCCCTCCGGACGCGGGAACGAGCGCGCCGGGCCACCACGCAGGTCCCAGAGGATGTTTCAAGCGGCACTGGCGGATCACCGCGTCGCAGACCTTCGCCCGCATGGCCCACATCGACTCTCCTGAGATAACGTGACTATCTTAGCGGATTAGACGGCCATAGCCGTGACAGGCGATTTGGAACCCAGCAAATGCAATCGATGCAGCCCCGGTCGAGGGTGCTCATCCTCGAAGACGAGACGATCATCGCACTGGACGTCGAAGGTATTTTGGTCGACGCCGGGTTCGAGATCGTCGGCATCCTGTCGACATGCGCCAGTGCAATCGAATGGCTGCAGGCTGACCGCCCCGACGTCGCGCTTCTCGACATCGATCTTCATGATGGATCGTGCGAGCACGTTGCGCAGCGCCTCTACGACCTCGGCGTCCCATTCGTGGTGTTCTCGGGAAGCGAGCCGACCGAGGACACGATCGATCCCGTATTCCTTAGGGGCGGGTGGCTGGAGAAGCCGGCGCCAGGCCAGAGGATCGTGGCGGCTGTCTCTGAAGCGTTGTCTAGGCGGCCGCTTCCAACGCTTTAAGGAGATCTCGTTCCGCATACGGCTTCCTGAGGAAGGCGGTATCCCGCGGCATGTCCTCGATGTGCGGCATGATGCGGCCAGATGCTAGAATCAGGACCGCCGGTGGCCAGCGCCTGCGGATGGCGTGGATCAGCTTCAGGCCATCCATCGATCCCGGCATCTCGATGTCGGAGAAGACGGCCGCGATGCCCGGGCGAGATTCCATGAGCGCCATAGCGTCGTCGGCGTTCGTTGCCTCGACAACGTTGTAGCCTGCGTCCTCGGCGATCGCGACGGCGTTCATGCGGACGATGGTTTCATCTTCGACGATCAGAACGAGCTTGGTCATTGCGATACTTTCGACTGGGACAGTTAGCCAACTGCCGCCGAAGCTCGTTGTTGCTCCCCGATAGAAAGAATTGTCCGGGTCATCCTTAGCGACGCGTTAATTGTCGCGAAGAAACAAGAACGCCGTCCCAATCGCCGCCGCAACCCATATGATCACGACGAATGCTAAGCCCGCACGACTGACCGGACGCTCAAGGCGCTCACCCGCGGCCTCTCGGAACTCGATCATAAGCGCCGGCGGGATCTGCTTGACCGCTAGCATGATGCCCAGCGGCACGATCAGAAGGTCGTCGAGGTAGCCGAGCACCGGAATGAAATCGGGGATTAGATCAATCGGGCTAAGTGCATAGGCAGCTACGGCACCAGCCGCCACTTTCGCAAACAACGGTACACGAGGGTCGCGCGCGGCTATCCACAACGCAACCACGTCGCGCTTGATCGTTCGCGCCCATCGTTTGGCAGAGTCGATAAAAGTCAAACTGCAACTCGCTTCGGCGTTCGGGTAGTTTCTGATTTTGAGATTCAGAGCGTTTCACGCCCGCAACACCGTGGCCGGAACCCATGCTATGTTAACCGGCAAGCATGGGGGCAACGATGCCGAGAGACCGCAAGGATGAAGCATTTCAGCGAGCAATGGAATTAGCCAAATCTAGCAAATTTTCTAGCGCCGACAGCGTCCGAGACCAATTGCGCGCAGAGGGTTTTTCCGCCGAGGTTGACGACTGCGCGGCAAGTTTGAACACGAGCGCTTGAAGCAGTTGCCGTGACGCGAGGGAGGCAGGCGACGATGCTTAAAAGCACCAAAGGCGAAAAGCGCCCCGCCGACGTGATCGGCAATGCTGTCCACATCATCCGCAAAGTGTGATGCACCATGGATCAGGGCAAAACTTCAGTCGAACGCGCCTTTGAAATCGCCAGGTCGGGCGCATGCTGGAAATTAGACCAGATCAAACAGCAGTTAAGGGTCGAGGGTTATGACGCACAACAGGTCTCGGGACGCCTGTTATGCCAGCAGTTGAACGGTCTCATGCGTAGAACGACCATCGCGGCAGACGCATCTGATACCATGCCGAGGGCGAGACGAACGCGTTGACGTGCTTCGAGCAGTCGCCACCGGCGGAGGCCTGGTGCCCTCCGCCGGTGGCGGCTCTACGCTCCATGGGATGAAAGCGCAGCATCCTGCCGGTCCTCCGTAACGCTGCGTCGAAGCCGTTGACCAAACCGATTGCTTTCACCGGGCAACAAAGCCATGCCCTGCAGCACACATTAGGAACGAAATCAAATTATGGCGCATATTCCCGAAGCCACGGACGGCAAAAACAAGCGCATCGGCCTGCTGATCGCCGTCTTGGCGCTGGCTCTCGCTTTCTCCGAGATCGGCGGCAAGAATGCCGAGCAGGATGCGCTCGCCAAGAATGTCGAGGCCTCGAACCTCTGGGCGTTCTTCCAGGCCAAGACGATCCGCGGCACAACGCTTCGTACGGCGGCGGAGGCGATGGAGGTCGATCTGGCAGGGGTGACCGACGCTGCGAGCCGTGATCGCATGCAGAAGCGCATTGCCTCCTGGCAATCGACCGTGGCGCGCTACGAGAGCGAGCCTGAGACGAACGAGGGGCGCAAGGAGCTGATGGTCCGTGCCAAGGCGGCCGAGGCCCAACGCGACATCTCCTCAGCGCGCGATGACAAATACGATGTCGTCTCCGGCCTGTTTCAAATCGCGATTGTGGTCTCGTCGGCTGCAATCATCACCGGCGTGACCATGCTCGCCTTCACCGGCGCAGGGCTTGGCGTGCTTGGGCTCGCACTGATGGCGGTTGCGCATTTCGCCCCTACGGCGCTGTTCTGAGCCAGGTTCCGCACCGAGTGTCAGCCGTCGAGCCCGTTTAGACAGCGAGAATTCCGCCACAATCGGCGCCATGGTTCCCGCAACAACTCGGGAGGACGTCTATGATTCGAAGAGTTTTAATTGCGGTGGCGACGGCGATTGCGTTCTCGCCGCTGACCTTAGCCAATGCGCAGACGATCGAGCTCGGACCGAATGGGCTACGGGTCAACCCTCCTGAGCCGATCATCGAGTTTCCCGACCGTCCTCCGCCACGATTTGAAGAGGAAGGTATCTCTGAGTTCGACGCTGTCCGCATTGCCAGGCGCGAAGGATTGGAACGTGTCGAACGCGTGCGTCAGGGCCGGCGAGGCTGGGTAGTCGTTGGCATCGACGTGAATGGCGACGATATGCGCGTGATCATCAGGCGCGACGGGGAGGTTATAGACGTCCAGCGGGAGTAAGTTGCTCGCCTGCTCAGGATCGGCAGCACATCCCTGATCAGGCTGTCTGCAGCGAGGTGCCGAATACTCCAACCGGCCACCGCTCGCGCCAGTACATCCGTGGTCGCGAGCGGGGTTTGGAGACCAATGCCGTCTATCGAACGATGACGCCGACAATGAGGCCCAGCGAGGCTAGCAGCAGCGCCAGGCCAACTGCAGGACGCATCAGTCGAGCGAAGCGTTCGCGCGGGCTGTCGCGGCTTTCCACCCTTTGGCGGCGGTCGTCGGCGATGTCGGGCCGGCAGCCGGCTCCTTGTCCTCAACGAAGCCGTTGCCAACGTTGATGCACGCGGTGGCTTTCTTCCAGCCTTGGGCGATGGCAGCGGCGGACGCGGTTCTGCGATCGCTGCCGGACTCCTGCAGAATGGCAGCGACGCTGCGCTCGGCCGCCTCACGCGTTCCGATCACGCTGTCGGCGGCACGGCGCTTGGCGTAGGCCTCGGCGTCCGGCCGACCACGCTCCATCTTGCCGGTTTCCTTGGACACGATCGAGACCTCAAGAATGGCCTTGGCCTCGTCGGGCGACATCCGGGTATCGAAGGCGAGATACTCGGCCAACGTACTGTTTCCCACCGTCCCGCCTTCCGCGAGGATGTCCCGTATGCGGTTCGTCTCGGCGGCGAAGCCTTCCTCGTAGGCCGCCTGCGCGGCCGGGGATCGTTTCGTCATGCTGCATTCCTTTCGATGGTGGGCCTCAGTTCGCGATAGGTTGATCGTGCTGCGTCGAGCATTGCCTTTAGCAGCGCCTGATCATCGATCCTGATCGAGCCGGATCGGCTTCCGGGTTGCCCGACACCCTTGGGCGGCCAGATTTTGCGACGGTCACGCTGCGTCGATATCACCAACGCGCAGCCGATCATCGTGAAGCCGCGAGCGGTGCAATTGAACTTGGCCAGTACGATCGAACCGCCGGCATTCGGCTTGGGCTGCTCGACGATCTCCATGCCGATGATCTGGACGGCGGTCATTGCGGCGCCTCCGCCGACAACTCCGTCAGCACCGCGTTGACCTTGTCGGCAAGCAGCTCCTGGATTTCTGGCGCCTGCTTGCCGGCCAGGAGCGGCGCGACATCCGGGATCGTCCGGAAGGCGGCGCGAACGATCCCGTATTCCTTCGCCACTGCTGCAGCGGCTTCGTCGATCGGGGCCAGCTCCGCTGATCGTGCAGCAAGATCCATCTCCATGCGGCTGGCTATTGCTGCCGTGCTGCGGGTTCGCAGATGCTCCATCTCGCGAGCGTCATTATCGCCCTGCGCGGCCCTCGCGACCCGATCGAGACGCCAGTTGATGACCGCCGCGCTGTCATAGGCGTGCGAGTGCCCGTTTTTGCCGCGATCAAGCACGGGGCAGCCCTTGCGCTGCCAATCCCGGATCGTGGCAACCGACAAACCCAGAAGGCCCGCCAGTTCTCGCTGCGAGACCCGAATTCCTTGCAATTTCACAGACATGCGGCCTCCGACCGGACAAGCGAAATGCGTTTTTGCAATACTGGACCTAGCCATATGCCGGGGGCTTGCGTCCGTGCCGCCCATCGCAGGCCAACACGGTCCCTAAAGTGGGGGGTGGGGCTGGGCTGGCTCATCGGTTCACCAGGTGGCCCATGCTGGCGCCGACGGAAGCCCGCACGTTACCGGAGTCTGACGCTGTCATGCCGGTGACGGTGACGCCCTCGGCTTTCACACGAACCTCGATCAGTGCCTTGCTGCTCGGGTCCATACCGACCGTGCCGGTGACGTCGACCTTCACGGGATCGACGACCTTGGCCGTGATGTCGGCCGGGCGCGATGGTGGGAACGGCGCCTTCATCTCCCGGTTGATGGCCCGGTCGAGTGCTTCGGTGGCAGACTTCAGTGAGGCGGTGGCGCTATCGCTATCAAGGCCCTGAACCGGCGCCATGATGGTGCCGCCGATCCCGGCCGGACGAGCGGGCGGCAGCTTGGCGTTCTTCACTGTCTTGACCTGGCTCTGCCTGATCCTGTCGTCCATGCGATCACGGGCGTCGGCCGGGCGCCTGGGATCGACCAGATAGGGATCGAGGCCCGTGAGGTAGGACGGCGCATCCGGAATAGGGATCGCCTTGGCGAAGTTGAGGATCCGGTTTTGCAGTGCGCCCTTGCGCTTCATGAGCGCGTCGGTCTCGGCATTGAATTCACCGCGACGCGAGGGATGCACGCGGCTCTCGATATCTGCGATCTGCTTTTCGAGCGCGCCGATCTCCGATTTGACCTCTCGCCATTCGTCGGCATCGACCGGCGCCTCGTTCTTGCCACCTACGATGTCGCCGAACCCCTTGATGGCATCCTTGACCGAGTTGCCTTTGCTCTTGGGAACGATGGTGCCGAGCGCGGAGTCGATGTTTTTTACGACCGAGAGGAGCTTGTCGGCTGCCGTTCCGGCCCGCTCGAAATCATCGACAAGCCGATTCACCCAAGCCGCGCTTTCGCCGGCCGCGATCTTGAAGCCACCGCCGATGCGGGCCATCAGCACATCGATAGCTTGGTTGGCCCGATCTAGCCGGTTGAAGTCCTGCTCCGTCAGGATGGCGGCCTGACCCCGCACCGAGCCCAGCACGCGCTTCTTGTCCGCGGCGATGGTCAGTAGTTCGTTGAGGCGCCCAACGCTGCCGGTGAGGCGGCCGATGTCATCGGCATATTCGAGGCCAAAGAGATCCTTCAGCACGGCCATCTTCTTGGTGCCCTGGAGCTTATCGAGAGCCTTCAGCAACGTGAGGATGGCGCCGGTCGCGTCTTTCTCGACCGCCTTGCGGAATTTCTTGGCGTCCAGTCCGGCCGCTTTCAGTCCGTCGTCAAAGCCATCGTCGGGGACGCTGATCTTGGTCATGAGGGCGTTGACGCCAGTCGCCGCGACCTCGCTCTGGACGCCGATTTCCTTCAGCGACGCGCCCAGCGCGAGCATGTTCTCTGCCGAGATTCCGAGCATCTTGCCGGTGCCGCCGGTGCGGCGGAGAAAGTCGAGCAGATCGGTCTCCTTCGAAGCGCTGCTGTCGGCAACGGTGTTGATGGCGTCGCCAATTTCCTCGATGCGCTTTTGGTTCGCCTGATAGATGTTGCCGAGTTCGGCGAGCGCCTGGCCAGTTTCTGCAGCGGATGTTCCCCATGCGCCAGTGGCCGCGATGGCATAATCCGTGAACTGCATAAGCTCCTGCTTTGGGCGGCCGGCGAAGGCGGCGCCGGCCAAAATCCCGGCAACTTCTTCTTTCGCTTTGCCCGAGCTGCGCGCGAGATCGAGCACCTTGGTCTCGTAGGCCTTCAGCCCGTCCCCAGTTTCATCCGTCGCCTTTCTGACGCCGAACATCGCCTTTTCAAGTGACAGGGCGCTGGTGGCGGCCTTCATGACGACCGCGCCGGCGGCCAGCGTTCCGCCCGCGCCATATCCGATCCGGCCACCGATGCCGCCACCGATGCTCTGCATACGGCTCAGTGAGCGGCTCTGCGTTTCCATGCGACGCGCTGTCTGGGCGCCCATGCGAGCGGTCGCGTATGACGTCTGCGCCGCAGCCTTGGAGATCAGACCCATCCGACGGGCGATCTTTTCAAAGACGCCCTGGGTGCGGTCTTCGGCGCTGATGACCGCCCGGGCTCTCATATCGACCATGCTATGGTCTCCTTCCTGCCTTGCGTTCGAAGTGCTCCAGGAAGGCGAGCTTCCATCCCGTGAGCTCGCTCATGGTCATGTCGGCGATGTCGCTCAGGCCGACGCCGCATTCGACGACGAGCTCGACTGCGATCCGACGGTAGAGCCCGCGTTCGCCGCGCGGGCCTCCCGAAAAAAATCGCCGATGGCCTCGTGAACCCGCAACACATCCTGGAGGGGCAGCATCAGCAGCAGCGGGAAGTTCTCCAGCGGCTGGATCGTCCGCTCCGCATACTGGCTGACGATGGCCGGGAAAGTCGTCACGCTCAGCATATCGCCGCTGCGCATCAACTGATCAGGCGGGCCGAGCTCTTCGACGTCCTTCCATTTCGGCTCGGCGAAGGTCAGTTCGCGGATGCTTTTGTCGTGGAACAGGATCGGCGCACTGAGGGTGACGCTCTTCGTATTTTTCATGTCGATCTCCTGGGTCGGTTATTGGAGGGCACTCGTCAGCCGAGCGCCGATCAGGCTGCTTCGTCCGACTCGGCGTCGGAAACCGGCGTCATGCGCTCGACCTGGTTCCGAGGACTGGTTCTGCTGTTGAGTTCGGCGAGCTGTTCGTTCAGCCGGGTGACTGCTTGCTCGATCGCGTCAACGCTGAGACGATGAGGGCTCGCGTTCAAGATCGGCGAGTGGCCGGCGCCGAGGCCAGGCAACGCGAGCTTCGTGACCCACGGCTCGATGTAGGTCGACGTCGCATCGCGCTCGAAGACGACCTCCTTGCGGAAGCGCTTCTCCCGGATCTCCATCTGGTGGTTGCTGTTCCAGGCTCGGCCCATGTTGAGCACGTCCGGCGGCGCCTCAAGGTAATGCCCAGCGCCATCGCGCTTGATCTGATTGCTGGAAGGCTGGGGGGAAACGATGTTGCCGTTGCGATCGGTCCAGAGGGTCACGATCTTGCTGGAGATCAGCTCTTCCCTGGCGGCCCACTCGCGGATCCGTGCGGCCGATTCGATGGAAGGAGGCGCCTCGATGCCGCCCTCGTTGGCGATGGCTGCGAGGTTCTGATCGACCTTGGCCATATCTTGGAGCAGATCGAGCATCGAGCGGCAGACGTCTGTGTACCGGGACATCAGGTTCCCCCGTTCACTCTCGATCAGCTCTGCGACCGCGAGATGGGCAGCATCTGCCGCCGCAGCCTTGGCGAGTTCCTCGGCTTCCGTGAGCCGTCGTTCGGCAACAGCCAGGCGATCGGCCGTGCGAAGTACTGTGACCTCGGCTGCTTTGATCGCCTCGTCGAGCGCATCGAGCGTTGCGTCGTCGGCTTCCATGTTAGCGAGGCGGGCGGCCTGGGCCGCAGTGACGGCCTCATCGGCCTGCACGCGCTCGCTGCGGCGCTGTTCGACCAGGCTGCGCTGCTCCTCCAGCCGCTGCTTTGTCGACGTGACCTTGTCGCCGCCAAGGGCGGTTTTCACTCTCTCGATCAGACGGTTTGGGCGCTTCGACATTTGGGGCTCCGGCAGTGCTGGTGCTGGAGACCGTGCCGGACATGGCCGGGAAGTTCGCGCATGAAATAATTCCCGCGCTGATTTTTCGATCGATCAGATTGACGGTGTCTGCCCAGCCCAGGGACATGAGCCGCTCCGTCGCCGGCGCGCACGCTTCGGCCGATGAGCACGTCATCATGAAGACGAGCGTCGTCATGCTGTCGCTCATCCACAGCCTCTCGGACGACGAGTATGCCCCGTTCGTCAGGCGATCGAAGATCAGCGAGACCTTCGCACTGAGCGCATTGACGCGGGACAGGGGGAACGTCGTCTGCGTACCCCAGAACATGGCGATGTCCAGGCCGCTGACCTCGGGCCCGTCCATAACGCGGCTGATCTCAAGACGGGCTCTGGGATCTGGATCGAGCAGGAAGCTCACGATCCGGGCTCGCGTTCGCTGAGGATCCGGACATCCCGGCAGGAACTTCAGCGCGGCCACGATCGCCACTGCAAAGCGATCGCGATCCTGCAGCAGTGGCACGATCCCCGGTGGCCGGCCGGGGCGGCGGTTCGGAAGGTAATGCGCAGGCGGGCCTCTATGTCGCTTCATGCGCGATCTCCCCTGGAGCTGCTGATTGTCGGCATGGACCCGGAACGAGGCATGGCGCGTTCTCGACTTCGAAGCCGCCCCGGCGCGGCATAGGAGATCCGCAGATGTTCGGACTGTTCGAAGCCTTCAGCACCCGCGTCGAAGAGCAAACCCGCGAGTTTGAAGCTGCCGTAGGGCGCGTTGCTTCTCGCCGGCTCGCGACCCTGACGACTGCTACGACAGCGGCTCCCGTCGTTCCCATGGAGCCGAGTGGCATCAAGCCTGCGAGGGCCGAGGTTGTCCCACCGCCGCTGAAGCGGGAGCGTCGCTCTTCGGTGGTTAGCCTGAAAGCGGGCAAGGCGGCTCGGCCTAAGCGCGTCAAGCCGGCGCTGAACTTCGCCTGAGCTGGAGACTTCCGCATGACCACTGATGCTGCTTTCGACACCCTGCGCGAACACGGCGCAACCGAATGCACCGCGCAGTTTTGGGTATCTGACACGCCCGCCCGGAGCTTCACGACATTGCGGGAATGCCTGCACTATCTCGGCGCTCGCGCGACTGACGAGCCAATGCCGGACGTCCATGTCCATGCTGCGACCGGCGAGCTCGCCATCAATGGCGAGGAACTCGAACACCTGATCGCTGCAGCGAAGGCGACGCGGCCGGCAATTTAAGGCCGGCGACGGCCTAGCGAACCTCACTGCGATGGCTCCCCAAACCGGAGACGCAACGACTCTCGGAGCGTGTCGAAATCGGTGGCGCCAGGAGCATCGAGCGACAGTTCTTCCAACGCCAACACGACCTCGGCGTCGATCATCGCCTTGATCTCTTCAGCGGACCTCATGACCGCGATCCGAGGTGCCACTTTGGAGCCGATATTCAGCAGCTTGTTTCGGACCAGGGAGAGTTCCGTCGCGACTGCTATCGCCACGTCCTCGATCTCGGCGACGAGGCCGCTCTCGCGATCGTAGTCGAGCTGCCGGAGCTTGGCGGCGTAGTTCTCTTTGACCCGCTCAGCTTCAGGCTTCGACCACGGTACGCCCTCGGCGATGACGATGCGGGCAGCGGCTTCTTCCAGGGTCTCCGTGTCCCCAGGAACTGTCCCCAATGGCGGCAACGGGGACACCCCGATCCTCCAGTCCATGTCGACGTGGCGGGGATCAACCGTCCCGTCGGAAAACACAGGCAGGTGCCCGCTTTTCACCTTCCGCTGCACGGCAACTTTGTCGCAACCAGCACGGCGAGCGAACTCCCGAACTGAGATGCTTTTTAGGGGTGGGGACACCATTTCGATTCCTTCATCTACAGACATGGCGGGGGCTTGCGTCCGTGGCGGCCAGCGCCAGGGCAGACGGTCCCTGAGGTGGGGGGGCAGGGCGGGGTCCGCCCGGTCAGCGGCTGGGTCACGGGTTGGCGCAGTCCCGATCGCCTCGACGACGGCCCGCTCGAATGCGTCAGCTCTCAGCAGGATGGAGGCGCGTGCGATCTCTCCCGAGTTCGCTGCATCCTTCGTGCGATAGCAGGCTATCCATGGCTGTCCGCCTTCGTCCTGCCACGGCTGGCACCATAGCCAGGCGGTCCCGATCGGCATGGTGATGCGGTGCCAGCCGGGGACGAGAGGGCTGGTCACAATCGGCCACCCCATTAGCCGACCCTCGAAAGAGGCGCGCCGTCACCACCGGGATCAGGCGGCCGGCCGCGCGGGGCGAAGGGCAGGATCGGTGCTGGTGGGATCTCGCCTTCCTTGCGGGCGAACCAGAGATCGAACGCGATCAGATCGCGGCGCCCGCCCAGAATCCAGCGAGCCAAGGTCGGCCGCTTGGTGAGGAAATCGACGACTGGCGCCGGCTCGCGTGTCGACGCTGCTGCAGGCTCCGCCGGAACAGGTTTGCGCTTCGCCCGACGCACCTTCGCAGGCGCCTCCGGGATGTCCGACGCCACGGGCTGCGCGTCCGCCCAGGCAAACATGTCCGGACCCTGATCAACGCTTCTGCGCTTCATGGCTTCACCATCAGTTTGAGGGGTTCTTCGGTGGCAGAGGCTTCTCGCGCGGCGGCCGCACGAGCCATCCGCGCCATCGTCAGGATCGCGTCAGAGCTGGAGTCGATGCCAGCGGCCGCGACCGCGGCGACGAGATGAGCCATGGCCTTTTCGGGGACGAACTCAGCGAGCAAGCGACCGCGACGCAGATCGCCGGCCGCCAGCTGGGCAATCACCTCTTCACGGACAGCCATGTCGTCATCGTCGCGGGTGACATCCGGCCCCTCCGGCGCCGCCGCTGACGCGGCCGGATCATGCTCGCCAGAATGAGACCGCTTACCACCGGAAAGCCTCTGAGGGCGCGAAGCGCCGCCAGCGCTGAGGCTGGGGCAACTCGACGGTCCCGTGCGCTGCACGCTCGACCTCTGAGCGGGGCCCACACCGTTCGGCGATTTGCTCTGAGCGAGTGTCGTGGCACTGCCGCGTCGCGGATGTTCTATAAGAGATGTCCGCGACGCGGCAGTGCCACGTGAGGAAGTCTGCGACGCGGCAGTGCCACTGCAAGATGCTGCGGACAAATCAGTCTCAAGGCATGTTGCTGCGGACACACCTGTCTCAATGGCGGAGGGGTCGATCGCTGCGAAAACCCCGCAATGTGAGGAAGCCGGCGACGCGGCAGTGCCAACTTCTGAGCCGTCGGACTTCTGACGTCGGAACCATGTTCTGCGGCTCATCCCTAGAGCTTCCCACGGCCGCTGCATCTCGATGGATATGACAGGCTTCGCGGTGATCCCGGCTTCGCGCCGGCGGGCTTGCTGTCTCTCGCGATCGCGGTCCCGTTTCTCGGTAGCCTTTCGTTCTCGGCGTGCCTCAGCGGGCTCGTCTACGGCTTCGATGGCCGTGATCCCCAGCCCAGTCCGCTCGTCTCTCAGCAACTGAAGCAGCGAGCCGGCGATGGCGTCGGTCATTACGAATGGGCGTTCGCCTTCGCGGGAGCGAGAGATGTCAGAAATGATCGACATCGCATCGGTTTCACTGATCGTCAGCGACACGTTCGCCAAGAACTGGCTGGCTGTCAGGTAATCGAGGCCTGGGTGCTTCGGCCGGCCGGCCAAGCGCAAACCCTCAAGGCTCGCTATCGCATGGCCAGCGACCGTTAGAGCTGACCTCGGGCATGTGTGTTTGCTTTGGCTGTTGCGCCAGATGATAAGGCGCTCGACCTCACGCCGGCGAAGCATGGGCCGGACGTACGAGGCAGGAAGAGCGCGGCCGCCGCCCATGTTCAGGCCGCCGACTGCTCAGTGCGGATCGGCGCAGGCTCGTCGCGTGGATACAGGTCCGGGCGCAAGTCGCATCGCGAAACGCCAGTGCATCGCTCGACAGCGATGACGCGTGCCCCCGGCACACGCTTCCATTGCGATAGAGCTTGGGGCGTAACGCCCAGCCAACCCGCTAGAGTTTTCGCGCTGCCGGCGATCGCTACAGCTCGATCAAGGGGTGAAATGCGCTTTCCCATTCGGCCACTTAAGGCTCGCTGATTTAGAAAATCAAGCAAAAATCAACCATCTCGGTTGGTGTTGGCTTAAATTATCTGCATGTATGATTGCGCATGGACAGACAATATCGCGCGATGGGCGAGCGCATTCGACAGGCCCGTAGATCGAAAAACCTCACTCAGCAGGATGTAGCTGACGCGCTGAACGTCAGCGTTCAGTCGGTTTCGCAATGGGAGACTGGGCGAACCCGGGCTGAACCGGATCGTCTTTTAACGTTGGCTAAGCTGATAGACAGCGACTGGGAGTTTCTCGCCGACGGCAAGCCCTCATTGGTCTCTTCTTCGGGCCTTATGGCGGCGAGCGAGCTGAATGTATTAAATGGCTACGCAGAGCGGTTAGCTCGCTTAGTGACGTTTCAGGATCTTGGCGAACTTGATCTTCTGCCTGTTCAGCATCCATACCCTAACGCTGTCGATGATAACACTATTGTCGTCCGATATGCTGGATCCGGTCGACTCTTTGCGTTTGAGGTGACTGAAGACGACAACGAACCCCTATTCAAAATTGGTGATCTTGTCGTAATCGACACCGGCATCTCCATTCGAGTGGGCGACTATGTTGTCGCTCTGGAGATGGAGGAATATCTGAAAAATCGCAATACGGGTGTCTTCCTTCGCCAGGTGCGGGGCATCAAGCTCGACCTTGAAGATAAGACTTTGATCGAGCTACACGCAGTCGACGACTTCAATCACAAGCCGAAACTGATGAAGCTCGACGCTGATTACGATCGGATAATCGGCACTGTGGTAGAGCATCGCAAACTGCGGCGACGCTAGGAAAAATAAAGCAGCACTTTACAAACTCAAGTCGCAGTGCCAGCATTGTCCCCGCACCCAACGCGGAGAGACAGACATGGCATATCTGCATCTTGAAGATCGACAGCAGGGCGTTGCGGCCGCCCTCATTGTGTCGCCGGACGATCGCCGGCTCGCTGAGGCCTTTCGCAGCCAGGAGCACATGGTTGCGCTTCTGGCCGGTGCCTCTGCCCTGATGAACGTCGCGATCGGCGTCACCATCGGCACGCACGATCGAGCACTGTTCGAGGCCGCCGGCCTTCGCAAGGATCAGATGCCGGGTTGGCATCTGTATGCGCTCACACCCGAACGGGCCGAGGCGCTGCATCACGCGCTCAACCACGTCCAGGACGTGATCGGGGAATTTCAGCGTCAGTATTTGGCAGACCTTGAGCTCGACGAGGTGACGTCATGAACGCGTCCCCTTTCCAAGGCTACTCCGGTGCTGGCAGCTATCGGTTGGACACCGGTTCAGGCGCTGAGGTGTTCTACTGCACCGAGAGCGACGTCGAAGATTGCTACGGCCACTGGATCCTCATTTTTCAGCGCGAGGCCGACGCGAGCACCGGCGCCCGCCCGCTGATTAACATGTCCCAGCATTGGTTCAATGACCTCGTGATCGGCCGCGTGGAAGCGGAGGCCAGCCATGCACGTTGAACCGATGCCCGACGATGCACCGCGTCCGCCTATGACGCGTGAGAAGGCTGCCGCCATCATGGCGCAGCTCGATATCCGCGGCGCGACCTACAGGGCCTGCGAAGGCGACGACGGATGGTTTCTCTACGGCTGGTACGAGGCCAACTGGTTCGAGCCCAGCATGGGGGAATTCTGGCACCAGGCCTGCCACATGGATCATCCGCGGGATCAAGCCCTCGCGCTGGCCTTCAAGGCGCGGGTTGATCGGCAGACGCCCGATCAGGCGGCCGCTGCGGTGCAGATGAAAGAGGCCAGCGACATGGCTTGGGGCCGGACTGTCGGGAAGGCGGTGTCGGCATGACGGACAAAATGACCCGTCAGGAGCGGAGCGACTTGTCAGCGCTGATCCGAAAGCGCGAGCGCGTGCTGAAGGCTGCCGCCGCCGAGCGGGCGGCAGCGATGCGCGCCGAGTTCGAAAAGCAATGCGCCTCGATCTACAGCTTCGACGACGACGAGGTCTGGAAGCAGGCCATGGCAGAGGTCGACAAGGTCGTCGCCGACGCTCACGCTATTATCGCCGCCCGATGCGCTGAGCTCGGCATTCCGAAGGAGTTCGCGCCCGGCTTGTCCGTGGGCTGGTACGGGCGAGGACAGAACGCGGTTAAGAGCCGGCGCGCTGAGCTTCGTGAGGTCGCAAAGTCGCGGATCGAAGCGATCCAAAAGGAGGCGGCTACCAAAATCGAGAGAACCAGCCTGGAAGCTCAAAGCGAGGTTCTGGTTAGCGGTCTCGAAAGCGATGCGGCGAAGCTCTTCCTTTCGAAAATGACGCCTATCGATGAGCTGATGCCGGCGATCGGCATGGAGGAGGTCACTCTCCTGTTGTCGACAACTGGAGCACGCTTGTGACGGGCGTGCGCGTACTCTTCATCCCAGCAGCCGAGGCCTGTTTCGCGGAGACGGTCTATCGGCTCGCGACCTCCGGCGAGATCCCGCTGGCCGACGCGATCCGATCGCTCGCCGGTTGCCGGGCGATGGTCGCATCCTTCGGGCCGGACATTCGCCAGCGGCTGACGATCTGGCGTGTCGCAGAGCGCTTTGGGCCCGACGGGCTGATGGTTGTCGCGGAGGCGGTGACCGACAACGTCGTGGCGATCCGTCGGCCGGCCGCCGGCTGATGATGCGCGCAGCCGCCATTCTGCACAGGAAACCCGACGAAGCGGTCCTCCGCATCGTGCGGGCCCTTGCGCGACAGGCGGCGCGAGAGGACCATGCGCGCGATCTAGCCCTGCGGGAGCAGCACCATGCGAGCGGCGATATACGCCAGGTTCTCAACCGACCTGCAGAATGAGCGGTCGGTCGATGACCAGATCGCGTTGTGCCGCGCTTACGCCGGACGCGAGGGCCTGACGGTCGTCGACACCTTCAGCGATAGCGCGCGATCGGGCGCATCGATCTTCGGTCGCGAGGGGCTGATCCAGCTGCTTGCCCAGGCGACGAAGCAGCCCAGGTCCTTCGATGTCCTCTTAGTCGAGCACAGCGACCGCCTCAGCCGATCCATGAAGGATCTCGCCGGCATCCACGAGAACCTGACCTTCGCCGGCATCACGATCCGCGCCGTCCACAGCGGCGAGATGAACACGGCCATGATCGGCCTGTTCGGGCTTGTCGGCCAGATGCAGCGCGAGGATGGCGCCAGGAAGACGCACCGAGGGCTTGCGGGCGTCGTGAGGGCAGGGCGCTCGGCCGGCGGGCGGGCCTATGGCTATCGGCCAGTTGCAGGCCAGCCTGGCGAGCTTGAGATCGTCCCGGCCGAGGCCGATGTCGTCCGCCGCATCATGAGCCTCTACGCCGGCGGCATGGCGCCGCGGTCGATCGCCCACGAATTGAACCGCGAGGGCGTATCACCGCCGCGCGGGGGGCGCTGGAACGCCTCAACGATCAACGGCAACGGCCAGCGCGGCAGCGGCATCCTGCTGAACGAGCTCTATGCCGGCCGGATCGTCTGGAACAAGGTTCGGATGATCAAGGACCCCGCAACGGGGCGGCGTGTCTCCCGACCGAACGCGCCGGATGAATGGCAGTCCGTCGAGCGCCCGGACCTGGCCATCATCGACCGCGATCTATTCGATGCCGTGGCGGCCCGGAAAGGCGTGCGCTCGATCGAGCATGGCGAGCGCAAGCCGGCGCCGCGCCACCTGCTGTCCGGCCTACTGCGCTGCGGCTCTTGCGGTGCGGGCATGTCTCGCTGCGGTCGGGACAAATCCGGCCGCACCCGGATTCGCTGCTCAGCAGCGACAGAGAGCGGCGTCTGCCCGGAGCCGAAGACGTTCTATCTCGACGTTGTCGAGCAGGCGGTCCTGGCCGGATTGAAGGCCGAGCTCCGTGCGCCCGAGGTGCTGGCCGAGTATGTCCGCGCCTATCATGCCGAGCGCCAGCGGCTCGCTGGGGACGTGGCCAAGACCAGGGCAAAGATCGCGCGCCAGATCGCGGAGCAAGAGCGCGTCATTCGGCGAACGATGGACATGCTGTTGCGCGAAGTGGGAATCGAGGCTGACCTCAGCGCTCAACAGAAGGCTGCGGGCGCCGCAAGAGACGCCCTGCGTGCCGAGCTGGGAACCATCGCCGAGCCGCCGAAGACGATCGCACTGCATCCCCAGGTGCTGGCCCGCTATGAGCAGCAGGTCGCCCGGCTCGGCTCAGCTTTGTCCGAAGGGATCAACCGCGGGGACGGTGACGGCGCGACCGCGCTGCGCGACCTGGTCGATTCGGTGACGGTCTATCGGGACAAGTCCAGGTCGGATGGTATCTCGATCGAGATCGCCGGGCGCCTCAACGCGCTGCTCGGCGAGGAGGCCTACCCCAACGCAGTATGCTTTGGGATGGTAGCGGGAGAGGGACTCGAACCCCCGACACGCGGATTATGATTCCGCTGCTCTAACCAGCTGAGCTACCCCGCCGCACCAACGGGTCCGCCGACGAAGGGCGTTCCGATGTGAGGGCGCGATATAGGCGGCGGGGCAGCGGCTCGTCAAGCCTTGCCGGGCGTCATGTGGCGGATGCGCGCTTGCGCAGCCTGACGACCTTGAAATAACCCCGGCCGACATGGACCGTCTCGTAACGGCCGGTACGCTCAGCCCAGGCAGTGAGACGGCTGACCTTGAAGTCCGAGCTCCAGCCGACGGCCTTGGCCAGCGGCGCCAGCGCCGCCCAGAACGGCGCGAGCAGGCCACCATCGTCGACGAGGCGGCTGGAAATGACGATCTCGCCGCCGGGCTTCAGCACCCTGTCCATTTCGGTCAGGGCCTGTTCCGGGTCGGGCACCAGCGTGATGACGAATTGCGCGGTCACCGCGTCAAAACGCTCGGCCTCGAAGCCGAGCCGGCAGGCGTCCATCACCATCAGCCCCCGGACATGGTCGAGGCCCTGGGTCGCGACCTTGCGGTTGGCGACCTTGAGCATGTCGAGCGAGAGATCGGCGCCCAGCACGCGCGTCTCGCGGGTGAAATAAGGCAGCGTCAGGCCGGTGCCGACCCCGATCTCGAGGATGTCGGTGCCGCAGGCGCAGGCTGCCGCGACGGCCTCGCGCTGCGGGCGCGCCAACATGCGCTGATAGACCCGGTCGTAGAATTTCGCCCAGACGGCGTAGACGCGCCTCTGGCCATCGAGATCATAGGTGACGGGCATGTGGCTCGCTCGGTCGATCAGGGATGGGCGAGCGCGAAGGCGGGCTTCGCCTCCGCCACGGCCAGGGCAGGCCGCAGGATCGTGCCACCGCCGAGCACACGGGAATCCGGTCCGGCATGGTCGTAGATCACGCAGGCCTGGCCGGGCGAGACGCCCTCTTCCTCGCCCGCGAGCACGATCTTCAGGCCGTCCGCGTCACGAACCAGCCTGGCCTCGCGCGGCGCACGCGTCGAGCGGACGCGGACGGCGACGTCGAGGCCGTCGGCGGGAAGAGCGTCGAGCGATATGTCGCCGAGCCAGTTGACGTCGCGCAGCCTGACCTCACGGATGCCGAGTGCCTCGCGCGGACCGACGACGACGCGGGCGGCGTCGGCGTCGAGGCGCAGGACGTAGAGCGGCTCGGCTGCGCTGAGGCCCAGGCCCTTGCGCTGGCCGACGGTGTAGCGGAGCACGCCCTCATGCCGGCCGAGCACGCGGCCGTCGAGATGGACGATGTCGCCGGGGCGCGAGGCGCCGGGCTTGAGCCGCTCGATCACGTCGGCATAGCGGCCATTGGGCACGAAGCAGATGTCCTGGCTGTCGGGCTTGTCGGCGATGGCGAGATCGAGTTCGGCGGCGAGCGCGCGGGTCTGCGCCTTGTCGATGCCCCCCAGCGGAAAGCGCAACAGGTCGAGCTGTTCCTGCGTCGTCGCGTAGAGAAAGTAGCTCTGGTCGCGGGCGGAATCGGCGGCGCGGAACAGGCCGCGATGGCCATCGCCGAGATCGCGGCTGACGACGTAGTGGCCGGTCGCGAGCGCGTCGGCGCCGAGTTCGCGGGCGAGGCCGAGAAGGTCGCGGAATTTGACCGTGCGGTTGCATTCGACGCAGGGGATCGGTGTCTCGCCGGCGAGATAGCTTTCGGCGAAGCGCTCGATCACGGCGTCGCGGAAGCGGCTTTCATAGTCGAGAACATAATGCGGGATGCCGATCGCCTCAGCGACGCGGCGCGCATCGTGGATGTCCTGGCCGGCGCAGCAGGCTCCGGCGCGATGCACAGCCGCGCCATGGTCGTAGAGCTGCAGCGTGACGCCGACGACGTCATAGCCCTCGCGCTTCAGCAGCGCGGCCACGACGGAGGAATCGACGCCGCCCGACATCGCCGCGACGACGCGCGTCGCCGCGGGCGGCTTGGCGATGTCGAGCGAGTTCAATGGAATTGTCATGGGTCTGGTGATGGGTCCGGGGAGCGCCGATGCGATTGGCGGTTCTATACCGGCTTTGGAGGTCCACTGCCAGCCGGCGCCCGGCAAATCCTGCCGGCTGGAAGCCGCCGCCGGGCGGTTCTTGCCTGAGGAGCCAATGCATTTCTTTTCTAAGTATCTGAAAAACAGGTCATATCGGTCTGGCTCGGGACTTGCTGACCGTCATGCGGGGCACCATGCCGCTCCGAACCGGAATTGCGTTGATGTCGGTCCAGTCGCTTTCGCTACCGTCTGCCGCTCCCGAGCCCCTGGCCGCACGTCGTCGCGCGCCGGAGCAGGATGACGGCCGCGAAGCCGCGACCTTCACCCTGCCGGAAGAGACGAGGCCGGACAGGCCCGCGCCTGCCGCCACCGCGCGGGAGCCGGCCGAGCCGAGGCCTGCAGACGAGGCTGCGCCCAGGCGCGAGGCGAAGGCGGACGAGGGCAAATCCGACAAGGCTACCCCCGATAAGACCGCCGCAGACACCACGAAGGCAGCCGACAAGCCGAAAGCTCCGGCCAAGCCTGCAGAAACCGCGACTGCCGTCGCCACGCCGGCTGCACCTGTGGTGCCTGCCCCCGGCGGAGACCTATCAAAGCTCGATACAGCTGCAATCGTCGCGATCGCAGCCGCAGGTCAGGTTGTGCCCGGCAAGGCGCAGGGTGCGACCGAAGCCAACGGCGAGACCTCAAAAGAGAAGAAGGAGGGCGAGCCCGCCGTCGCCAGCGAGGCAAAACCAGTCGATCCTTCTGTGATCCTGCCGGCTGCGCCAGTGGTGATCGAGGCTGCCCCGACAGCGGCCGGAATGGCTCCGGCGATTGCGGCCGGCGCTTCCGATGGGCAAGGCGAGGCAGCGGCGTTGGCCGGCATCGCAGCGGCTGCGGCCGGCTCAACTGCCGTCAACCCGGCCGATACGGCCCCCGGCCAACCCGGACAGGTCGTTCAGGCTGCGTCACCGCAGCCAAAGGCGCCGGCGCCACAGACCGCAGCCGCATCGACGGATATCGCGGCGAAGACCGAGACCGGCCCTGACACCGACAAGCCCGTCGCGAGTGGCGAGGCGGCGGTCTCACCCGTGGCCAAGGAGGCGATGCTGGACCGGCTTGGCCAGGCGGTGGCACCCGCCAGTTTTGCCGACGCCCTCAAGTCTGCCGAGACCGCGCCGCAGGCGCAGGCGCCGATCGATCTGTCGGCAATCGTTCCGCCCCGCACCGGCAAGGTCGAGGGCCTTCCGGGCCTCGACGCCCTCGCGCAGGCGACGGCGCAGCAGGCACCCTCCTTGCCTGGCCACGGCACAAGCGCCGGGCCGGCGACACCGCTTCATGTCGTTCCGATCGAGATCGGGCTGCGGGCGCTTGCCGGTTCGCGGAGCTTCGATATCAGGCTCGACCCTGCGGAACTCGGCCGCATCGACGTCAATCTCGACATTTCCGACAAGGGCGAAGTCAACGCCCGGCTCGTCGTCGACCGGGTCGAGACGCTGCATCTGCTGCAGCGCGATTCGCGCACCCTGGAGCGCGCCTTCGAGCAGGCCGGCCTGAAACCGTCCGATGCCGGCGTCGACATCGCGCTGCGCGATCCGTCGGACCAGTCAGGCTTCCGGCAGAGCCGCCAGGATCAGGAGGCGTCGCGCCAGGCGCGCGCTGGTTCCGATGCCGGCGAAGCCGATCCCGTCATTCTCGCGCAGCCCGCGACCGTCCGCCGCCTCGTCAGGCTCGGCGGCGTCGATCTCAGCATCTGAGGAAAGGAAGGCAGCCATGGCCGTCTCCAACACATCCAGCACGAGCAATGTCGCGGGCTTCACCAATCCGCCTGCGAACGGCACGAGCAGTTCGACGAGCGTGACCGGCGCCTCGACCTCGATCGCCAACAACTTCGACCAGTTCCTGACGCTGCTGACGACGCAGCTCAAGAACCAGAGCCCGCTCGATCCGCTCGACACCAACCAGTTCACGGCGCAGCTCGTGCAGTTCGCCGGCGTCGAGCAGCAGCTCAAGACCAACGACACGCTGAGCACGCTGCTGACGCTCAACAAGGCGGCGACCACGACGCAGGCGGTCGGCTTCATCGGTTCGACGATTACGGCCGACGGCACGACCTCGCAGCTCTCTGGAGGCGCCGCGGAATGGAAGGTCAACATGCCGCGCGGCGGCAGTGCCAACATCACGATCAAGAATGCCAGCGGCGCGGTGGTGCAGACCTATACGACGGGCCTTACAGCCGGCGACCAGACCTATGTCTGGGATGGCACGACTTCCGTCGGCACCAAGGCGCCCGACGGCCAGTACAGCATCACGATCGATGCCAGGGACATCTCCGGACAGCAGATCACCGCCAAGACGGAGATCAAGGGCGTGGTCGACGGCATCGACCTCTCCGGCGACACGCCGATGCTCAAGATCGGCGGAATCAGCGTCGCCATCGACAAGGTGAAGACCGTCATCCGCGCCCAGAAGGACGCCTGAGCAAGATGCTGAAAGCCATCGCTTTCGCTTTAGGCAATTCTTAAAGCAGCGGCCCTATGCTCACGATCAGTAGCTCTGTTGAGTTGTGTGAGTGTTTCATGACCGAGCCTTTGCGACCGCGGGTAAAGTACGTGATCGGACCGGACGGAAGTCCGCTGACGATCGCCGATCTGCCGCCGATGAATACGCGCCGCTGGGTCATCCGGCGCAAGGCCGAGGTGGTCGCTGCCGTACGCGGCGGACTTCTCAGCCTTGAGGAGGCGTGCCAGCGTTACACGCTGACCGTCGATGAATTCCTGAGCTGGCAGATGTCGATCGACCAGCACGGCCTCGCCGGTCTGAGGACGACCCGCATCCAGCACTACCGGCAATAGGGCGGTCCAACTTCCCAAGATCTGGTCAAAGGCGCTGGTCCGCAGGGGCCGGCGCCTTTCGGCGTTTTGGCCACATGAGGGGCCAATCTCACATTCGTTAACCGCACGCTAACCATGCACCGGGAAAAACTTGCCTAGTGAGCCGTGCTTCGTGTCCGGCTGCGGTGGCTTTGTGGAACGGATGGCGGCGTGAACGGCATCGTCGGTCAGTTTACGAAATTCGGAGCGGCGCGCCTGGCGGCGATGCTGGCGGTCACGCTCGCGCTGGTGGGCTTCTTCGGCTTCGTCATGCTGCGGATGTCGCAGCCGGCGATGAGCGTGCTGTTCTCGGACCTGTCGCAACAGGACGTCAGCACGATCCTGAAGGATCTCGACACCAAGGGAATCAAATACGAGCTGCGCGGCGACGGGCAGACGGTGCTGGTCGAGAAGACCGCCGTGCCGCGCCTGCGGCTCGACCTCGCGGCCAAGGGCATCCCGGCCGGCGGCGGCGTCGGCTACGAGATCTTCGACAAGGGCGATGCCTTCTCCTCGACAAGCTTCGTCCAGAACATCAATCATCTTCGGGCGCTCGAAGGCGAGCTGTCGCGCACGATCCGCTCGATCAGCCGGGTCCAGTCTGCGCGCGTGCATCTCGTCATTCCCGAGAAGCGCCTGTTCGAGCGCGACCGCGAGCCGCCCCGCGCCTCCATCGCGCTGAAGCTCGCGGGTGAGCTCGACCAGAGCCAGGTGCGGGCCGTGCGCCACCTCGTCTCGTCGGCCGTCGACGGGCTGAAGCCCGAGCGCGTCTCGATCGTCGACGAGCGCGGCCGGCTTCTGGCCGATGGTGCTCAAGGCGAGCAGGGCATGGTCGGGCTCGGCATGGACGAGCGCCAGACCGCGATCGAGAAGCGCATCAAGACCCAGATCGAGGACATCGTCGCCAGCGTGGTGGGGCAGGGCAGGGCGCGCATCCAGGTCTCGGCCCTGCTCGACAGCAACCGGATCGAAAGCCGGTCGGAGACCTACGATCCCGAAAGCAAGGTGATCCGGTCGAGCCAGAACCGCACCGAGAACGCGCAAACCACGGACGCCGCCAACGGCGCCGTCACCGTCGGCAACGAATTGCCCGGCGCTCAGCAGACGCAACCTGGCGCGCAGCAGAACCAGAAGGATGCCTCGTCGAAGAACGAGGAGGTCGTCAATTACGAGATATCCAAGACGACGCGGGTCGAGGTGCTCGAAGGCGGGCGGGTGAAGAAGCTCTCGGTCGCCGTGCTGGTCGATGGAACCTATACCCGCACGACGGCGGGAGAGCTCAGCTATCAGCCGCGCGGTGCGGAGGACATCGACCGCATCGGCCAGCTGGTGCGCTCGGCCATGGGCTTCGATCCGGCGCGCGGCGACAAGGTCGAGGTCATCAATCTGCGCTTCGCCGAGGCGCCGCCAGCCATCGTCGATCTGCCCGAGCAGACGCTGATGCAGCAGCTGCTGTCCTTCACCAAGGAGGACATTGTCCGCTTTGCGGAGCTGGGCGTCATCTCCCTGCTGACGCTGATCGTTTTGATGGTCGTGGTCCGTCCGCTGCTGAAGCAGGTTCTGGCGACCGAGAGCGGCCAGCGCCAGCTGCCGTCCTTCATGCGAAACGCTATGGTTGCCGTCGAAAATGGTACGGGCGATCCTGCGAGTCCGGTCGGCCTGCCCGTCGACGCGGCCTCGCTGGGGCTTGAGGCGCCGTCCGAAAAGATGCTGGCGGTTGCGCAGATCAAGGGCCAGCTCAAAGCCCAGTCCGTCGAGAAGATCGGCCAGCTGGTCTCGCAGAATCCCGCCGATTCGGTGGCGGTGCTGCGTGGCTGGATCCACGAAAAAGCTCCGGCATGACGGAGTTCTGAGCCATGGCCGCGGAAGGCTCCATCGCGAAACGCAATTCGGCTGGGCGGGATACCGACTCGCCTTACGGCGGCGTCACCACGATCGCCGAGATGAACGGTCCGCAGCGCGCGGCCGTGATCCTGCTCGTGCTCGGCGAGGATCACGGCCGCACGATCTGGCAGCAATTCGACGACGAGGAAATCCGCATCATCACCCGCGCCATGGCCGAGCTCGGGACGGTCGACGCCGACGAGGTCGAGCGGCTGATGCTGGACTTCGTCGGCAAGCTGTCGAGTGCGGGTGCCGTTACCGGGTCGTTCGACCGTACGATCTCGCTGCTGGAGAAGATTCTGCCGACCGACCAGGTCGCGCTGATCATGGAGGAGATCCGCGGGCCGGCCGGCCGCAACATGTGGCAGAAGCTCGGCAATATCGACGCAATGGTGCTGGCGAACTTCCTGAAGAACGAATACCCGCAGACCATCGCGGTGATCCTCTCGAAGATCCGGGCCGAACATGCGGCCAATGTGCTGCGCAACCTGCCCAACGACCTGTCGATCGAGGTGGTCAGTCGGATGCTGCGGATGGAAGCTGTGCAGAAGGATGCGCTCGACCATATCGAGAACACGCTGCGCTCGGAATTCGTCTCGACGCTGACGCAGACACGCCGCCGCGACCCTCATGAGATGATGGCCGAGATCTTCAACGGCTTCGACCGCCAGACCGAAATCCGGTTCCTCTCGGCACTCGACGCCTCGAACCAGGATGCGGCTGCGCGCATCCGCGCGCTGATGTTCACCTTCGAGGATCTCTCCAAGCTCGATCCCGCCGGCTTGCAGACGCTGATGCGCCAGGTCGACAAGGATACGCTCACCCGCTCGCTGAAGGGCGCGAGCGAGGAGATGCGCGCCTTCTTCTTCGGCGCGATGTCGCAGCGCGCGGCCAAGAACATGACGGACGACATGCAGGGGCTCGGCCCGCTGCGGCTCAAGGAGGTCGACGAAGCCCAGATGAAGATGGTCAACCTGACGAAGGAACTCGCCGAGAAGGGCGAGATCGTCCTCTCCAAGGGCAACGCCGACGATGAGTTGGTCTACTGAAGATGAGCACTGCCAAGAAATTCATGTTCGGGACGGATTTCCGCGAAGGCGGACGGCGCGCTCATGACGAGGCCGACATCGCGGCCGCGCGGGCCGAGGGCTTCGCGGCAGGCGCGGCCCAGGCCCGCCAGGAGGCGGACGTCCAGATTAACAGCCTTGCGATGCAGATCGCACGCTCGGCCGAACGTCTGCTGGCGCAGGACGAGGCGCGTGCGGCCGCGATCGAGGGGCAGGCCGCCCAGGTCGCCATCGCGGCGGCGCAGGGGCTCGCCCGGGCGGCCCTAGCCGAGAAGCCCCTTGCCGAGATCGAACGCGTCGTGCGCGAATGCCTGTCCCATGCGCGGCTGGCGCCGCATCTGCTGGTGCGCGTGCATGAGGGATCGATCGAGGCGGTCGAGGGCCTGATCAAGCGGCTGGCACATGAGAACGGCTTCGCCGGGCGCCTCGTCGTGCTCGGAGACCCGGAGATCGCGCTCGGCGACGGGCGCATCGAATGGGCCGATGGCGGCTTTTCGGTCGATTCCGAGCGGATGGCGCAGCTGGTCCGGCAGGCCGTCCAGAGCGTCTTCCCCAGCCATCCTTCCAATCCGGCAGAGTGAGGGCGCAGCATGAGCCAGAACAACGATCTCAACCTGCCGCCGCTGAATACGTCGGATTTCTCCTTCGATTCGAACGCCGGCTCGGTCGCGCGCTCGGGGCCGGTTCCGGTCAAGACCGCAGAGGATCTGGAACAGGTCTTCGACGTGCCCGTCACGGTCTCGGCGGTGCTTGGCTCGTCGAAGATCGCGATCGGCGACCTGCTGCAAATCGTGCCGGGCGCCGTGCTCGAACTCGACCGGCGCGTCGGCGAGGCGATCGACATCTTCGTCAACGACCGGCTGGTGGCGCGCGGCGAGGTCGTTGTCGTCGAGGACCGGCTCGGCGTGACCATGACCGAAATCATCAAGGCCGACCGGGGATGACCGGACGGCACGCCAAGACTTCAAGCGGAAAGGCCTGAGCCATGCGCCTCATTATCGTCGGCGGTCTCAAGGGACAACTCATCGCGGCGGCCAAGATCGCGATGGCGCACGGCGCCAACGTGACCCACACCGAGAGCCTGGAGCAGACGCTCGCCGTGCTGCGCTCCAAGGGCGCCGATCTGTTGATGATCGACGTCGTGCAGCCGATCGCGGCCTATGTCGCGGCGCTGGAGGCCGAGCGTATCCGCACGCCGATCGTGGCCTGCGGCACCTCGACCGATGCGCGCGCGGCCGTGGCCGCGATCCAGGCCGGGGCGCGCGAATATGTGCCGCTACCGCCCGATCCCGAGCTGATCGCGGCGGTGCTAGAGGCGGTCGCCGCAGACCAGACCAGCCTGATCTGGCGTGATCCGGCGATGGAGCGCGTGGTCCAGCTTGCGGTCCAGATCGCGCGCTCGGATGCGCCGGTGCTCGTCACCGGCGAGAGCGGCACCGGCAAGGAGGTGATCGCGCGCCATCTCCACCAGAAGTCGCTGCGCAAGGACAAACCGTTCGTGGCCGTGAACTGCGCCGCGATCCCCGATAACCTGCTCGAATCCGAGCTGTTTGGACATGAGAAGGGCGCCTTCACCGGCGCGATCGCGCGCCGCATCGGCAAGTTCGAGGAGGCGAGCGGCGGCACGCTGCTGCTCGACGAAATCTCCGAAATGGATGTCCGGCTGCAGGCCAAGCTGCTGCGCGCGCTACAGGAGCGAATGATCGATCGCGTCGGCGGCACGCAGCCGGTCAAGGTCGATCTGCGCATCATTGCGACCTCGAACCGCAATCTGGGCGACGCCGTGCGCGACGGCTTGTTCCGCGAGGATCTGTTCTACCGGCTGAACGTGGTGCACCTGCGCCTGCCGGCGCTGCGCGAGCGGCCGGGCGACATCCTGGCGCTGGCCGACCATTTCGCCAAGAAATACGCCGATATCAACGGCATGCCGCTGCGTCCGATCGCGGCGGCGGCGCGCAAGGTGCTGCTGGCCAATTCATGGCGCGGCAATGTGCGCGAACTGGAGAATACGGTGCATCGCGCCGTTTTGCTGGCGCAGGGCGTCGAGATCGGCGCCGAGGCGATGCTGACGCCCGAGGGCGAGACGCTGGGCCCGGCCTCGGGCCGAGACCCGGCGGCGCGTGCGGCTCAGACGGCCGAGGCCGTGACGCGGTCGCTGGTCGGGCACACGGTCGCCGATGTCGAGCGCGAGCTGATCTTGGACACACTCGACCATTGCCTCGGCAACCGCACCCATGCGGCCAAGATACTCGGAATTTCGATCCGCACGCTCCGCAACAAGCTGGGCGAATACACAGCTTCGGGCATTGCCGTGGCGGAGCCGGGCCAGGCGCGCGTTAGCGCCTCCTGACCCGGTCGTTGTCAGGCCGTCAGTAGAAATAGACGCGACGGCGCGGGCGGGCATAGTAGCGTGGGCGCGCATAGTAGCGCGGGCGGTAGTAGCGCCTGCGGACGACGTAACGCGGCCGGCGGCGATAATAATAGTACTGGCTGAAATCGGCGTCGGCCTTGTCTAGCGCGTCCTTCGTCTCGGCCGCGAGTTGGTCGTCGGCCTTGGCCGGCTCCGGTGTGGGCATCGGCACGGGTTTGGGTGCCGCCGCCTCGACGGCCGCGACGCCGCCGATGCTGGCTGCGGCCATGCCGCCGATCAGGGTCATGATAAACGAGCGTCTGTCCACGACGTCCTCCAAGCTTGTTTCGATGCCGTTCCGCGCCCGCACCCACAGCGTCGAGATGGCACGGAACGATAACTCAGTTTTCGGGGCTTTGGTCCCTGGGTGCGAATATCTTTCCTCATATGGCTAAGGCGCCGTCGGCACCCGCTCACTCGATGGCATTGAGAGGTTTAGAGATGCTTTCGAGCGGCTGTCGCTCGGCTTTTACGGCGTAGCGCGCCGCGACGATGGCGGCGCCCAGCATCAGCGCTGCGCCGAAGAGGTAGCCGGCGAAGACACTGCCGCGCAAGCCGGTGTCGATCAGGATGCCGAAGAGCCATGGCCCTGCCACCCCGCCGGCGCCGGTGCCCACCGCGTAGAAAGCCGCGATAGCGAGCGCGCGCATTTCGACCGGGAAGGTTTCGCTGACCGTCAGATAGGCCGAACTCGCCGCGGCCGAGGCGAAGAAGAAGACGACGCTCCAGCAGAATGTGAGCTGTTGCGCCGTCAGCAGGTTCTGCCAGAAGAGATAGCCGGTGCCGGTGAGCAGCAGGGCCGACATGGCATAGGTAAAGGCGATCATCGGGCGACGGCCGATGGAATCGAAGAAGCGGCCCAGGACAAGCGGTCCGAGGAAATTGCCGGCCGCGAAGGGCAGGATGAACCAGCCGATCGCCTGCGACGGCACCTTGTAGAAATCCGTCAGGATCAGCGCGTAGGTGAAGAAGATCGCGTTGTAGAAGAAAGCCTGGGACACCATCAAGGCTAGGCCGACCAGAGCGCGGTCGCGGTGGACGACGAAGAGGGCGCGGAAGACCTCGCCCAGCGGCGTATGGCTGCGCGGCCGCAGGCGGGTCAGCGGCAGGTTCTCGGTCTCTGAGTAGGTCACGCCGGCGCGTGCCTCGATGCCCTGGACAATGGCAAGCGCCTCTTCGGGGCGGCCATGGCTGATCAGCCAGCGCGGACTTTCGGGAATCCATTGCCGCAGCACCAGGATGATCAGGCCGAGCGCCGCGCCGATGAAGAAGGCGAGCCGCCAGCCGCGTTCCGGGTCGATATGGGCGGGGTCGAGCAGCACGATCGCGCCGACCGCTCCCAGCGCGGCGCCGACCCAGAACGAGCCGTTGATGACGAGATCGACCCAGCCGCGCACGCGTGCCGGCACGAGTTCCTGAATGGTCGAGTTGATCGCGGTGTATTCGCCGCCGATGCCCATCCCCGTGAAGAATCGGAATACGATGAAGCTCGCGAAGCTCCAGGAGAAGGCGGTCGCAGCGGTCGCGATGAGATAGACGAAGAGCGTGATGGTGAAGAGCTTCTTGCGGCCGAGACGGTCGGTCAGCCAGCCGAAGAACAGGGCCCCGAATACGGCGCCGGCGAGATAGGCCGCGCCGGCAATGCCGATCTCGGTGTTGGTGAAGCGAAGGACCGGGCTTTCCTTGAGCGCTCCGGACACCGAACCTGCAAGCGTTACCTCGAGACCGTCGAGGATCCAGGTCACGCCGAGTGCGACCACGACGAGCGTATGGAAGCGCGACCACGGCATGCGGTCGAGTCGTGCGGGGATATCGGTCGCGATTGTGGGGCGCAGGCCCATCTCCGGCGCTGTCATGCCGGCATCCTCCCGTTTGTTGCGCCGTCCTCGTTGGGGCGGCGTCGTTATCGAAGAGCGGCGCCGCGAGGGCGCCGCTCCATCGTCAGGCAATTCAGATCAACGCACGATCACGCGACGGCGGATGACGCGGCGCGGACGGCGCACGACGACACGGCGACGAACCACGACCGGCCGGCGGCGATAAGGCCCCCGTTCATAAGGGCCGCGGCGGCGCACGACGCGCTCACGGATTACGACCTGATTGAAATCTGCATCGGCCTGATCGAGCCCGGCTTTGGTAGCGGTATTGATCGCACCAGCCGCGGGGGCTGCAGGGGCCGGGTCGGATTTCGGGGTGGCGGCCTGAGCGATCGAGGCGCCACCGAGCCCGGCAACGGCCAGACCACCGAAAAGGCTCACTACAAACGAACGTCTATCCACGAGTTTCTCCAAATATTGCGGTTGTTCAGAACCAGTATTGTCGACCCGCTCCGAGTTGAGTGGCGCAATGCGGCTACAACGCGGCAGAAGGATAACAGTCCGTTCAGGGAAAGGTTCCCCACGCAGGTTTTTCAGCCTTCTTAACCACTCGTTCACCATGAGCCCGGCAAGAATTGCCGGGTTCGCCCTGTGCGGGCGGCGTGGAGCAGGCTGGTCGATGACGGATGTGACGGCAGGGGCGGCAAAGGCGAGCGCCGGCTTCGACATGAGTCGCGGGGGCATGGAAAAGCTCCTCAACCGGCCTGACCTGTTCCTCGCGATCGGCGTCATGGGCATCCTCGTGGTGCTCATCTTCCCGCTGCCGGCGCTGCTGCTCGACCTGCTGCTGGCGCTCTCGATCATCCTGTCGGTGCTCGTGCTGATGACCGCGCTCTTCATCGAGGAGCCGCTGGAGTTCTCGGCCTTCCCGACGGTTCTGCTGATCGTCACGATGTTCCGGCTGGCGCTGAACATGGCCTCGACGCGCCTGATCCTGTCGCATGGGCATGAGGGCGGCGCGGCCGCCGGCCATGTCATCGAGGCCTTCGCCAATTTCGTGATGGGCGGTAATTTCGTGATCGGGGTGATCGTCTTCACCATCCTGATCATCGTGAACTTCGTCGTCATCACCAAGGGTTCGGGCCGTATCGCGGAGGTCGCGGCGCGGTTTGCGCTCGATGCCATGCCCGGCAAGCAGATGGCGATCGATGCCGACCTGTCGGCCGGTCTGATCGACCAGGAGGTCGCCAAGGTCCGCCGCAAGGCGCTGGAGGACGAGGCGAACTTCTTCGGCTCGATGGACGGTGCCTCGAAATTTGTGCGCGGCGATGCGATCGCGGCCCTGTTGATCACCTTCATCAACGTTCTCGGCGGGATTATCATCGGTGTCGCCCAGCAGGGCATGAGCTTCGGCGACGCGGCGCATAACTACACGATGCTCACGGTCGGCGACGGGCTCGTCAGCCAAATTCCGGCGCTGATCGTCTCGACGGCGGCGGGCCTGCTCGTCTCCAAGTCCGGCGTGCGTGGCGCCGCCGACAAGGCGCTCGGCAAGCAGCTTTCGGGCTACCCCAAGGCGCTCGGCATGTCGGCCGCCGTCATGCTGCTGATCGCGATCCTGCCCGGCATTCCGATGCTGCCCTTCCTGGCGCTGGCGGGCGGTTCGGCCTGGCTCGCGCGCCATTTCGGCAAACTCGCCAAGGCCCGCGAGGTCGAGGCCGCCAATGTCGCGCAGGAAGCCTCGCCGCTGTCCGCCGACGGCACGCCGAAGGAGGAGACGCTCAACGACCTGCTCAAGCTCGACGAACTGAAGATCGAGATCGGGTACGGGCTCCTGCCGCTGGTCAATGCTGCTGCGGGGCAGGACAGGCTGACCGACCAGGTCCGTGCCCTGCGCCGGCAGCTGGCAGCCGAGCTCGGCTTCGTCATGCCGGCCGTGCGGATCGTCGACAACGTCCAGCTCGAGGCGAACCACTACTACATCAAGATCAAGGAGATCGATGCCGGTCACGGCATCGTCTATGCTGGCCAGTTCATGGCGATGGACCCGATGGGCGGCTCGGTGAACCTGCCCGGCCATAATGTCCTGGAGCCGACCTTCGGCCTGCCCGCGACCTGGATCGACGCGGCTCTGCAGGACGAGGCGCAGCTGCGCGGGTTCACGGTGGTGGATGCCGCCACAGTGATCTCGACGCATCTGACCGAGGTGCTGAAGTCGCACATGCCCGAGCTGCTGTCGCATGGCGAGGTGCAGAAGCTGCTGCGCGAGCTGTCGAAGGACCATTCCGATCTGGTCAAGGAGATCGTGCCGAGCCAGATCTCGACCACCGGCATCCAGCGCGTGCTGCAGCTCCTGCTCTCGGAGCGCATCTCGATCCGCGATCTGGCGACGATCATCGAGGGCATCGCCGAGGTAGCCGGGCATCTCAAGAATCCGCGCGACATCGCCGAACATGTCCGGATGCGGCTTGCGCGCCAGATCTGCGCGCAGTTCTCGAACGGGCAGGGCAGCCTGCCGATCATCACGATGTCGCCGGCCTGGGAAAGCGTCTTTGCCGAATCGATCGTCGGGCAGGGCGACGAGCGCCACCTCGCCATGCAGCCCTCGCGGCTGCAGGAGTTCGTGCATCAGGTCCGCGAGAAATTCGAGGACGCAGCGCGGATCGGCGAGATGCCGGCTCTGGTCACTTCCGGACTGGCGCGACCCTTCGTGCGCCAGATCATCGAGCGCTTCCGGCGCGAGACGCCCGTGCTCTCGCAGGCCGAAATCCACCCGCGTGTACGGTTGAAGACGGTCGGGAGCGTGTAAGCGGCGTCAGGGGGCTGCGCCGGAGCGGCTGCGTTTAGGCCGCCAGTTCGTAGGGGGTTACCAAGGCATCCGCGGGGATGCGCCATTCGTGGCTGAGCCTGAAGACCATCTCCATCGTCAGCGCGCGCTTGCGACGCAGAATTTCCGAGGCCCGCGACTTCGACCCGATAAGTGCAGCGAGGTCGCCTTGGCTCAAACCGCGCATCGCCATCCAATGCTTGAGCGTTTCGATCGGATCTGGCGCCCCGACGGGGTGATGCGCATCCTCATAGACTTTCAGGAGGTCTGCCAGAACGTCGAAGCGCGCCGCTTCGGGCGTGCCGGCTGCGGGCTGGCGCTCAAAGTACTGCTCTATCTCCGCGAGCGCCCAGTCGTAGTCGGCTTCGTTGCGGATCGCCCGTACATCCATCTGCATCACACGGTCTCCGGATCGATTCTGTCGTAGTTGCGATGAGTTCCGATGAATTTGATCAGCACGCGCCGATAAGCATAAGCGACGTGGACGACCAGCCTGTATTTGTTGCCGCCAATATCGAATATGACGCGGTTGTCGCCGACGAAATCCACCGTGGTTCCGAATTGATCCTTCAGTTCGGCGGGTCCCGTCCATTCCGCCCTGCTGACGATCGCATACCAGGTTCGTAATGGCAGCTCGGCACGTGGCTCGCTCTCCCAGAACGTTCTCAGCGAGCGGCGCGCGATCACTTGCATATCTGGGCAGTAGCATTTTCCCAAAACGGGAACAAGACAATTCCCCGGATGGGAACATGTGTAATCGCGGCAATCGGCGCGTGCCGAACGCGACAGGGTGCGATCTTGCTCGTCCCGCAGCCGGCCCATGCCACCATACTCGCTGCGCAATGGCGCCGGCCCGCTTCAGCCGCTAAGCCCGTTGCATGTCCCGCAACGCCGTCCTGTTCGCTCTCATGTGCCTCGTCTGGGGGCTGACCTTCATGCCGGTCAAGGTCGGGTCCGCGCATGTGCCGCCGATCTTTCTGGCAGCGGTGCGGTTCTGGATCGCCGGGCTGCTGATGCTGCTCTGGGCCGGACGGGACGTGCCGAAGGTGCCCGCCGAGGCGCGCTGGCGGCTGATCGTGACGGCTCTGCTGGTCAATACCGGCAACTATGCCTTCCTGTTCTGGGGCACGGCGCAGGCGCCGTCGGGGCTGTCGGCCATCGTCAATTTCGCGACGATCCCGATCTATTCGCTGCTGGCGAGCCGCGTGATCGAGGGGCAGGCAATCAGCCGGCGCCGGGTCATAGCGATCCTTGTCGGCATGGTCGGACTCGGCTTCCTGTTCGCGACGCGGAGCTTTGGGGGCTTGAGCGCCGCTCAGGGGAACCCGCTCGAGGTTTGGGGGCTGGCCGCGGTCGCTTTCGGCACGCTGCTCTATTGCGTCGGCGCCGTGCTGTCGCGGCGGATCGCCGGCACGATGCCGACGCTGACGCTGGCAGGATGGCAGACGCTGATCGGTGGCGCCGGGCTCACGGTGATCGCGCTGGCCCTTGAAGACATTGGGCCGGCGCAGTTCGCTGCCCTGATATCGTGGCCGGTCGCGCCGGCGCTGGCGACCCTGGTAATCGGAGGCTCGCTGATGGGTTTCACCATCTATCTGCGGCTGCTGCGCGACTGGGGCGCCTTCCGGGCGGGGCTTTACGCCTTCGTCAGTCCCGTCATCGCCGTCACGGCCGGTGTGATCGTGCTTGACGAGCCGTTCGGCTGGGCCGAGGCCGTCGGTGCCGTGCTGATGTTCGGGGCTGCCGCGATCGCGCTCAGGCGCTAACTTTCGTCAGGGTGGCGGCGCGATGCGGGTGTTGCGCCTGAGCTGCGCGCGTTCGAACGCAAGCACCACCGGCAGCGAGATCACCAGCGGCAGGATCAGGTAGAACAGCCGCCAGATCAAAAGCGCTGCGAAGACCGCAGGCGCCGGGACACCGGGCATCACCGCCAGGAACACGGCCTCCATAACGCCGACGCCGCCCGGGACCTGGCTCAGAAGCCCGGCCGAGAAGGAGAGCAGGAAGGCGCCGAGCACGATCAGGAAGCCCGGATTGCCCTGGTCGGGCAGCGCGAAATAGATGATGCCGGCTGCGCCCGCGAGCTCGAGCGGCGCGGCAAGATATTGCCGCGCTACGATCGGCAGGCGGGGATAGATGACCTCGAACTTGCCGATTTTCAGTGGCTTGAATTTCAGCCAGGCGCCGACGGTGTAGAGCGCGACGAAGGCCAGCATGCCAATGCCGATCATGCGTGCCGTGCCGTCGCCGATTCGAAACCAGGTCGAGAGCCGGCCGAGCGGACGCAGGATTTCCGGTTCGTAGAGCAGCACCAGTCCCATCAGCAGGATCGTGCCGAAGGCGAAGGTGAAGGAGCAGAGCGCGACGAGCACGGCGACGTCGGCCGCCGACAATCCCTTGGCGGTATAGGCGCGATAGCGGACCATGCCGCCGGAGAACACCGAAGCGCCGATGTTGTGCGACAGCGCATAGGTCACGAAGGAGCATAGCGAGATGTAGAGCCAGGAGATGCCCTTTTCCTTGCCGATATGCAGCAGTGCGATGCGGTCGTACCAGGCGAGCGCGGCATAGGCGACAAGGGTGGCGAGCGCGGCATGCAGGAAGGCGTCGGTGGGGATGACCGCGATCTTCTGGCCGATGCGGCTCGCGACGATCCTGAGATTATCCCAGAAGCTGCCCTGTTCGAGCAGGGTCTGGATCGCGGCGTCGGTGCCGGCCTCCGCCTTGAGCTTGTCCCAGAGCAGATCGACAGACCAGACGACCGCGACGAGTCCGATGATCGGCCAGAGATAATCGAGGTATTTTTTCATGAGACCCGCGGGCTGCGAGGAGGCGGAGTGCTATGCGTCGATCGCCCGCCGACCATGCAAAGATGCAGGGTCGGCGGGCGCAACCTCTCTGCCAGCGGGCGCAGACAAGGGCAAGCGGCGGTTTGCCGCTTGCCCCGTACGTCGTCGCCAGCGCCTACTTGCCGTTCGTCTTGAGCCAGGCGCGCATCTGGGCGATCTCCTTTTCCTGATCGGCGATGATGCTCGTCGCGAGCGCCTTCAGGGCCGGGTCCTTGCCATGGGCGAGCATGATCCTGGCCATGTCGATGGCGCCCTGATGATGCGGGATCATGCCGCGAACGAAATCGGCGTCGGGATCGCCGGTGAAGGCGATGTCCATGTCCTTGTGCATCTTCATGTTGGCTGCCTTGAACGCCGTGGTGGAGGCGGAGTCCTTTGCAGATGCGCCAGGCATGCCATGGCCCTGATGCTGCTGGGCAAGAACTGGTCCCGCAACGGCGAGAGTGCCGGCGAGCAAAGCAGCGAGTGCGGTCGAGGTAAGGTGTTTCATAGCGATATCCTTGAGATTTCAACGACGTCGGCTGGCCGGTCGGCCTCAACGCTGCGCCGTTCTGTTTTCAGATGGATTTGGCAGACAGGTATGCGCCCTGGCGCGGCGGCCGCTCGGCCGGCTCGATGATGGCGCCTACCCCCGTCCTGTCAGGATCTGACGGACGCGTTCGCCATTGCGCGATGCGCGGTGCGGCCGGCGATTGCGGCGCGACTGCCAGCAGGCCGCAGCCGAGGATGCAGCAGGGTGGCATGATGTGCGTGGCGGCGGGGGCCGGTTCGCCGTCGTCATGGCAAGGACGCGTGTCGGATGCGGTGGCGGTCGCGTGGTGGTCGCCGGACACGGCCGCAGGGACCGTCGCCATGTGGATCGCCGAGGCTGCGAGCGTCGCGTGCGGCAGCACGGCGAACAGCATGACGGCCATCGCAAACAGCCAGCGCAGCCGTTCCGGCGCGGTCCAGCCGATCCTTGTCGAACGTGCAGGTGTGCGTCCAGTCGGCATCATCGACGTGATCTTTCAGCTGCGATCATGTCAGGATCGCGGCATCATACACGTTGCGATGTTTTGATTCCTGCGAAAGCGCCATGCCTGACACCCTGACCATCAGCCTTGCAGGCACCACGGACCTGCCGCCCGGCAAGATCGCGGCCATCGTCACGTCGCTGGAGATGGTCGCGCCGCCTCCGGTCCGGCCTGACCCGCCGTGTCTCGAGGGTTTCTCGCTGGAGCGCATCGGCGCCCGGGAGATCGCGCGCTACCTCGCGCTCTATCGCCTGATCGGGGAGCGCTGGATGTGGTTCAGCCGGCTGGTCAAACCTGTGGGCGAGGTCGAGGCCATTCTGGCAGATCCGGGCGTCGAGACTTTCCTCGTCCGCCATGCGGATGAGGATGTCGGGCTGCTCGAACTCGATTTCAGGATCGCGGGCGAAGGAGAATTGGCTTTCTTCGGCCTGAGCGAAAAAGCGCTCGGGAAGGGAGCGGGACGGTGGCTGATGAACCGCGCGCTGGCCTTCGCCTGGGCGAAACCGATCTCACGCTTCTGGGTGCATACCTGCACGCTGGATCATCCCGGTGCCCCGGAATTCTATCAGCGCTCCGGGTTCGTCGCCTTCAAGCGTAGCATCGAGGTCGATGACGACCCACGGCTCAGCGGCCATCTCCCACGTGGCTCGACTGGCTACCATCCCGTGATCGGATAACGGATCGCCCCGCCTCCGCCAGGGCTTCAGACGCTGGCGCGCGAGCGCAGGCCGATCGAATCCATCATCGCCTGGTCGCGTGCGGCTTCGGCGGCGCGCTCGGTGGCGCGTTCGCGATCGTCGAGGATCTCGACCTTCTTCATGTCCTCGAAGGCTTCCTGCAGCGCCGCCTTGGCGTCGTCGAGCTGGCCCTTCAGATTGTCGGCCGACTGGCGAAGATTGTCGCGGCGGCCGAGCGCGGCCTTGGCGTAGGTCGGGTAGGCGAAATGGCCCGGGTCGGAGATGCCGGCGCGGGTCTCCTCGCTCTGGATCTCGCGATCAAGGTCGCTCGCCATGCGGTTGAATTCGGCGATCATCATCTCGATCTGGGCTACCCGGCGACGCTTTTCGTCCACCTGGAAGCGCTTGAGACGCAAAAGTGTGTCTCGCGACTTCATGTCGTGTCCAACTCCTGATTACGCAGTGGGCATGTGCCGACCCCTCGGCGCGTGCCCGGAACTCCATCCGCGAGACGAAAACCACAATGGAGCAAGGAGGTTGACCGTTCCTTACCGAAAATCACCGCATCCGACGCATGGTGGGAGCGTTGCTACTGACGCATCGAGGCGGGGCGTCTTGTCACTTTCGCCTGCAAGAGACTCGCTGCATCGTTCAGTGCCCATTGGTGGATCGCTCCTTTGCCTGCCCTTCCGCGCCTTCCGGAACATGGACTGCTGATCTGCGGTCTCGTCGTCACGCGCATCATCGGCTGGGGCTCGACATTCTACGCGCTGTCTGTTCTGGCGCGAGACATCGAGCGGGATCTCGGGCTGGACGTCACCGTGGTCTTCGGCGGCATCACCATCCTGCTGGTGACCGGGGCGGCGCTCGCGCCTGCCGTGGGCCGGCATCTCGACCGAGAGGGCACCCGCCGGGCGATGTGCATTGGTGCCGTGGTCTGCGCGCTCGGGCTTGCGCTGCTGAGCGCGGCGCAGGGGCCCGTCAGCTACCTCGCGAGTTGGGTCGTCATTGGGGTCGGCCATGCCTTTTCGCTGGCGAATGTCGGCAGCGTCACCGTCGCCGATCTGATGGGGCCGCGTACCAGCCGGGTCATCGGCCTGATGATGCTTGCGACTGGGCTCTCCTCGGCCGTGTTCTGGCCGCTCGCGGCCGTACTCACCGACACTTATGGCTGGCGGGCAACATGGTGGATCTTCGGCGCGCTGCAGATCGTCGTCGTGTTTCCGATCTACGCTGCCATTCCACGCCGTCGGTTCGCGACCCCGGCTGCCGCAACGGAGCCACTTGCCGGCGACCTCGCCGACGGGCGTGTCCCGCCCGTCCACCGCCGCGTGGCATTCTGGCTCGTCGCGCTCGTCTTTTCCGCGAGCGGGCTGGTATCGTGGGGACTGCCGCTGCATCTGATCGATCTGCTGCGGAACTCCGGCCTCGGCCAGGCCGAGGCCGTCGGCATCGCCGCACTCGGCGGGCCCGCGACGCTGCTGGCGCGATTGGTCGATGCGACGATCGGGGAGAGGGTGCCGGTCGAGCGGACGGCCTTGGCTGGCCTGGTGCTGGGGCCGTTGTCGTGCTTCCTGCTCGTGCTCGCGCCGGGGTCGCCGCTTTCGGCTGCCGCATTCGTGCTGTGCTTCAGTGCGGCGATGGGCGTCATCTCGGTCGCCCGCGCCACGCTGCCGCTGGCCCTGTTCGGCCGCGCCGGCTTCGGCGCCATGCTGGGCCGGCTGACCGTGCCTCAGAATCTCGCCTTCGCCGCGGCACCCTTGCTGTTCGCGTTCATGATCGAGCGATTCGGGCGGGACCTGGCCCTGGTCGGTTCGGCCGCGATCCAGGTCTTAGCCCTGCTGGCCATGCTGGCGCTGGTGCGCCTGCTGGCACGGCCCTGACGCTCAACCGTTCATGATCGCAGCCAGCCTCGCATAGCAGTCCGGGAGGGAGGTGGATTCGTCCTTGGCCTGCTTCAGGAACCCTTCCAGCGCCGGGTTGAGCCGGATCGCTTCGTCCACTTCCTCCGAGGCGCCCTGGCGATAGGCTCCGAGCCGAATCAGTTCCTCCATATCGGCATAGGTCGCGAGCGTTGCGCGCGCCTTCTGGACGACGGGATAGAAGGCCGGGTCGCAGGCGCGCGGCATGGTTCTGGAAACCGATTTCAGGACGTTGATCGCCGGGTAGCGCCCACGTTCGGCGATCGAGCGCTCCATCACGATATGGCCGTCGAGGATGCCGCGCACCGCGTCGGCCACCGGCTCGTCATGGTCGCCGCCGTCGACCAGCACGGTGAACAGACCCGTGATCGCGCCGTCGCCGACGCCCGGCCCGGCGCGTTCGAGCAGCCGCGGCAGTTCGGCGAAGACGGTCGGCGTATAGCCCTTTGTGGTGGGCGGTTCGCCGGCGGCCAGCCCGATCTCGCGCATCGCCATGGCGAAACGTGTCACCGAATCCATCAGGCACATCACCTGCCGGCCCTGATCGCGGAAATACTCGGCGAGCGTCAGCGTCGTCATCGCGGCCTGCTTGCGCATCAGCGCCGGCTCGTCGGAGGTCGCGACCACGACGACCGAGCGAGCGAGGCCCTCGGGGCCGAGGTCGTCCTGCAGGAACTCCTGGACCTCACGGCCGCGTTCGCCAACGAGTCCGATGACATTGACGTCGGCCCTGGCGTAACGCGCCAGCATCGAGAGCAGCACCGATTTGCCGACGCCGGAGCCGGCGAAGATGCCCATGCGCTGGCCGAGGCAGCAGGTCAGGAAGGCATTGAGCGCGCGCACGCCGAGATCGAGCGGGGGACCGACGCGGCGCCTGGAATGGGCCGGGGGCGGATCGTTGCGGAAGGTACAAAGCCTGTCGCCCTCGGGCAGAGGCGGACCGCCATCGACGGGGCGGCCGAGCGCATCGACGACGCGGCCGAGCCAAGCGGAGGTCGGCCTGATACCGGGCTGTGCCTTGTCGACATAGGCCGGGCAGCCGCGACGCACACCGTCGAGCCCGCCATAGGGCATGACCAAAGCCTTCTCGCCCGAGAAGCCGATGACTTCGCAGGGAACGCGCGTGCCCGGCGCGATCTCGATCTCGATGCGTCCGCCCAGGCTCATCGCCCCGATCGGTCCCGCGATCTCGACGAGCAGCCCCTTCACGGCCACGACCCGGCCATACATCGTAACACCGTCGAGACCGGCGATGGCGTTTGCGAGGCTGGCCAAGCGTTCGGAGCTACGAAAGGGGCTGTTCATAAGTGTTTCCGTCAACCTTTCGTTTACCTGTGTGATTAACACTAAGCGTCGAGGCTGCTTCGTGTCGCCGGGTGTTTTGGCCCGGTTCCGTGGAGCGGATCTCCGCGAAAGGCGATTTCGCGGGCGAGGGCTTTCCGATCCGTGTCAATTTCGACTCACCTCGACAAGGATCGTGTCTTTCTCCCAAGAAGCGCTTGCGCACGGGAATCACGGTTTGTTAACCATTTTCCCGGTAGCGTGTCGCGTGGCGTTTCATCGGGCAAGCGCGTCGTCGTCCAGGGTCATGAGGGCCCGGACGGGAAGCACGCATAGCTTGTCCGCGGGCGAAATTGGGGACGTGACATGCGGGTTCTGCTGATCGAAGACGATAGCGCGACCGCCCAGAGCATCGAACTGATGCTGAAGTCCGAAAGCTTCAACGTCTATACGACGGATCTGGGTGAAGAGGGCGTCGATCTCGGCAAACTCTATGATTACGACATCATCCTGCTCGACCTGAACCTGCCCGACATGTCCGGCTACGAGGTCCTGCGCTCGCTTCGGGTCGCCAAGGTCAAGACGCCGATCCTGATCCTGTCGGGCCTCGCGGGCATCGAGGACAAGGTCAAGGGCCTCGGCTTCGGCGCCGACGACTACCTGACCAAGCCTTTCCACAAGGACGAACTGGTCGCCCGCATCCATGCGATCGTGCGCCGCTCGAAGGGCCACGCCCAGTCGGTCATCACCACGGGCGACCTCGTCGTCAATCTCGACACCAAGACCGTGGAAGTCGACGCCGCCCGCGTCCACCTCACCGGCAAGGAATACCAGATGCTGGAGCTGCTTTCGCTCCGCAAGGGTACGACGCTGACCAAGGAGATGTTCCTCAACCATCTCTATGGCGGCATGGACGAGCCCGAACTCAAGATCATCGACGTGTTCATCTGCAAGCTGCGCAAGAAGCTCGCCAACGCGTCGGACGGCAAGAACTATATCGAGACCGTCTGGGGCCGCGGCTATGTGCTGCGGGAGCCCAACGAGGTCGAGCAGCGCATCCCGGCCTGATGCCGGCCGATCGGGGCCGTCACGCTTCGGTCACGACGATATGCGACATGATCCATCGACCTGATCGTCGGATGTACACGACAGGTCTACGGGGACCCCGCCGAGAGGCGGGGTTTTTGTTGTCGGATGGTGCGTAGGGTGTGCCTGTCCTCGCCACCATCAGGGCAAGGATAAATCAGCCGTGTCGGCCACCGGCGGCGATCGGCCTCGGGCGATCGAAGGGCAGGCTCAGGCTGGCCGGCTGGGCCTTGGTGGAATGGCTGCTGCGATAGAGTCCGCGGTGATCCTTGTCGGGGACGATTGTCGTGGTGATGCCGATCACGGTCTCGGCCGCTCCCAGAACGAAGGCTCCGTCCTGCGTCAGGCGCTGGGCGAGCGCGGCCATCACCCTGGCCTTCGTCGGCACGTCGAAATAAATCAGGACGTTGCGGCAGAAGATCACGTCGAATTGGCCGAGATGGCTGGCAGGTTCGAGCAGGTTATGGAAGCGCAGGTCGACCATGGCGCGGATGCGGTCCGAGACTTCCCATTTGTCGCCTTGCTGGCGGAAATAGCGCAGCAGCAATTGCACTGGCAGCCCGCGCTGGACTTCGAACTGGCTGTAGAGGCCCGCTTTGGCCTTTTCGAGTACGTCTGTCGAGATGTCGGTGCCGATGATCTCGACTTTCCACCCCGTCAGGCGGGCGGCCATGTCATCGAGGATCATGGCGAGCGAATAGGCCTCCTGTCCGCTGGAAACGGCCGCGCACCAGATGCGCAGGCTGCGGCTAGCGGCATTGGAAGCAAGTTTTTCAGGCAGGATCACATCGCGGAAGAGATCGAAAGGGGTGCGATCGCGGAAGAACAGCGTCTCGTTGGTCGTCATGGCCTCGATGACGGCGGCTTCGAGGCTCGGATCGGCCTTCAGGCGCAGCTTCTGCACGAGCTCGGACAATCCGTCGAAGCCACGGCGCCGACACAGGATGCCAAGACGGCTCTCCGCCAGATAGCGCTTGTCGAGACTGAGCGAGAGCCCCGAGCGAAAATGCAGCATCGTGCGCAAAAAATCGAAGTCCGCCTCGGTCATCCAGCCTGACCTCCGCGCACGAGATTGCGGATGGCAAGGCCGATTTCGGCGAGCGGAATCACCGCGCTGGCATGGCGGGCGCGCACGACCGAGCCGGGCATACCCCAGATCGTGCTGGACAATTCGTCCTGCGCGATGACGGCGGCGCCTGCCTGCCGCAGCGCGCCGGCGCCGTCCGTGCCGTCGCTGCCCATGCCTGTGAGGACGAGGCCGAGCGCGGCGGGACCGAGATGACGGGCCCCTGTGCTGAACAGCACATCGACAGCTGGCCGACAGAAGCGGACCGGGGGACCGTCGCCGATGCTGGCGACGAGGTGCCCGAGCTTGCGATCTACGCCGAGATGCCGGCCACCCGGGGCGATGTAGATGGTGCCGGGGCAGAGCCGCTCGCCGTCATAGGGTTCGCGGGTCGGCAGTCCGATCTGGGCCGCCACCTGCTCGGCGAAGGACGCCGTGAAGACAGGCGGCATATGCTGGACGACGAGGGTGGTGAGATCCCTCAGGCTGTCGCCTATGTCGAACAGGACCTTGGCGACGGCCCTGGGACCCCCGGTCGATGCACCGATCAGCAGATAGCGCGGCATGACCGAGACCAGCGGCTTCAGATTGGTCTGGCCCTGTGCGGCGAAATCGATGTCCATCTCGGCCGGCAGCATACCGGGCTGGTGGCGCGACTGAGCGATGTGGCCGAGCTTGAGCAAAAATTCCGCACGAAAATCGAGCGACAGCGTCATGCCGCTGCGGCTGTCGGGCTTCGAGACGACATCCATCGCGCCCTTCGTCATGCATTCGAGCGCCAGGCGGGCATTGCGCTCGTTGAGGGTCGTGGCGAGCAGCACCGCCGTTCTGGGGCTCTCCTTGACGATCAACGGGAGCGCGGTGACGCCATCGACGCCGGGCATGTCGAGATCGAGCACCATCAGGTCGGGCTGGAAGCGTGTCGCATGAGCGATGGCTGTTTCCCCGTCACCTGCAACGGCGACGACGTGAAATTGCCCGCTTTCGCCAAGCCAGCGCGCGAAAAGGCCGCGCACCACGACGGAATCATCGGCGATGACCACCGTCTTGGGCTGCGATCTCGCGACGCCCTGGGCTATCGACAGGCTCATTTTCGGCTACGCGGTCCTGACGACGGGAGGCATGGCGAAGTGCAGGCGGTTCACAGCAGGCCGACCTGATGGAATTTGGAGGCGACGATTTCCTTGTCGAAGGGCTTCATGATGTATTCGTCGGCGCCGGCGTGCATGGCGCGGGCGATATGGGCGATGTCGTTCTCCGTCGTGCAGAAAACCACCTTGGGCCGTCGGCCGCCCGGCATCTGGCGCAGCGTGCGCAGGAAATCGTAGCCGTCCATGATCGGCATGTTCCAGTCGAGCAGCACGGCGTCGGGCATCTCGCCCTTGCAGGCATCGATCGCGCGCGCGCCATCCTCGGCTTCCGCGATGCGGAACTGGAGGCCTTCCAGGATGCGGCGGGCGACCTTTCGGATCACGGCAGAGTCATCGACGACGAGACAATATTTCATGGTCATCTCCAAAAGTGTGCAAGCGTGGCTCAGGCGGCCACGGGAAGGTCGATTTTCAGGACGGCGTCCATGTCCAGGACGACGAGCAGACGATCGTCGAGGCGATGCACGCCGGTCGCGAGCGCGCTCCAGCTGCGATCGAGATGGGCCGGCAGGGTCTCCAGCGTCGACCGGTCGAGCCGCATGACCTCGCCGACGGCGTCGACGATCAGCGCATAGGCTTCACCTTCATGGTCGATGCCGACCGCAGTGAGTTCCAGCTTTTCGTTGCAGTCGGCCGCTTCGACGACCGATCGGCCCAGCCGCTTGCGCAGGCAGATCGCTGTGACGACCCGGCCGCGCAAATTGAGCAGACCGACGATCTCGGACGGCGCGCGCGGAACGCGGGTGATCCGATTGGCGATGAAGACGTCGTGGACGCGCCCGATCGGGAGCCCGAGCATCTGCTCTCCGATCATGATCGTGACGTAGTCGAGCGATTCCTCGTAGCCGTGGATGCTGTCCGGGAGATCGCTCTGGGGGGCACGTTGGGTCATGCCGCCTGCCTCATGCTTGGTTTGCGGTCGGCCAATTCGGCGAGGATCGCACGGCGGTCGAATTTGGCGATGATCTCGTCGAGCCCTGCTTTGGCAGCGCTGACATGCAGCGCCGGCGTCGTCAGGGTCGTGAGACCGAGAATGCGGATGCTGTCGCCACGCGCGCTGGCGCGCATCATGGCGGCGAAGGCGAAGGCCGCTTCGGGGGCCCGGTCGAGATCGACGAGGACGGTCCCCGTGATGTGCGTCGCCACCTGTTTGCGGGCGCTCTCGAAATCAGCGGCGAGGGCGACCTGCTGGCCCGAGGCCTTCAGCACCGGACTCAACATCTCGCGCAGGAAATCTGATGGCTCGACCAGGAGAACCTGCGCCGCCACCGCGACACCCTCGTGCCCGCGGGCCCGCAGCCAGCTCGGATCGCCAAGCGGGAGATAGTGGGCGAGGTCGAGGATTTCGGTGGCGCGACCGCGAATCACCGCAGAACCGATCACCCCCTTGTCCGAGGCCGACTGCAGCTCGACATCGAGCGCCTCATCGACGATGTCGACGATCGAGTCGACGGCCAGACCCATGGTCATGTCGCCTTCGGAGATGATCACCAAAGGCTGCAGGCCCTCGGTCCGGAGTCTGGCGTCGCCGACCATCACGATCGGCATGAGACGGTTGCGATAGTGCAGCAGCACGCGGCCGCTGCCGGTCTGGAAGAGCGCCGAATCGACCTCTTCGAGCCTGGTCACCAGCGACAGCGGCACAGCCTTGAGGCCATCGGATCCGGCCGTGAACACCAGCATCGTGGTGCGCTCGCCGGAGGGGTCGCGGCCGCTTGCCGGCGTCGCAATGCGCGGTTCGCCCGGCGATGCCGCCGCCCCTACGAGCTGGGCGATGCCGTTGGGATCGACGATCAGGACGACGGCGCCGTCTCCGAGAATGGTGTTGCCGGAGAAGATCGGGATGTGTCGCAGTTTGGTCGACATCGGCTTCACGACGATCTCTTCGGTGTGGAAGACGCCGTCGACGAGGATGCCGAACTGCCTTTCGCCGATCTGGGTGACGACGATGAAGCCGTCGTCCATCGCGGGAGCAGGTGCCCCCATGAGCCCGGCCAGCGAGATGATCGGCAGCAACTGGTCGCGCAACCGCAGGACCGACGCGCCGTTGATCTGTTCGATGCGCTGGTCGGCGCCTGATTTCACGCGAACGAGTTCGCGCACGACGATCTGCGGGATGGCGTAACGCTGGCCGCCGGCCTCGACGATCAGCGCCGAAACGATCGCCAGTGTGAGCGGGATCTTGATCGTGATGGACGTACCGAGGCCGGCGGTGCTGACGATGTCGATAAGGCCGCCGATCGCATCGACATTGGCCTTGACGACGTCCATGCCGACGCCGCGTCCCGAGACCGCAGTGACGGTCTCGGCGGTCGAGAAGCCGGGGTGGAAGATGAAGCGGCCGAGCTGCTTATCGCTCATGCGCTCGATTTCAGCTTCGCTGGCGAGGTTCTGCTGCAGCGCCTTGCGGCGGATGCTCTCGATATCGAGCCCGCGTCCGTCGTCGGACACCGCGATCGTGACCGAGCCGCCCTCGTGATAGGCGGCGAGCCGGATCGTGCCGTGCTCGGGCTTGCCGGCAGCAAGGCGCTCGGCCGGGAACTCAATCGCATGGTCGGCGCAGTTGCGGACCATATGGGTGAGAGGATCCTTGATCAGATCGAGGATCTGCCGGTCGAGTTCGGTCTCGGCTCCGTCCGTCACGAGTTCGATGCGCTTGCCGAGTTCGCCGCTGAGGTCGCGGACGATCCGCGGCAACTTCGACCACGCATTGCCGATCGGCTGCATACGGGTCTTCATGACCCCGTCCTGCAGTTCCGCCGTGATCAGCGAGAGCCGCTGCAGCGGCGCTTTGAGTGCGGCATCGTTCTGCTTGCGCGAAATGTCGAGGAGCTGGTTACGGGTCAGAACCAGCTCCGACACCATCGTCAGGAGATGCTCGATCGTATCGACATTGACCCGCAGCGTCGCAGGGCCGGTCGGACGCCGGTCGCGCGAACGGGTTTCCTCGTCGGTGCGGCCGCCGGTGTCGATGCGGCCGTCACGCCCTCGTTCGGGACCCGGGGCGCTGCGGAAGACGAGATCGAGTTCCTGGTCCGTCAGGTTCGTGCCGTGACGGGCGAGATAGGTTGCGACCGGATCGTCGGAGGGGATGCCGGGCTTCTTTGCCTGCGCGAGTTCGAGCTTCGCCCGTTCAGCCAGCCCCTGGAGCTCCCCGATAAGCGTCTCGTCGGTGCCGGGAGGTTCCTGACCCTTGTCCGCGAGTTCGGCCAGGATCTCCTTGACGCGGTCGATCGTCTCCAGAATGGCGGTGACGGCGATGGGGTTGACCGTGGCCCCGTCGCGGAACTGGCCTATGACGGATTCGGCGGCATGGGTCAGCGCTTCCAGCCGCGGCAGGCCGATGAAGCCGCACGTGCCCTTGACGGTGTGGACGAGCCTGAAGATCGTCCGCAGAATGCTCTGATCGTTGGGATCCTGCTCGAAGCGCACGAGTTCCCGATCGACCGTGTCGAGGTGCTCGCCGGTCTCGCCCAGAAACTCTTGCAGCAGCTCGTCCATGCAGAGGACCATCACCCACGCCAAACCCCAGCGACGATCTAAGCATCAGAAGGGTTTATGATCGGTTGAGATCATGGAGAGGCCGCGATTCGGCCTTGCCTGCCGTGGGGTGCCCTGTTCAGGCGACCTTGTCGGCCGTGATGGTGACGGTATCGCCGTCGATCGCGAAGGTGATCGACATGCCGGCGGCGCGCGCGACCATGCCTGCATAAAGCGGCTGGACGGCGTGGGCATCGATGGTGCCGGTCTCCGACTGGCCGGCCAGCAGCTCCTCGACATGGGCGGGAATGCGGGCATGCGAGCCCGTCGCCGTGATCTTGAACGAGCCCTGCTCGCCCTCCACCACAGCGCGCGAGACCAGCTTGCCGCCGCGTGGAACGGCCTGAGTCGCAATGATCAGCAGGTTCAGCAGCAGCTTGACCTGATTCTTGGGCAGGAGTGCGCGTGGCGCCTCCCAGTCCAGCGAGAGCTTTTCGTCGTTCAGGAAGCCGTTGGCGACGTTGCCGGCGTCGCCGAGATCGATCATGGCGCCGGCCGAACCCGCCGCGCCAAAGGCGAGCCGCGCGAATTGAAGGCGCGAGGAGGCATTGCGCGCGCTCTTCTTGATCAGGTCGAGCGCGAAGTCGCGCATCGACGGATCGTCTTCCTCGAGGACCTCCAGCGCGTTGACAATGGCGCCGACGGGGCTGATCACATCATGACAGACGCGGCTGCAAAGAAGCGCGGCCAGATCGAGCGGCTCTAGCGAGATGGCGGTCATGATATCTATCCCGAGATCAGCGTGGCGGGGCGCTCGAAGCTCGCGAGACGCCAGATAGAGCAAGATATGGTGCCATCTTGGTTTGCATGTGGTTAACCCTGTTATGTGCGAAGCGGAAATCGGGAGGCGTGTCTTGACGCCGATCGCAGCTGACGATCCGCGCCTGATTGACCGCGACGGCCTGGCGCGCTGCCTGGCGGAGGCCGCCCGTGTCAGCGCGGCCGTGCTGATGCGGATGCGCGCTGCCCGCGATGTGCGGCTCAAGGCCGATGGCTCCCCGGTCTGCTCTGCGGATATCGCCGCCGACCGGGCCGCGAAGGACGCGCTGGCTCGCCTGCTGCCGGATTTTCCGGTGATCAGCGAGGAGAGCGCCGAAGCGGACAAGACAGCGCCTGTCTTCATTCTGCTCGACCCTCTCGACGGTACGCGCGAATTCCTGGCCGGCGGCGACAGCTATTGCGTCGCCATCGCCGTCATCGTCGGGGACAGGCCGATCGCGGGTGCGATCGCCGCGCCGCAACTCGGCCGGCTCTGGTTCGCCGGCCAGCGTGCCTTCGAGTCCAAGCTGGGCCCCGATGGCGCCGCATCCGGCGATGCCCTGCCGATCGCGGTGCGGGCCGTGGGGGAGGAGGGGCCTGTCACGCTGGTCAGCCGATTCCATGGCGATGCCCTGAGCGACGGGGTCGCGGCGGCGATGGGGTCGAGTGCGAAAATCCCCGTGTCGTCGGCGGTCAAGTTCGGGTTGATCGCAGCTGGCGAGGCGGATCTCCACATCCGGGGTGGCCAGACCATGGAGTGGGATATCGCGGCGGGCGATGCGATTCTGCGGGCGGCGGGGGGCGTCGTCATGCTGATCGACGGTAGCCTGCCGCGCTATGGCGACAGCGGGCGCGGTTTCCGTAACCCGCCCTTCGTGGCGGCCAGCCATGATGCCCTGGCCGAGCGGGCCGTTGCGGCGGCAGCGGATCTGTCGCAACCGGACTGAAGCCGGTCAGCGGTGGGCGATAAGCTGGCTCACCGCGCCCCAGCTGTTCTCCGCGAGGCGCCGCAGAGAGGTGTTTTCCAGGAAAGCGTTGCGGCTGGCGGCGGTGCGGAACAGGAACAGGCGCTGTTCGACCACGGCGAAGAGCCTTGGATCGGTATCGACTGCCAGCCCCTCGGCTACGCCCGTTGCATCATAGGCTTCGTAGGCAGGCTCATAACTGTCAGGTGCCTCGAGAAAGGCGGCGCGATTGGCCGCCGAGGCGAAACGCCAGACGTCACCGCGATGGGTGATCTCGAATTCGGCGCGGCCGGCCGTGGCGCGCGCCTCGACGTGATAGGCGACCGGGTCGAACCCGCCCAGCGCGAGACCCGAACGGGTATCGCGCTGCATCGTCTCGCCGATTGCGGGCAGTGGGGGCAGGCCGTCGGGCAGTCCCTTCGCTTCAGTAGGCGTGGGCGGCATGAGGCCAAAGCCTGCGAGGGCCAGCACGCGCATGGTCGCCGCGAAGGCGATCCGCCTGCGCCATGTTGTGGCCTTCATCGCGGGCAAATCCTTTGCCTATTCGCAGGGCTCCGTCCGGAGCCTGAATCTTCACGGGTTGGATACACTTGCAGCGTATCAAACTGGTTACCGAACTGGCGTGCATTTGCGCTATGTCGTCGGTTTCGCCGCATTCGGATCGTTCAGATCCGGATAGGCCGTCAGAATGACGCCCGCAGCGGCCGGCATGAGACCCACCTCCTCGTCGCGGCCGGGAAGATCGCGTCGCCGAGCCGTACAAGACCCTGGATTCAGCGCCCAAGCCCGGAGATCCAAGCCATGAACCCATCCCGCCGCAGCATCGTCACCGGCGGTCTCGCCTTGGCCGGCAGCGCGATCGCGACCGTCCCCGGGCCGGCACTCGCCCAGCAATCCTATGGAAAGGCGCAGTCCTTCTCGCAGAACGAACTCGTCGGCTCGGGCCACCAGTTCTTCGGCAACGTTTCGCGGGGCCTTGCCCTGACGATCGAGGAGGCCGTCAGGCGCTGGGGCGAGCCCAATGGCTATGTGCTCGGCCAGGAGGCGTCGGGCGCCTTCGTCGGCGGTCTGCGTTATGGCGAGGGCACGCTGTTCACCCGCAATGCGGGCGACCGCAAGGTGTTCTGGCAGGGCCCGTCGGTCGGTTTCGATTTCGGCGGCGAAGGCGCGCGCACGATGATGCTGGTCTACAATCTGCCGAGCGTCGATACGCTGTATCAGCGCTTCGTCGGCGTCGATGGCTCGGTCTATTTCATTGGTGGATTCGGCTTCACCGCGATGGCGGCCGAAGGCATCACCGTGGTGCCGATCCGCACCGGCGTCGGCTGGCGGCTCGGCGTCAATCTGGGCTATCTGAAGTTCACGCCGCAGGCGACCTGGAACCCCTTCTGAGCACGACTGGGGTGAATTGCTGGCCATGGCGGCGTCGTCGTGGCAGAAATGGCGCTCTCAGATCGCCGTGCCACGGAGCCGCATCCCTTGATCGAAGCCGCCATGTTCATTGTGCTCGGCTTCCTGTCTGCCAGCCTGATGGCACTGGCGGCGGTCCCGGCCCTGTCGCGACGGGCCGACCGTCTGGCACGGCGCCGGGCGGAGGCGGCGTTCCCTCTGTCCCTGGCCGAGATCGCGGCCGACCGCGACCATCTGCGCGCCGAACTCGCCATGCGCGAGCGCGCACTGGAACTGCGGGCCGAAAGCGGTTTTGCCGCCAAGGCGGGTGCGATGGAGGAGATCGGCCGGCGTGACATGACGATCGGCCGGCTCGAGCGCGATCTGCGCGAGCGCGAGTCGCGCATCGCGGTCCTGGTCGGCGACCTCTCCGAAACCCGTGCCGATCTCGAGGGGACGCAGGCTGCGCTCGCTGCGGAAAAAGCCGGCCATGCCGAGACCTCGGAGCGGCTGGACAGGCGCGTCGCGGACCTCGCCAGCGTCGAGCACAGTCTGGCCGAGACGCGCGCGGCGCTGACCGGCACCAGCGCCGACCTCGATTCGCGTAGCAACGAACTTGCCCAGGAGCGCGCGACACTCGGCCGGGTCGAGGCCATCTTGGCAGAGCGTGAGCAAGATCTGGCGAAGCTGCGCTCCGATGCGGACGCGCTGCGTGTCGTCCAGGTCGAGAATCGCACCCAAATCCTGGTGCTCGAAGGCAAGCGCGACGAACTCGCCAGCCGCCTGACCTCGATGGAGCAGCATCTGGAGGAGGCGCTGGTCTCGCTCCGGGGAATGACGGTCGATCGTGACAGCGAACGGCTGCGGGCCGATACGCTGGCAGCACGCGCGATGCAGGCCGAGACCGAGCTTGCCGCAGCAGAGGTCCGGACGACGGCGGCTTTGGCCGAGGTCGAGCGGACGGCGGCGCAGCTCTCGCTGCGGGCGGCCGCGATCGAGACGGAACGGCTCGCGAAAGAGGAACTGGAGCAGCGGGCGGGATCGGAGCAGTCCGCCTGGCAGGATGAGCGCTTACGCCTGACCGAGGAGCTGGCGGCGCTGCACGCTGATCTGCGCGAGCGGGAGGGTCGGCTGGAAGTCGTCCACGCCGAGGCGCTGACCTTGCAGGGCTCGCTCGCCCAGGCGCGGGCTGACCGTGCAAGGCTGAAGCGCGAGGTTGCCGAGCTGCGCCGGCAGCCGGCTGGCGCCACGGGCGACAATGCGGCGCTGCGCCAGGAAATCCTGCGGGTGGCGGAGCGGCTGATGGCGTTGCCGCCGGCGCAGGAGGCGGCGGAATAGGGCGGCGAAGGCGACGGCCCGCCCAAAACCCTTTCCCCCGGGAAGCATCCTGTTCTAGGAAGGCGCGCTGGCGTGTTGCCGCCATGCCCGTGATGGCCCGCGCGAGATGGTTCCCGACCCGTGAGCGAAACTGCGATCGACATCCTCTGCATCGGCGAGCCGCTGGGCGAGTTCAACGCCACGCGGGCCGAGTCCGGCGCCTTCCAGTTCGGCCATGGCGGCGACACCTCCAACTGTGCGGTCGCTGCTGCCCGGCAGGGCGCATCGGTCGCCTATGCGGGCGCTCTGGGCAATGACATGGCCGGCCGCTCGATCCGCGAGCTATGGGCGCGCGAAGGGGTGGACGACCGCCATGTCGCAACGCATCCGAGCGCTCCGACGGGGCTCTATTTCGTCGATCATGGCCCCGCCGGCCATGTCTTCTCCTATCTCCGGGCGGGATCGGCTGCGAGCCTCTACGGGCCGGGCGACCTGCCGCGCGAGCTGATCGCCCGCGCCTGCGTGGTCCAGGCATCGGGCATCAGCCAGGCGATCGCCGGCAGCGCTGCCGACGCCGTGTTCGAGGCCTTCGCGATCGCGCGCGAGGCGGGCGTACTGACCGCATACGACACCAATCTGCGGCTCAAGCTCTGGCCGCTGGCGCGGGCGAGGGCGATCATCCATGCCGCCTGCGCGATGGCCGATATCGTCCTGCCGGGCCTCGACGATGCGAAGCTGTTGACCGGGCTCGACGAGCCCGACGCCATCGCCGACCTCTATCTGCGCATGGGCGCCAAGGTGGTGGCGCTGACGCTCGGCCATGAGGGATCGCTGGTGGCGACGCCCGAGCGGCGGCTGCGGCTGGTGCCGATCAAGGTCAACGCGATCGATGCCACCGGCGCCGGCGATTGCTATGACGGCGCCTTCCTGTCCGAATTCGTGCGCACGGGCGATGCCTTCGCGGCCGGAGCCTATGCCAATGTCGCGGCCGCGCTCTCGACGCTGGGCTATGGCGCCGTCGCGCCGCTGCCGCGCCGGGCCGATGTCGAGGCCCGAATGACGCAAGAAGCGAGAGCCGCGATCTGATGAGCATTCCAGTTCTGGCCGAGGCGGGCGCGCTGCTCGCCCGCTACGACGTGCTCATCAGCGATGTCTGGGGGGTCGTGCATGACGGATTGTGGGCGCTGGAGCCGGCCTGCGCCGCGCTGAGCGCCTATCGCGAGGCCGGCGGCGTGGTCGTGCTGCTGTCGAATGCGCCCGGTCCGTCGGAGCAGGTCGCGGGAGTGATCGACAAGAAGCGCGTGCCCCGCACCGCGTGGGACGCGCTGGTCACTTCGGGCGACGTCACGAAATCGCTGATTGCCGAGAGCCTCCATCGGAAGGTCTTCCATATCGGCTGGCAGGACGACCGCGCGATCTTCGATGGTATCGATGTCGAAGTGGTCGGGGAGGAGGAGGCCGACCTCGTCGTCGCGACCGAACTCAACGATTACCGCACCGAGACGCCCGATCAGTACCGTCCTCTGCTGACACGCTTCGCCAAGCGCGGGCTGCCCTTCATCTGCGGCAATCCCGATCTCGTCGTGCATGTCGGCGAGCATCTGCTGCCCTGCGCCGGCTCGCTCGCCCTGATCTACGAGCAACTCGGTGGAGCGGTCGCCTGGGCTGGAAAGCCGTATCGGCCGGCCTATGATCTTGCGCTGGCGGCGGCCGAAGCGGCGCGTGGCGGCCGGGCGGTCGACGCAAGCCGCGTGCTGGTGATCGGAGACGCAGTTCGTACCGATCTCGCCGGGGCGCAGATGATGGGCTTCGACAGCCTGTTCATCGCAGGCGGCATCCATCGCGAGGAGACGATGCGGGATGGCGTTATCGACCCCGAGGGGCTGGCGGCGGTGCTGGCCGGGCAGAAGGCCCGGCCCGTCGCGGCGATGGGTGCGCTGGCGTAGCAGGCCTATGCGGCTGCTCTTGCCCCGGCTGCCGGGAAAATAACCTTCCTGAAGGCGAACACGAGCGCGGCGTCGAGCTTGCCGCCCATCCGCAGCAAGGTGTCGTAGGCCTTTTCCGGCGGCATCGGCGGCTTGTACGACCTCCGCTCGATCAGCGCGGCGTAGATGTCGCAGATCGTGATCATCCGCACGATATCGGGAATCTGGTCGGCACGGAGCCCGTCCGGGTAGCCCGATCCATCAAGATACTCATGATGCGAGCGAACCACCTGGACAATCTCCTTGGCGAAAGCTCCCGATCTCTGCAGCATCTCGAAGCCGATTCCGGGATGCTGGCGCATCTGGGTCGCTTCGTCCGGGGTCAGCTTTCCCGGCTTGTGCAGGATCGCCAGCGGTATCCTCACTTTGCCGATGTCGTGCAGCACGGCCGCGCAGGTCAAGAGCTTGCGATCCCGCCCCGAAAATCCGAGCTGCCGCCCGAAGGCGGCGGCCAGGCCGGCGACCAGAAGGCAGTGCTGATAGGTCAGGTCGTCATGGTTCCAGACGACATCGAGCCAGGAGCCGATATCGGCCTTGTCTGCGGCCTGATTGATCGAGGCGACGCCGTCGTTGATCGCCCGCAGCGGCAGTGCGCGCCCGTTCTCCGCGGCGTCGAGCATGTCGGCGAGGGCGGCGGTCGCGGCGATGAAATGGCCGTGGATACTCGGCGGTCCGTCCGATGCCGCTTCCGATGTATCGTTGCCATGCAGGATCTGGCTGATGCTCTTCAGCAATTCGCCTGCCGGCATCTGGGCGGACAGGATGCTGGTAGCTCCGATCGCGTTGGCCTGGATCGTGGCACGAGGCGACTGGTCTTTCAGCAGGCAAAGGTAGGGCGTTCCGGCGTTTCGATGTCGTGCCAGGGCAGCCCGTATTCCCTCGACAGCCGCTCGGTTCGACAGCTCGACGTTCGTCACCACCAGCCGCAGGGATCTGCACGTCGCGATCCTGCCGGCGTCGTTCACGTGGACGACGGTGCATGGCCCCCACAGGGCAAGCATACGCTCCAGCTGCCGGCTCTGTTCGATTCGATCGGTAATCAGCAGCACGACGACGTTGGCCCTCGCTCAAGCGACCATGTTGCGCAGATTTCCTGAATTTTCGTGAATAGACTGCATAAAGCAGCGGCTTGTGCGCCTTTTGTCTAGCTGAACGGCAAGTGAGCTGATGGCCGGCACCAAGCTCAGACCGGCGGCGCGCCGCGCATGGCGCGCAGCCGCCTGCCGACATCCTCGAACAATCCCTCGAACGGGCGGAAGACGAAGCGCACCGTCGAGCGGCCCGGTGGCACGGCGACGGCACGGAAGAGCACGTTGGCACGCAGCAGTTCGGCCGGCTTGCCGTCGATCTCGACCTGCCACCAATGATGCCAGGTGTCGTTGAGAACGACGAAGCCGCCGCGCGGGGCATCCACGGCGAGGCTGACCTGCGTCGTGCCGTAGTCGGTGATGCGGACGGAGCCGGGCTGCCCCAGACCGGCTTGCGTGGCTGCTGGCAACGGCACGGTGCGGTCGAGCAGCACGGTCCGGCGCGGGTCGAAGCCCTGGGGCCACTGCCCGCTGGTCAGGATGGTGTCGAAATCCGCCTTTTCGGCGTTCGGCACTAGCAGGACGCGCGGCAGGGCCCGGGGGTTCTCGTAGATATAGGCGTCCTTGGTGCGGGCGATCTGGACCAGGTCGCCCGGCTTCAGGTTTCTGTCGATCTGCTCGGCGGGGACGCCGGTGGCGATGAAACGCAGACCCAGCATGTCGGCAAGCAGCGAGCGATAGCCTGGCATCAGCGCCGAGAATTTGCGCTGGTCCGGCAGTGCGACATGGTCCTCGGCGCCGGTTGCCTTGCTGTAGAGGCCAAGTCGGAGCGGGTTGTAGCCAAGCGTGTTGTCGAGTTCGTGGACGAGGCTGGCATTGGGCCAGTGGAAGTCGATACCGGCGAGCTCGATGCGGTCGCGGCGATCGGGCCCCGCAGTGCGGGCGGTTTCCCGCTTCAGGATCGCGATCGTCTCGTTGGCGCTGTCGGCGCGCAGCACGTCGTACATCTGCGAGGGCAGGGCAGTGGATTCGCTGGGGCCATTGTTGACGGAAAGGTCGATGGTCATGGCGCAGGCGAGCACGATGGCGGCCGCGAGGCCCGAACCGCGCAGGGACAGTCCGCGCGCGGCAATGAGCGCGCCGATGGCGATGACGGCACACAGCAAGGACGTGATCAGCGGCAGGGCCGCCACGTGGAGGCGGCCCACCGTCCAGGCAAGCCACAGGGCCGCGCCCAGCGCGCCGAGCAGGAGCGTGGCTTCGAGAGCGATCTGCCACCATCGGCCACGCGGAGCTGCGTCGGTCACGACGAGATGGGTCAGGTAGCCACCGAGAATGGCGAGCAGTGCGCCGAGGATGAAGAGTGCGTCGGCCGGCCTGCGATAGAGAGGAATGCCAGGCAAGAGCTCGAACAGCAGACGGAAGCCCGGAGTATAGCGCCCCAGCGCATAGATCAGCACGATTAGGGCTGCGACCGTCAGGGCGACGATCTCGCGCCGCCAGAGCGCGCCGCGCACCAGCCCGAGCGTCAGCACCAGCAGCATCGGCAGGAAGCCGAGATAGAGCTGGCTCATATTGCGGGCGAGATAGAGCTGTAGCGGGCCGAAGCGCTGTTCCCAGGCCGGGCTCGGCGGCCCCCAGAAATTGTCGAGCGGGCCGGCCGCGCCATAGAGATTGGCGAAGAGGCCGGTCAGCAGCGAGGCGGGGTGGAGCGAGCCCTTGCCGGCTTCGATCAGGTCGATCGTCGGCCGGTTGGATTCCTGGGCCAGGAATGCCGTCAGCAGGATCGGCACGGCCGCGACCAGCGCGGCTCCGATCACGCCGGCGATGAGAGGCAGGATGCTGCCGCGCAAGGCCCGCCATGGCCGTGGCGCCATGGCGATGGCGGCCAGCACCAGCCCGGCCAGGACGTAGACGCCGATCAGTGCGACCTGGTCGCGGCCCAGCACCATGAAACCTGCGAAGAGCCCCGCCGCGAAGCCGTACAGCACAGAGCCGCGTTCGAGCGCGCGCGAGATCAGCAGCAGCGTGACGGCGAAATAGCCGAGGCTCAGGACCTGACCGACATGCTGGATGCGCCAGGCCGCCGAGGCGCCGAAGGCGAAGGCGAGCGCGGCGACGACAGCGCCGGCGGGATGCCAGCCCCGGTCGCGGAACAGCAGCACGATCGCGAGCGCACCCAGCAGCAAGGTGCCGAGCACGGCGCCGTCGCTCCAGCGGAAATCTGGCGAGGGGTTCAGCGCCGCGATCAGCGCGAAGGATGGCGAGAAGATCAGCGATTGCGGATCGGCGACCTGCGGCGAGCCCGAGAAGACGTAAGGCGTCCAGAACGGCGACAGGCCCTTGTGCCAGCTGCTCGCCAGGAACTGTAGCTGCGGGTGGAAATGTGCCTTGGCGTCCCACGGTATCGTGAGTGCGCCCGAGAGCCAGGGCCAGGACAAAACGAGCCAGGCGACGGCCACGATGCAAAACACGCTGGCGAGAGGCCAGCGTGTTTGAGGAAGGTCAGCCTGTCGATCTGTCGAGCCGGACATCAGGCCGATTTGTCCCAACCGCCGATGGCGATCAATCCTTAGGCGCGGCGCGGGCCATCAGCGCATCCATGTCGATGACATGGCCGGCCCGATCGCGCTTGGAGGTGAGGTAGCGAACATTGTGGACGTTGGGCCGGCCCAGCACGCGCTGCGTCGCTGCGACCTCCAGGCCGGCGGCCTTGATGGCGCTGACCTTGAGCGGGTTGTTGGTCAGGGCCGTGACGCGGCTGATGCCGAGCTGCTTCAACATCGTGGCGGCGAAGTCGAAATGGCGCTGGTCGAGATCGAAACCCAACACCTCGTCGGCGTCGTAGGTGTCCCAGCCCTGGCTCTGCAGCCGGTAGGCGCGCATCTTGTTGGAGATGCCGTTGCCGCGGCCTTCCTGGTCCAGATACAGCAGCACCCCGCCCTCGTTATCGGCCATCCATTGCACGGTTTCGCGCAGCTGGTCGCCGCAATCACATTTCAGCGAGCCGAACAGGTCGCCGGTCAGGCAGGCCGAATGCAGGCGCACCGGCACAGCATCCGCAAGATCGGGCTTGCCGACGATGATCGCAACCTGGTCGCGCAGGCCTTCACCGCCACGGAAGACGACGAACTCGGTTTCCGGCGCGCCTTCGAGGGGCACCGGGGCGCGGCCAACGATCGTGAGCGAGGCGGCACGGGTCGCGCGGTAGGCCATGACGGCATCCAGCGTAACCTCGACCAAAGGTTCGCCGGCAACAGCTTCGGCGGTGACCGGCACCAGGACCGCGGCAGGGATGACGAGCGAGAGACGCGCGAGTTCGAGCGCTGCATCGGCCAGCGGCGACGTGGGAGCCACGGGAGCATCGACCTTCGCGTCGATTTTCAGGGCCAGAGTCTCGATCCGGGCCAAATCGATGGTCGGCATCGCAAAAATGCCGGTTTCGCTCCGGTTCTTCGCACCGAGGCGTCGCAGGCGCGCGGCGCTCAGCACGAGATAAGCACGGCCCTGAGCGAGTTCGTCGAGACGTTGAGCAAGTTCGCCTTCGGCCAGTTCGGCCGAGAACGCCAGCGCCAGTTCGCCATGATCGCGCAACAGCACCGGGCGGCCGGCCCGAAATTCCGAGATGGCGCGTTCGACCGTCACCAGATTGGTCTCTTGCGGGCGTCCGAAGAGCGTACGCGACTTGGGCATCGGGGTGTCCGTCAGATTGCGCCGAAGGAGGGCGTCGGGGAAATGTAGTCTTTTACGTTCGGAAGGGCGATATGGATCTTACCACCGGTTCCGGGGGACAAACGTTCCGCTCGCAACTCAGTTCCGCAGTCGCTGTCGCCTCGCGAATGACTCTACAGACATCCAATCTGTTGCCATCGCTCGTATAAGAACGCCAGATTGAATGCCAGATGAATGGTGCGGAGGCTTGTTTGATGGGCGATCATGACCCGGCGACGACAGAAATCTACAGCGGCACTGCGCGCCATCTGCATTGGGTGACGGCAGCGGCGGTGTTCGTGATGATCCCGCTCGGCTTCGCCATGACCTATCGCGGCAACACCTTGAACATCTGGGACGGAGTGACCGATGCGCTGTTCAGCACGCACAAGCTGATCGGCTTCCTGCTGCTCTGGCTGATCGTCGGGCGGTTCGCCTACCGCCTGATCCATGGCGCGCCGAAGGACGAACCGACGCTGCTGTGGTGGCAGAAGGCGGCCTCGCATCTGGTGCACTGGTTGCTCTACGGGCTTTTGCTCGTGGTGCCGGCCCTGGGCTGGATCGGTGTGTCGCTCTATCCCTCGCTCGGGATCTTCGGCCTGTTCAATCTGCCGGCGCTCGTCAAACCAGACCAGGCGCTGGCGGAGGCTGTCCTGCAAGTGCACGGCAACCTGGCGATCCTGATCGCGCTGCTGGTCGGCGGCCATATCGCGGCGGCGCTGTACCACCACCTGATCCGCAAGGACGGCGTGCTGCGACGGATGCTGCCGGGGCTCGGGCGGTAGAGCCTCAGACCGGTCTCGCCCAGAGATCGTGATGGCCGATGCGGCCCGATGCCGCCCTTGCCCTGGCTTCTAGCCAGTCCGCGATGGTCGCCGCATCGACATGGCCCGTCTGCGCGACGGCGTCGGCGATGCCCCTGGTCAGCGCCAGCGCGAGCTCCTTTTGGTCGCCGTCGAGCAGCCAGGGGCTATCGCCGGTCGAAACGGCGAAGCCCGATTTGCGGAACGCCTCAGCCATGATGTCGGTGGCCTCGGGGCCGGCAGCCGGACCAAAGCCCTTGTCGGTCTTCTGATGGTGCGTGAAGGCGGCGAACATGCGCGCATCGGCAGGATGAGGCGGCTGCCATTTCTCGCGCCCGTCATAGGTCAGCACGGTGTAGAGCGGCAGGCGCTGGCTGGTCAGGGCGGCGACGAAGCGTTCGAGCCAGCGCTTCGAGGCGAGGTCGAACAAAGCGGCGGCGGTGACGAGATCGGGCTGCCAGCCGAGAACCCATTCGAGGTCCTTGGTAAGGTCCGCCTGGCGGAAATCGACGGTGAGCGCCTTGCCGTCCTTCGACAGCACGATCTCCTCGCCCTGTTCGCGCGCCTCGTCGGCCCAGGCGACCAGGCTGTTGCGCGCGGCGTCGAGAAGGCGCTGGTCATGGTCGACCAGCGTCCAGTGCTGGCGATCGGGGAGGGCAGCGAAGGTACCGCGCAGGTTGGAACCGGCGCCGCAGCCGAGATCGACGATGGTCATCGAGGATTTCGACGAGAAGTGCGTCCCGACCGCCGCGAGCATGTGCGGGTTGCGGGCGGCATGGTCCGCAGGCTCCCGCAAGATCAACCAATCAGGTGAAAAACCGCTCATAACCTTACTTTCCGGCAGATTTCGGCGACGATTGCCGCCGTTTCGCGCCAACGCGGCAGCGTTGCCGCCGCTGCCCAGGCCGCGTCCGCCATGCCTGCACGACGGTCCTTATCATCAATCAGCGCCGTCAGGGCTTTTGCAAGCGCAGCGGCGTCGCCGGGCGGCACCTTGACGGCTGCGGCGTCCGGGACCGTCTCTGCGGCAGCACCGCCGGTGGTGCACAGGATCGGCAGGCCGCGCGCCAGCGCCTCGGTCAGCACCATGCCATAGCCCTCATAGAGCGAGGGCATGACGAAAAGGCCTGCGCCGTCATAGGCCCGCGCCAGCGTCGGCGTGTCGGCGGCACCCGTGAGCGCGATCCGATCGCTCAATCCGGCCGCCGCGATCTGGGCCTCCAGCGCGCGCGCCGTGCCGGGGGCGCGATCGGTCGCGCCGATGATCGTCAGCCGCCAGTCCCGATGCTTCAGGGTTTCGAGCGCCTCGACCAGCACGTCATAGGCCTTGCGCGGGATGAGCGAGCCGACAGCGAGCAGGTCCAGCGGCCCCGCCGTCGGTCCACCGGCCGCTCGGGCGGCGGCATCGACGCCGGGCACCGCGACCGCGATACGGTTTTCGTCCACTGCGAAATCCGCAACGAGGAGGCGCTTCGTCGTCGGGCTCGTGACCACGATCTCCCTGGCATAACGCAGAGCTGCGATCTCCCGCGCGATCAGGCTGTCCGCCTGGTTTGGCGTCAAGCCTGTCTCCAGACCGAGCGGGTGATGGACGAGTGCGACGACGCGCCCCGCAAGTCCCGCGGCGATGCTCTCGGGAAAGGCGCCATAGGCGAGGCCGTCGATCAGCAGCACGCTGTCGAAGGGCTGCGACACGATCAGCCGGCCGGTCTCGGCGAGATCGTCCGGCGTCGGGTTCGGGAACGAGCGGGGCAGAGCGAGGTGGCGCGCCGGGATACCGGCCGCCCGCCATTCCGCCAGCAAACGGCGGTCATAGGCATAGCCGCCGGTCGGCAGGTCGATGTCGCCGGGTATGGCGAAGACGATCTCGCTCACGCGAGAGAGCCCTCATAGCTGGCGCGCGCCAGATCGGTCTCGTGCAGAGTGACGCGAATTTTGGCGAGGCCCGAGCCGTCTTCGCCCAGCGCGCCGGATTTGGCCGCAGCAGCTATGGCATTGAAGACGTATTTGCACAGGAATTCGGTTGTGGTCAGAACGCCCTCGAATTGCGGCAGTATGTCGAGATTCTGGTAGTTCAGCGGCTTCAGCGTGCGGTTGAGCACGTCGAGCGCCGCCCCGATATCGACCACGACGTTCTGCGCCGTCAGCGTCTCGCGAAAGAAGGCGACATCGACCACGAAGGTTGCACCGTGCATGTTCTGCGCCGGGCCGAAGAACGGGTCGGGCAGGGAATGGCCGATCATGATGCGGTCACGGACTTCGACGGAAAACATGCGGAGGTTCCTGATTGTTTGTCGACGCTACGGCGGATGCTCAGCTTGACGACAGCGGCCGCTGGCCGAGCGATTGCGACAGACGCAGCAGATAGCCGTCGGGATCCTGGACGAGGAACTGACGCACGCCGGTCTCGTAACTGTCGACCCGATACCAGCGTTCCTCGGGTCCGAAGAAGATAGGCCAGCCTGCCGTGCCTAACGATGTCAGCAGGATATCGAGATCAGCGACGGTGATCTCGAAGTTGATGCCGCGGCCATATGGCCTCTCGCGTGCGCCGGTCGTCCAGATGCCGAGCCGTTCGTCCGGGCCGGTATCGTATTCCTCCAGCATGAATTCGACGCCGTCTCGCTCGATGGCTGCGAAGCCCTGTTCGGGCCGATCGTAGAGGACACGGAAGCCGAGGAGGTCGCGCCAGAAGACGAGGCTTTCCGGAAGCGAGGTGATGTTGAGTTCCGGCACGAGAGCGGGGCGCGGATGTGAGCGGGGGGCGTTCATGGCCATCCTCAATAGCGCAAGACAGCCGTAAGGCCAGCAGCACCCGGCGCGAACAGCGCCGGCATGTGCGCTGGGGCCTCTGCGAAGGCAACCTCCTCGGTGATCAGCGCGTCGAGCCGGTCGTCGGCAAGGAGCGCCATAGCGACCTGGCTGCGGCGGGCATAACCCCAGCGCGATCGGCGGGAGGGTGCGATCTGGCCGACCTGCGAGGAGATAAGCTGCAACCTTTTCGCATGGAAGGCGCCGCCGAGCGGAGCCTGGACCGTGCCTTCGCCATACCAGCTCAATTCGACGATGCGGGCCTCGAAGCCGGCGGCCGCGATCGCGGTGGCGAGGCCGGCGGCCGAGGCGCTAGTGTGGAAGACGATGTCGGCATCGCCGGGCGCGTCGGCAGGCAAGGCGAAGGCGAAGCCGAGATTTTTCGCGAGTTCGGCCCGGGCCGGATCGATATCGACCAGTGTCACCTCCGCGCCCGGCAATCTCGCCGCCAGCCAGGCAACGAGCAGGCCGAGCACGCCGCCGCCGACCACGATGATGCGGTCTCCCGGACCGGAGCCTGCGTCCCAGTGGGCGTTCAGCGCGGTCTCCATGTTCGCCGCCAGCACGGCCCGGCGTGCCGGTACGGCTTCGGGCACGATCGTCAGGCGGTCGCGGGGTACGACGAAACGGTCCTGATGTGGGTGGAGGCAGAAGACGGTCTTGCCTATTATATCGGTCGGTCCCGCATCCACGCGCCCGACCGCGCAGTAGCCGTACTTCACCGGAAAGGGGAACGCGCCGTCCTGAAAGGGGGCCCGCATACGCTCATATTCGCTTTCGGGAACGCGGCCCTCGAAGACGAGGCGCTCGGTGCCGCGGCTGATGCCGCTCCAAAGCGTCTCGACCAGGCAGTCGTCCGGGCCCGCCTGCGGCAATTCGAGAGCGTTCAGCGCGCATTCACCCTGGCCGACATACCAGAGCGCGGTCGCCTTGAGACTTGCTCCCTGGATCATTGCCGGCTTTACCTCCCGCGCCATCCCGAGTCGTTTCCCGTCCTCGACCATCCCGCCGCGCCCGATCGCATGACCGAGACAGCCATGAACGAGCGCACCGCTCCGACCACGTTCCCGCTACCGGCGCAAGAGGCTACGGTATCGCGCGATCTGACACCGGCCGGCGTGCAGACGACCGCGATGCTGAGCGCGCGGCGCTGGCTCGTGCTGGCGCTCAACCTCCTGACGCTGGGCGCGCTGCTGCTGGGGCTGGCGCAGGTTCTGGGTGCGGGCGGCTGGACCGTAACCGATGTCGTGATCTTCGTCGCTTTCCTGTTCGGCGCGCCCTGGACCGTGCTGGGTTTCTGGAACGCCGTGATCGGGCTCTGGCTGCTGCATGGTGCGGATGACGGCATCGAGCAGGTTGCGCCCTTCATGGCCGATGGCGAGGTCGCGACACCGATCGCGATCCGCACCGCGGTCCTGATGACGCTTCGCAACGAGGATCCGGCGCGCGCCTTCGCGCGGCTGCGCGTCGTCAAGGACAGTCTCGACGCGACGGGCGAGGGCGCCTGGTTCGACTATTTCATCCTCTCCGACAGCAACGATCCGGTGGTCGCGGCCTCGGAAGAACTGTTGGCGGCGGAGTGGGCACGCGAGATCGGGGAGGGCGCGCGCGTCACCTATCGCCGCCGCACCGACAATGCCGGCTTCAAGGCCGGCAATGTCCGCGAGTTCTGCGAGCGCTGGGGCGAGCGTTACGAGGTCATGTTGCCGCTCGACGCCGACAGCGTGATGTCGGGCGAGGCGATCGTGAAGTTGACCCGGATGATGCAGGCGCATCCGAAGCTCGGCATCCTGCAGAGCCTCGTCGTGGGGATGCCGAGCCAATCCGCGTTTGCGCGCATCTTCCAGTTCGGCATGCGCCACGGCATGCGGCCCTACACGATGGGCTCGGCCTGGTGGATCGGCGAATGCGGGCCGTTCTGGGGGCACAATGCCTGCGTCCGGATCGCGCCGTTCCGCGACGGCTGTCATCTTCCCGTGTTGCCCGGCGCCGGACCGCTGGGCGGGGCGGTGATGAGCCATGACCAGGTCGAGGCGACGCTGATGCGCCGGGCCGGCTATGAGGTCCGCGTGATGCCCGTCGAGATGGGCAGCTGGGAGGAAAACCCGCCGACCATGCTCGAATTCGCCAAGCGCGACCTGCGCTGGTGCCTCGGCAACCTGCAATATCTCAAGCTGCTCGATCTGCCCGGCCTGAAGGCGATGAGCCGTTTCCAGCTTATCTGGGCGGTCCTGATGTTTCTGGGCCTGCCGGCCTGGACGCTGATGATCGCGCTGCTGCCGGTCAAGGTGATCGAGGATGCCGGGATTGCGGGCTATCCCTCGGGGCTGGCCGCCTCACTCTATGTGCTGTTCTTCGCGATGTACCTGTCTCCCAAGCTCGCCGGCTTTGCCGACATCTTGCTGAGCAAGGGCGGCACTCTGCGCTATGGCGGCACAGGCCGGTTCGTCGCGTCTGCGTTGATAGAAGTGGTCTTCGCCTTCCTGCAGGGCGCGGTCTCGACCTTCCGGACGACTTTGTTCATGATCGGCCTCGTCTTCGGCCGCGCAAAGATCGGCTGGAATGGACAGTCGCGCGACGCGCATGCGCTGTCCTTCGCCACCGCCTTTGCCGGCCTGTGGCCGCATCTGCTGTTCGGGATCTACATCTTTGCCAGCCTTCTCGTGCTGTCGCCGACCGTGCTGCTCTGGTCGCTGCCGCTGACGGCCGGCTATGTGTTGGCGATCCCGTTTGCGATGGTCACGGCCCTGCCGGCGGTCGGGCGCTGGTTCGCGCGGCGGGGGCTGTGCGGCATCCCGGAGGATTTCGATCCGCCAGCCGTGCTGAGCGCGATCCAGAGCGTGGCCGCACGATGAGCGCCGTGGCCTATCCGAAGGGGACGGCCAAGGCGGTTTCGCGCTCCCTGCGCGTCTATCACGGCAACGCCGCGCGGAACGCGGCGATGGATGCGCTCTACGGCCAATTCATCAAGGCGGGCGATCTCGCCTTTGACATCGGTGCCCATGTCGGCGACCGAGTCTCGTCGTTCCGTCGCTTGGGTGCGCGCGTCGTGGCGCTGGAGCCCCAGCCCGGGCCGGCGCGCGCCATCCGCCTGATCCATGGCCGAGACCCGCAGGTCACGCTGGTCCAGGCCGCCTGCGGTGACCGGGAGGGCTCGGTGACGCTGAGGATCAATAGCGCAAACCCCACGGTCTCGACAGCCTCGGACGCTTTCGTCGGCGCGGCGCGCGGGGCAGAGGGATGGGACGATCAGGTCTGGGACCACGAGATCGATGTGCCCTGCACCACGCTCGATCATCTGATCGCGCGCCATGGTATGCCGGCGCTGGTCAAGATCGACGTCGAAGGGTTTGAGGCGCATGTGCTGGCCGGGCTCACCAAAGCGGTGCCGGTGGTCTCCTTCGAGTTCACCACGATCCAGCGCGATGTGGCCGAGGCCTGCCTGGCGCTTCTGGAAATGCTCGGTCCCTACCGCTTCAACGTCGCGCTGGGGGAGAGCCAGGTGCTGGAACTGGTCCAGCCGATCGGCGCCGAGGCGATGGGCCGGTATCTGCGCGATCTGCCACATGAGGCGAATTCGGGCGATGTGTATGCGGTGCTGGAGCAGGGATGAGCCGCTCAGCGCACCGGACTCGAACCGATGTCGCTTGCCGTATGTCGCACAGCGACGATAACGATGTCGGTGGCAGTTACCCGATAATACAGGGCATAAGGATACGGGCTGGCGAAGATCTGCCGGACGCCCATTATTGCTGTCATTGGGCCGGCCAACGGGTGTTTCCGAAGAAGCGACGTTTTGGCCTTGATCCGGCGTTGGACCTGACGCGCACCACGCGGCGACTGACCGGCGATAAAATCGAGCGTAGCGTCAAGCTCTTGCAAAGCCTCGGTCGTATAGCGAAGCTTCACAGCCCGTGCTTGCGCCAGACTGCGGCCACTTCTTCGTCTGTTGCGAATGCTCCGCAGTCGGCCTGTTCGAGCGACTTTCTGAGCGAAGCAATGAAATCGAGTGACAAAGCGGCAGGCTTCTGCCCGCCATCGGTTGCGGCGATAATCAAGTGTGCGAGTTCATCCTGCCGCTCCGGCGGCAACGCACGGGCGGCCTCGACCGCAAATTTGAAAAGCTCCGTCATCCACTTACTTTAAACGAGGATTGCGGTTTGCGCCAATATCCCACTTCCCTGCTCGTCATCGAATAAGCCTTTCAAGGACAGATCATGGCCTTCTCCCTTCGTATCGTCAGCTTGGTCCTCGCGTTTGTCGCCTCGCCCGCCCTCGCCGCCAGCGATGTCGCCGTCGAGGTGAAGAACGAGTCCGAGCCGGTGACTTGCGCCGAGAAGGACAACGTCACCATCAAGGCGATCTCGCCCGAGGTTCGGCGCTTCCAGATCGAGGCGGCCCATCCGGCCTATATCGCCGGCCTCGTGCGCGACAACTGGGACGCCGACTGGGCGAACTGCGACATGACGGGCGATCCCGTATTCGCCGCACCGGTGCCGCCGCGCCGCGTGACCTTCTACGAGAGCATCGACTACTGGCTGGTCGGCTACACCTTCCCGACCTTCTGGCGTCCGGCCGACACGACCTTCAAGGTCGGCGACAGGGTCGAGAAGGGGCTGCATCTCGTGCAGCTCTGGAAGCTCGGCAAGGACAAGTCCTACGAGGTGCTGGTGGTCTATCCGCAGGACGGCTACTGGCGCGCCCGGCCGATGCCGCCGCAGCATCTGGGCTTCTCCTCCTATGGTTCGTCCTTCCTGTTCGGGCCGATCGAGCAGGATGGCGCCCGGCCGGTGGTGAACATCAGGGAGATCGAGTTCGACCCGAAGACGACCTCGTTCAAGATGAACTTCAAGGACGGCTCGGCGGGCACGCTGACGATGGCCGATGTCGATGAGAACCGCATGGTGCTGGACGCCGTGCTCGACAAGACCGTCACCGGCGGCAAGGGCTTCCTGGCGCTGCGCTCGATGTATGTCACCGAGTTCAACAACGATGTGGCCCGCATCGCCATTCGCGAGCCCGGCGCCAAGGGCTGGCGCGAGGAGCCGCTGATGCCGTTCTCCGGTGGCAAGGCGACCGATGTCTGGATGGGCCGCACCACGCATTCGCGCCACAACACCTCCTCGCCCGACATGGTCTTCCGCAACTTCTCGAAAGACCCCAATCCGCCGGCGAAGCCTGAGAAGAAGTGAGGCGAAGCACTACGAATGGTCGTCATTCCGGATCGGCGCGGCTTTGCCGCTTGTCCGGAATGACGCCGCGAGGCGATCCGGAGGAACGCGATCCCGCTTTCATGCGTTCGGCCATGACGGCCGGCACTCTTCGCGCTAGCCTGCCCGTCCTGTTCCAGCTTCGAGGCCGCCATGCCGCGCTTTGCCGCAAATCTGTCGATGATGTTCACCGAATGGGAGTTTCTGGACCGGTTCAAGGCCGCATCGAATGCGGGCTTCGAGGCCGCGGAGTTTCTGTTCCCCTATGAGCATCCGCCGGAAAAGGTCGGCCTTGCACTCGTCGGTGCCGAGCTCGAACAGGCGCTGTTCAACCTGCCGCCGGGCGATTTCGCCAAGGGCGAGCGCGGCATCGCGGCGCTTGCCGGTCGCGAGGAGGAGTTCCGTGCCGGGATCGACACGGCGCTGGCCTATGTGCATGAGACCGGGGTCAAGCGGCTGCACATGATGGCGGGGCTGGCCGATCCCGCCGACGTCAGCGCGCAGGCGATCTATCGCGCCTCGATCGCCTACGCCGCCGACAGGCTGGCCGAGCACGGCATCGACCTGCTGCTGGAACCGATCAACGGCAGGGACATGCCGGGCTATTTCCTCAACGATTTCGACCAGGCTGCCGCCTATGTCCGCGAATCCGGGCGGCCGAACGTCAAGCTGCAGTTCGACATGTATCATTGCGAACTGATCCATGGCGACGTTTCGGGCAAGCTGAAGGCCCTGTTCCCACTCGTGGGCCATGTCCAGATCGCCCGCGCCGCTGGGCGCCACGAACCCGACGCCTCGGGACCGGACTATCCGCTCCTGTTCGCCGAACTCGATGGACTCGGCTATGACGGCTTCGTCGGCTGCGAATACCGGCCGCAGGCCGGCACGCTGGAAGGGCTCGGCTGGTTCTCGGACTACCGCAAGCCCGACCTGCACAAGCCCGACATCCGGGACATCGTCTGATGGCAGACTTCGTCTATCCGGTTCTGGTCGCCGATATCGGTGGCACGAATTGTCGTCTCTCGCTGGTGCCCGAGGCTGGCGCGCCGCACGAATCGCTGGCGCGGATCGGCACGGGCTCACACGCCACGCCTGAAGCGGCGTTCGAATCGGTGCTTTCGACGCTTTCGGAGCGTCCTCGCTCCGCGGTGCTGGCCGTGGCAGGCCCACTCGACGGGCGTAGCGCGCAGCTGACTAATGCCGGCTGGCATTTCGACGGGGCCGCGATAGCAAGCGCGCTCTCGCTGGAACAGGGACTGCTGGTCAATGATTTCGAGGCGCTGGCGGCTTCGCTTGCCGTGCTTGGCGAAAAGGATGTCACGACGCTGGTGCCCGGCCGCCCCGAAGCCGAGGGCCTGCGCCTCGTGCTCGGACCCGGCACCGGGTTCGGGGCGGCGGCGCTGCTGCGGCGCGGCGACAGGGGCGTTCTGGTTCCGACCGAGTCCGGCCATATCGGCGTCGGGCCCGAAGACCCGACCGAGGAGAAGATCTGGCCGGCGCTTGCCGCCGACCTGCCGCGCGTCACGGTCGAAAGCCTGCTCAGTGGGGATGGGCTGGTGCGCTTTCACCGCGCGGTCGCCAGCCAGTCGCGGATGCTCGAGCCCGATGTCAGTGCAGCCGACGTGACGACCCTGGCGCTCGACGGCGATCCTGTGGCGCTGATGGCGGTGGTCTGTTTCTGGCGGCTGCTGGCGCGTGTCGCGGGCGATCTGGCGCTCGCCTTCAAGGCCACGGGCGGCGTCTATATCGCCGGCGGGATCGTGCCCCGCCTGCTCCCGCTTGCCGATCCGGCGACGATCCGGGCCGTATTCTGCGGCAAGCCGCCGATGGAAGATCTTACCTCGCGCTTCGCGCTTCACGTCATCACGGCGCACGACGCGGCCGAACAAGGGCTGGCGGCGATCGCGGCCGCGCCGGAGCGTTTCGGACTGGACGACCCCGCGCGGCTATGGTCTGCGTGAGCGCCTGAGCTCCAGCACGCCAAAGGCCTCCTCCCGCTTGTTCCAGCTCCATGGCATCCAAGCGCTGCGCGCCATCGCGGCCTTCATGGTCGCGGTGCATCACGTCCAGTACGATGCGACGGCGTTGGCGCAGCGCGCCGGAACAACTTTCTCGCCGTCGACCGTGCTACCCTGGATGGCCGGGGTCGACATCTTCTTCGTCGTCTCCGGCTTCATCATGGTCCATGCCTCGGCCGGGCTGTCTGGCAAGCCGGGCGGCGCGAGGCTTTTCATGGAGCGGCGGCTCGCGCGCATCGTGCCGCTCTACTGGGCCGCGACGACGCTGTTCCTGCTGATCGGGCTCATCCTGCCCGGCGCCCTGAACTCCAGCGTACCCAATGGAGGGCAGGTCGCCGCCTCCTATCTGTTCTGGCCGAGCGTCTCGACGGTCGGGCTCGTCCAGCCGGTCTATTCGCTGGGCTGGACGCTCAACTACGAGATGCTGTTCTACGCACTGTTCGCCGCAGGGCTTGCGTTGCCGGCCGGCTGGTCTCTGCCGGCCATCGGGGCGGCGCTTGCGATTCTGGTCGGGGCCGAGGCGCTCGCCGGGCCGCTGCCCTTGCCGTTCGGATTCTGGGGCCAGCCGATCGTGCTTGAATTCGCCATTGGCATGGGGTTGGCGCTGCTCTGGCGAGGGGGGCTGCGGCTGCGGCAACCGCTTCGCCTTGCCGTTGCGACCGGCGGAGCTGCGCTCCTGGTTGCCGGACAATATGCGCCGTGGAGCGGTGTGTGGAGCAGTTTTGCCCTGCATGGCTCGGCCGCGGCATTGCTCGTCCTGGCGGCAGCGTCCGGCGAGGCACGCTTTGAGCCGTCCTTGCTGATGCGTGTGCTGGGGTCGGTCGGCGATGCGTCCTATGCGCTCTATCTCGTCCACCCTTTCGTGATCCGGGGCCTGCGCGAGGTTTTCGTGCATTCGGGCTTCGGCTCACCTGTGGTTTTCATCGCGCTGGCGCTCGCAGGCTCGGTCATGGCTGCGCTTGCCGTGCACCACGGCTTCGAGCGACCGGCGACGCGCTGGATCAGGCAAAAGCTCGACGCCTGACGCTAGCGCAACCGCAATCCCTTCAGCGACTGCCCGACCACGCCGCCGGCCTTGCGGCGCTCGCCGCGTTTGGCCTTGATCGCGGCGACATCCTCGGGCTGCGGGTAGCGGCCGCGCTCCAGCAGTTCGAGCGTGTATTCCTCATAGGTCAGGCCGAGTTCCTCGGCGCGCTCCTGGCGGCGCAGCGCGATTGCCGGCGGCTTGCGCCAGGCGCGGCGATGGGCGCTGCGCCATTCGAAATAGCGGTCGATCTCGCCCTTGCCCCATTCCGGCTCGTGCGGCGGCTCCTCCAGCGGCGGGCCGCCATTGCCGCCGATGCCGGCACGATCCTGGTTGCGGGTGCGGGGCCGTCTGCTCACGGGCGGATCGCCTGAATGGGGATGTCGGCACCATCATAGCGTTGATGCTGCGTCGCACCAGATGGCAGCAAGCGCAGCGCAATGCGTGACAGCAGGGCCGCTACGGGCTATCCCGCCACCTCCTCCACACGGATACGTCATGGCCCCCTTGCTCCATCTGCGCGATGTCGCGCTCACCTTCGGCGGACAGCCGCTGCTCGAAGCAGCCGAGATCGCGGTCTCGGCCGGCGAGCGCGTCTGCCTCGTCGGGCGCAACGGTTCTGGCAAATCGACGCTGCTGAAGATTGCGGCGGGCCTCGTCGATCCCGACAAGGCGGAGCGTTTCGTGCAGCCGGGCTCGACCATCCAGTACCTGCCGCAGGAGCCGGACTTCACCGGCTACAAGACCTCGCTCGCCTATGTCGAGGCGGGCCTGGGACCCGGCGACGACCACTATCGCGCGCAGTATCTCGTCTCCGAACTCGGCCTGACCGGCGAGGAGGACCCCGCCACCATGTCGGGCGGTGAATCGCGCCGGGCGGCGCTGGCGCGCGTGCTGGCGCCCGAGCCCGACATCCTGCTGCTCGACGAGCCGACCAACCATCTCGACCTGCCCGTGATCGAATGGCTGGAGCAGGAGCTGAAATCGCTGCGCTCGGCGATGGTCCTGATCAGCCATGACAGGCGCTTTCTCACCTCGCTGTCGCGGGCGACGATCTGGCTCGATCGCGGCCTGACCCGGCGCATGGACAAGGGTTTTGGCGAGTTCGAGGCCTGGCGCGACGAGGTTCTGGCCCAGGAGGAGCTCGACCGGCACAAGCTCGACCGCAAGATCGCACGCGAGGAAGACTGGCTGCGCTACGGCGTCAGCGCGCGGCGGACGCGCAACCAGCGGCGGCTCGGCGAACTGCACGGCCTGCGCGAACAGCGCCGCACGGCGCGCAGTTCCGTCGGCAATGTCAGGCTGGAGGCCAGCGACGCGCAGACCTCGGGCAAGCTGGTGATCGAGGCGGTCAACGTCGCAAAAGCCTTCGGCTCGAACGTCGTGATCAAGGATCTCTCGCTGCGCGTCGCGCGGGGCGACCGGATCGGCATCGTCGGCCCCAACGGTGCGGGCAAGACGACACTGATCAACCTGCTGACCGGTGCGCTCGCGCCCGATTCCGGCACGGTGAAGCTCGGTGTCTCGCTCAACATGGTGACGCTGGACCAGCGCCGCGAAAGTCTCGATCCGGCGACGCCGCTCGGCGATGCTCTGACAGGCGGCGGCTCCGATCAGGTCATGGTCGGCGACACGCCGCGCCATGTCATCGCCTATATGAAGGACTTCCTGTTCCAGCCGCTGCAGCGGCGCACGCCGGTCGGCGCGCTGTCTGGCGGCGAGCGCGGCCGGCTGATGCTGGCGCGGGCGCTGGCTAAACCCTCCAACCTGCTGGTGCTGGACGAGCCGACCAACGATCTCGACCTGGAGACGCTCGACCTGCTGCAGGAACTGCTGGCCGATTATCAGGGCACCGTGCTGCTGGTCAGCCATGATCGCGACTTCATCGACCGTGTCGTCTCGGCGACGCTGATCTCCGATGGCGACGGCGTCTGGACCGAATTCGCCGGAGGTTACACCGACATGATAGCCCAGCGCGGGCGCGGCGTGGGTGCCAAGGCGCGGGTCGTTGCAGGCAAGGGCGCCGTCGAAGAGGCCATGCCGACGATCGCGGCGCCGGCCCTGGTCAACAAGCGCAAGCTCTCCTTCAATGAGAAGCACGCGCTGGAGACGCTGCCCAAGCGCATCGAGGTGCTGCAGGCCGAGGCCGCCAAGCTGAGTGCGGCGATGGCAGGCGATCTCTACACCCGCGACCCGAAGCTGTTCGCCAAGGCGACGACCCGGCTGGAAGAGGTGACGCGCGAGATCGGGCAGGCGGAGGAGCGCTGGCTGGCGCTGGAGATGCTCAGCGAGGAGATAGGGGCCTGATCGCAGGTGAGTCCGGGCGCGGGGAACCCTCTCCCGGAGGGAGAGGGCAGGGTGAGGGGTCGGCCCTTCAACGCCGCTGCCGTGACCTCACCGCTGCCTCGTCCTGGTATCTGCGCCTTGCTGGTTCAACGTCCGTCACCTCACCCCTGCCCCTCTCCTTACAGGAGAAGGGTTCTTCCAGTGCCTGACACAACCAGCCCGCCATACGATTTCCGTCTCGAGCCGATCGCGAAAACGCATTTGTTGATGCGGCGGAATCTCCGCAAAGATCGCCGCACAACAAAAGGCGAGGATACGCGATGAGACTGAAGGGCAAGACGGCGCTGATCACCGGCGCGGCGCAGGGGTTCGGCTTCGGCATCGCCGAAACCTTCGTGCGCGAGGGCGCGCGGGTCGCGGTGCTCGACCTGAACGGCGAGAAGGCCAAGGAAGCGGCGAAGGCGATCGGGCGCAAGGCGTTCGCCGTCACCTGCGACGTCGGCAAGGGCAAGAGCGTCGACAAGGCCGTCGAGAAGGTGATCGCGAAGTTCGGCCGGCTCGATATCGTCGTCAACAATGCCGGCACCACGCATCGTAACAAGCCGATGATCGAGGTGACCGAAGAGGAATTCGACCGCGTCTTCGACGTCAATGTGAAGGCGATCTACCTGATGGCGAAGGCGACCATCCCGCATTTTCGCGAGCATGGCGGTGGCGTCGTCCTGAACATCGGCTCGACGGCCGGCCTGCGGCCGCGCCCGGGCCTGACCTGGTACAACGGCTCGAAGGCCGCGGCGAACCTGATCTCGCAGTCGATGGCTGTCGAACTCGCGCCCGACCGCATCCGCGTCAACGCGATCGCGCCGGTGGCGGGCGAGACGCCGCTGCTGGCGACCTTCATGGGCGAGGACACGCCCGAGAAACGGGCGCAGTTCAAGAGCGTCATTCCGTGGGGCCGCTTCTCGACGCCGCAGGACATCGCCAATGCGGCGCTGTTCCTGTGTTCCGACGAGGCCGAAATGGTGACGGGGTCGGTGTTGGCGGTGGATGGCGGGCGCTGCGTCTGAGAGCGCTGTCATCCCGTGCGCGCTGCGGCACGCAGTGACGCTGCGCAGACACGGGACCGCGAGACGAGATCGCGCGATTCTCACTTCGGCCGCGGCAGAGGGAGCCTCTTGCTGACGACGGTCCCGCATCTGCGCAGCGTCACTGCGTGCCGCAGCGCGTGCGGGATGACACCCCTCACACCGGCTTCGTGTGAAGCGCGATTTCCTGGCGAAGTATCACCGTGCCGTCGGGCTCGAAGGCGCGCTGCTCGACGCTGATGTGCGGCGTGGCGCCGTCACCCTCGATCTTGAAGAGATGCCAGGCCGCCATCTCGCCATGACCCAGGGGACCGATCGAGGCCGAGGGGACGCCGACGATCGGGATGTCGCGCGCCGGCCCCGGCCGCCAGGCCAGGGAGAAGCGGTGGTTGTGGCCGTGCAGGATGAGATCGGCACCCTTGCGCTTCAGCATGGCCTCGAAGGCCTCGGCATCGACCAGTTCGCGCGAGCGGCGCGCACCGCCGACATAAGGGGGATGGTGGATCAGGATGACGCGGATCAGCCCCTCGTCGCGGGCGCGGTCGAGCAGGGCCTCGGTCTTGACCATCTGGGTGCGGCCGACGCGGCCCGTGGCCATCAGCGGCAAGGTCGGTACGCCGGTGTTGAGGCCGATGAGCGCTACCGGGCCGCTGCGGCGATACCAGGGATAGCCGGGTACGCCGTCATCGCCGCTGCACCAGGGGCCGAGATAATGGGCGACCGACTTGAGGGATGAGCGGGTATAGGCGTCGTGATTGCCGGGCACGAAGCTCACCGCCGCGCGCTCGCCCAGCGTGTCGAGGAAGGTGACGGCTGTCTTGAACTCGTTGGGCAGGCCGAGATGCGACACGTCGCCGGTGCAGGCCACGTGATCAGGGCTCTGGCCACGCAGATCGGCGACGATCAGCGCCAGGATCGCCATGTCATGCGCGTGCCGGCGGTTGCGCCGCCAGTTCACATAACCGGTGGCGCGCTTGCCCAGCAGATGATGCAGCGAGAACCGCGCGAGCGGGCCCAGATGCGGGTCGGACAGATGCGCGAGCTTGAACACGATCCTGCGTGCCCTCGCGATGCCCGTCCCGTCAAGCGCGGAGATGCGTCGTTGGCGACGCAGTCTCGCAAAGCGCCTGTCGAAGGCTCAGTTGGCGGCGCCGGTCAGTTCCGACACGATACGCGAATCGGTCAGGGTAAGAGCGGGCTTCCAGACATAGGCAGGCTTGGCCTGGAACCAGGCGGTGATGAAAGAGAGCAGCATGACGGTATTCCCCAGCAGTGAGGCTGGCCTTATCGGCCCGGTTTGCGGCGCGTTTGTGACGTAACGGAACCTAGAATGGGCCTCCGCCATGCGCCAATTGCATAGGCAATTCAGAGTTTTTTAGGATTTGGGCCTGAGATGCCGAAAAATCGACCGCCCGGAGCGGCGAACGACCCCCTAATCCGCGTTCGGTTGCGTGAGAGGGCGCTGAGGCGGCTGTTTCACCTCTATTTCCGCCTTTCGCGCGGCATGACGTTGGGCGTTCGCGGGGCCGTCCTGAACGAGGCCGGACAAGTCTTCCTCGTGCGTCACACTTATGTCGCGGGCTGGCATCTTCCGGGCGGCGGCGTCGAGGTCGGGGAGACGCTGGAGGACGCGCTCGCCAAGGAGCTGCGCGAAGAGGGGCTGATCCGCCTGACGGGGCCGGCAATGCTGCATGGCGTGTTCTTCAACCGCAAGATGTCGCGGCGCGACCATGTCGCGGTGTTCGTGGTGCGGGCGTTCGTGGTGGATGGCATCAAGCAGGCCGATCGCGAGATCGCGGAGGCAGGGTGGTTTTCGCTCGATGACCTGCCGGAGGGGACGACGGGCGCAACGCGGCGGCGGCTGGATGAGGTGACCGGGAGGGATGCGGTCGCCGCCGACTGGTGAGGCGCTGCCGTACCACGCCGGGAGCACTTTGTGTGGCGCGGGCCCTGCAATTGCTCTAACCTTTCTCATGCTGGGCTTGGGGGCTTGCCTGCCATGAGAGTTGCTCTGCTGTCGTTGGGAGCGGCATTTCTGGAGCCTGCCGCGGCGGGGCAGCTCGATTGCCTGATTGCGGCCCGCTATGAATGCTCGCAATCGGACTGCGCCGCGATCAAGGTCGAGCATGTCCACTTTGTCGATGAAGCGTCTGGCTTCTATTCGCGGTGCAACGCCTTGCAATGCGAGACGCTGCGCTTTTCTCCCCGCCGGACGGGATCGCGGCTGAGCATCGTCATGCCGGAGCAGGGCATCTTTGCCGATCTCGATCTCGGGACGATGACCTTCACCGAGATTCAACGTCACGACGATGCGGTATCGATCAGTTTCGGCCGTTGCGGGATACCGCAATAGCGATCTGCGCCACCGACGGCCGGACGTTGATCGGCGCGCGGGTGCCATGGACGCTCGCCCTATGCTCTGCTAGAGCCGCACCGTCATGACCAACGGGCAACAGCTTCTCCTGCGACGACCGGCGCGCTGAACGCACTTTCCGGCATGGCTGCTCGCGCGCCGTGCTCTCGCTTTCGCAGTCTTGCCCGTTCGCTGGTGCTTCACCCGTCATGACCTCCTTGCCCCTGACCATCCGCCGTGAGCTTCCCGCCGATTCCGCCGCGATCGAGCGGTTGCATGAGCGTGCCTTCGGGCCCGGCCGCTTCGCCCGCACCGCCTTCCGGCTGCGGGAGGGCGTGCCGCCCGATCCGAGGCTGAGTTTCGCGGCCCATGTCGGGACCTTCCTCGTCGGCTCGATCCGGGTCACGCCGGTTTCGGCCGGGGGGCATCAGGCGCTGATGCTCGGGCCGCTGACGGTCGATCCGGCCTTCGAGGGACGCGGCATCGGGGCCGCGCTGATGAACAGCTCGATCGATGCGGCGCGCGCGGCGGGGTACGACCTGATCCTGCTGGTGGGCGACGCGCCCTATTATGCCCGCTTCGGCTTCAGGCCGATCGTGCCCGGACAGCTCGTGCTGCCGGGGCCGGCCGATCCGGCGCGGTTCCTGGCGCTGGAACTGGTCGAGGGCGTGCTGGCGCAGCGCAGCGGGGCGGTGACGGCGATCCGGTGACGCGCTTTGTCATTCCGGGGCGCTGCGCAGCAGCGAACCCGGAACCCACGACGGGGAGAGCCCCTTCGAGACCCCACGGCAAGTGTATCGCCCGATCGTGGGTTCCGGGTTCTTCGCTTTGCGAAGCCCCGGAATGACAGAGGGGTCAGGCCTCGCTCTTCCGGTTGAACCTGCGGCCGCTCTCTCCGAGCCAGCCGGCGACGAGTGCGCCAAACAACAGGGCCAGCCCGATCAGGCCGATGAAGAGCGGCGAGACCGAGACGCCGCGCACGATGCCGGAATCACTGATGCGCAGGCCGATCCAATCCGCGCCGGAGAAGCCCGTACCCGCGCGTACCGGTACGATGCGGGGCACGCTGACGCCGGAGCCGATCTCCTGGCCGATGCGGCGCGAGGAGCCGCCGGTGGCCTCGGCGAGCGCCTGAAGCTGGCTCGGATTGCTGACCACCTCCATCATCTCGCGCGGGTTCTCCGGGCCGACGCTGGCGAAGGCGGTGAGGTTGTCGGCCGAGATGCGGTGCAAGCCGAATTCGCCGCTGGGAATGCGCGCGGTGAACAGGCCCGGCCGGCCGGGCTCCAGCGGCACGGAGCGCGACTGCCCATCGGGGCCGGTCAGGGTCAGCGCCGAGGGGGTGTCGCTCAAGGTCTGGCGTTCCACTTCGATGACGCCATTGCGCACCGAGGCGCGCAGGGCCTCCTCCTCAAGATCGGGCTCCTTCATCAGCCAGTGGCCGAGCCGGCGCAGCAGATCGAGATGTGGGCCGCCGTCGCGAAAACCGCGCGCCCAGAGCCAGGCATGGTCGGAGAGGAACAGAGCGACGCGGCCCTTCTGCTCGCGCGCCAGCATCAGCAGCGGCCGGTCGCCGGGGCCGGTCATGACGGGAGAGCCTGTCCGGGCCCGCGCCCCGACCATGCGCAGCCATTCGCCCCAGCGCGGCGGCTCCACCTCGGAGCCCGGCAGGTCGCGGGTCACAGGGTGGCGCTTGCCGGGCTCGCTGACGCGGGCGCGATAGGCCTCGTCGATCACCGTGCCGTCCGGCGCGGCGGGCAGGATCTGGCTGAGCGGCGTGCGCGAGAGCGACTGCGAGCCGGCATATTCCGGCCCCGCCGCGATCAGCAGAGCGCCGCCCTCGCGGACATAGCGGACGATGTTGTCGAAATAGACCAGCGGCAGGATCGACTGGTTCGCGTAGCGGTCGAAGATGATCAGGTCGAATTCCTTGATCTTGACCTGGAACAGCTCGCGCGTCGGAAAGGCGATCAGCGAGAGTTCGTTGATCGGCGTGCCGTCCTGCTTCTCCGGCGGTCGCAGGATGGTGAAGTGGACCAGGTCGATATTGGCGTCGGCCTTGAGCAGGTTGCGCCAGGTGCGCTCGCCGGGATGCGGCTCGCCCGAGACCAGCAGGACGCGCAACTTGTCGCGGACGCCGTCGATCGTCACGACAGCGCGATTGTTGACCAGCGTCAGCTCGTTGTCGAGCGGAGCGGCCTCGATCTCGACGACGTTGGGGCCGCCGCGGTCGATCCGGACCGGCACCGAGACGGTCTCGCCGGCGGTGACCTCGCGGCGTGCGATGATTTCGCCGTCGCGGCGGACGGTCAGCCCGGCGCGGCCCGGCCCGCCCTTCTCGATGACGCGCAGCCTTATGGTCTGGTCCTTACCGACGATGCCGAAGCGCGGCGAATCGACCAGCACGATGCGGCGGTCGATCTCGGCCTGGCGCCCGGTGGTCAGCACGTGCAGCGGCGCGCGCAACCCCATGGCCTCGGCATTGGGCGGGGCGTCATGCGCCAGCCCGTCGGTGATGACGATGGCGCCGGCGACACGCTCGGAGGGCAAGTCGGCGAGGCTCGCCGCCACCGCCTCGAACAGGCGTGTGCCGTCGCCGGACCCTTGTGCATCGCGGACCTCGACGATGCGGGATTCGACATTGGTGAGCCCGCGCAACTGGCGCTCGACCTCGGCTTGCGCGGCTTGGGTCTGCGCCGTGCGGTCGCCGAGCCGGTTCGAGGCCGAGCGATCGATCACCACCGAGACGACGTCCTTGACCGGCTCGCGATCCTCGAAGACGAGCGAGGGGTCGGCGAGCGTCAGCGTCAGCACGACGAGCGCGAACGCACGCAGGATCGCACTCTTGCCGGCAAGCACGATCGCCGCGCCGGCCGCCAGCGCCGCCAGCACGGCCAAGCCGATCAGCAGCGGCAGCGGGACGAGCGGCGCGAAGGAAAGGCTCCACATCAGATCATTGTCCCAGGCGTTCGAGCAGGGCCGGGACGTGGACCTGGTCGGCCTTGTAGTTGCCGGTGAGGGCGTACATCACGAGGTTGACGCCGGCCCGCAGCGCCATTTCGCGCTGGCGCGGATCGGAGCCCGACAACGGCACCATGGCCTCGCCGCGCCGGCCGACGGCCCAGGCCGAGGCGAGATCGTTGGAGGTGATGACGATGGGCGAGACGTTGTCGCCCGCGCGCGCCGGGCGGCGTCCATCCTCGCCGGCGGGCGGCAGGATCTCGACCCAGGTCGTGCCGGTGTCGTAGCGCCCGACGAAGCCGTCGAGGATGTAGAAGGTCTTGGTCAGGACGTGGTCGCGCGGCAGCGGCTCGAGCTCGGGGATGTCGAGCGTCTGCAGCATGCGGCGCAGCTGCTCGCCCTCGGGCGTCGAGGAGCCGGCGCCCGGGCGGACGCTGAGCGCGTCGCGGGTGTCGAAGATCACCAGCCCGCCGCCTTTCATATAGGCTTCGAGCTTGCGCAGCGTCTCGGGCGCCGGCACCGGGCGCCCGGCGACGATCGGCCAGTAGAGCACCGGGAAGAAGGCGAGTTCGTCGCGGTCGGCATTGACGCCGACGGCCTCGCCGGGTTCGAGGGCGGTGCGCGCGCCGAGCACGATGTTGAGGCCGGCCAATCCCGCCTTCGACATGTCGTCGACGGCCTTGTCGCCGGTGACGACATAGGCGAGCCGCGTGACCGCACCAGCCGCGAAGAGTTCGCGGGGGATCGGCGGGCGCTCGTCGGCGGGTGCTGCGGGTGGCGGCGTTGCCTGAGCGCGGGCGGCATCCGGCACCATGGCGGTGCCAGCGAGCGCCAGAGCGAGCAGGATCGCTGCGGGCGCGGCGCGTCCCGTGCGGCGGGCGAGGTTCAGCCTGCCGCCGAGCCAGAGCGTCGCCAGCGTGTCGGCGATCAGCAGCAGCAGCGCCAGCACCAGCAGTTGCGGACGAATGTCGAGTGCGACCGGCTTGTCGACGGGGAGGATCGGTGCGCCGAGCGCGGCAAGGTCGATGGCGGACAGCTTGTCGGTCGGATTCAGCGCGTTGACCGCGAGCGAACCGTCGGCCGGGCCGTAGATGCCCGGCGGGTGGGCGAGCGTGGCGCGCGCCGTGAAGGTCCGGGGGACGGGCTGGGCGGTGGCAGGCGGGCTGCGGAAGGCGCCGCGTCCGTCGAGCACGCGGGTCGGCGACAGGGTTTCCACGCGCGCATCCTCCCCTTGAGCCTCCGCAGGCCCGGTTCCGGCAAGGGCGACGACCTTGCGCAGCATTTCGACGAACAGCCCCGACAGCGGCAGGTTCGACCAGGTGGTATCGGCGGTGACATGCATCATCGCGATCATGCCGTCGCCGCGGCGTTCGCCGGTGACGACGGGCGTGCCGTCCTCCAGTGCCGCCCAGGTTTTTTTGGACAGATCCGCCTCGGGCTCGGCCAGGATCTGTCTGGAGACGCGGACGTCATCGTTGATCTGCGTGCCGAAGAACGGGCTTTCACGGGTGAAGGGCGCGAGTTTGCGCGGCGTCTCCCAGGAGAGCCCGCCGCCGAGCGTGCGGCCGCCCCGGCGCAGGCGCACCGGCGTCAGGTCGTCGGAAGCCGCAGCCAGCCGCGCACCGGCGAAGCGCAGCAGCACGCCGCCGCGCTGGATGAAGCCGTTGATCTTCGTCACCGTGTCGCCGTCGAGCGCGCCGATATCGGCGAGTACGAGCACGGAGAGGTTCTGCGCCAGAAGCTCGCCGACCGGGTCGGTCGAGCCGGCGCGGGGTTCCCGGATCTCGGCGAAGGGCGAGAGCGCGCGCGAGACGTAATAGGTCGGGGAGAGCAGCGGCTGGGCGGTGTCGGTGGTGGCGCCCGAAACGACGCCGACGCGCCGGCGCTTGGCGCGATCGTCGAGCAGCGCGACGGCCGCCGAGGAGCGCTCGCCGACGATCTCCAGCCGCGAGACGGCATTGCGCACCTCGATCGGCAGGGTCAGCCTTGCGCTGGTCTGCAGGGCCGAGCCCTCGAAGACGAAGGGCGCCTCGCCGAGCGGCAGGCCCTTGAGGTCTAGCGCGCGGACCTGGCCGCTGGCGGCCGCCGCTGCGGTCGGGCGCAGCACCGTGACGGCGAGCGCACCGGCAAGGTTTTCGGGATTGGCCAAGGCGAGCTGGTCGGCGGGGCTGGTGTGGATCGACAGTCGCCTGGCGTCCGCTTCCGGCTTCAGGCGGGCGATGAAGGTGCTGTCGTCGCCGACGGCGAGGCCATCGGCGATCCAGACGAGTTCGGCGTCCGGCGCCGTGCGCAGGAAGGCCTCGATGCGCTGGAGATGGGCGGCGCGGTCGGGCGCGTGCGGCTGGAGCGGCAAGGCGCGCAGGCGGTCGAGCGCCGCGCGCGGCTCCGACAGCGCGATTTCGGCGGGCAACTCGGCGAGGCCGACCAGCGCGACGGGGCGGCCCTCGCGGCCGGCTGCGGCGACGCGGGATTCGGCTATGGCGAGGCGCTCGGGCCAGTCCGTCGCTGCCCCAAAACCGTTGTCGATCAGCAGCAGCATCGGGCCGCGTAGCGGGCCGGCCTCGCGCGGCGGGTTCCAGACGGGACCGGCGACGGCGAGGATCGCGAGCGCCGCCACGGCCATGCGAAGCGCCAGCAGCCACCAGGGGGTGTGGGCCGGCATTTCGCGCTTGGCGACGAGGTCGGCCATGATCTTGAGCGGCGGGAAATCGATCCGGCGCGGGCGAGGCGGCGTCACCCGCAGGATCAGCCAGAGCGCCGGCAGCAGCGCGAGCGCGGTCAAGGCGAGCGGGGCGGAGAAGGCGAAGGGCAGGGAGCTCAGCATGGGTGACGGCGCTTCCTATCGTTGGCCCGTTTCGCACGGAAACACGCCGTCATCCCGGACGCAGCGAAGCGGAGATCCGGGATCCATCGTAGAGCACCGTCGTGCCCTATGATGGATCCCGGATCGACGCGGCTTGTCCGGGATGACGCAGTGGTTCCGAGCAAAACATCCATCCTCAGCGCCCTCCGCCCGCGCCGCGAGAGGCGGCAATCAGGCTCGCCACCCGCAGGACGCCTTCGCTGGCGGGGCGGTCGGTGCGGTGCAGGGTCAGCGTCCAGCCGGCGCGGCGGCAGGCCTCGCGGATCGCGTCGCGATGGGCTTCGAGCCGCTGGCGGTATTCGGCGCCCCAGGAGCCGGCATCGCCGACACGTAGGGAGAGCCCGTCCTCGAGGTCAAAGAGTTCGGCCTGTCCGGTGAAGGGAAACGTCTCCTCGATCGGGTCGGCGATCAGCAAGATATGGCCGCGCGCGCCATTGCCCGCCATGGTGGCGATGCGTTTGGCGAGCGAGGCCGCGGGCGAGAGCCCGTCGGTGATGATGATGGCGTCGGCCAGCCGCGGCAGGGGTGCGTCGGGCGGCAGGTCGGCGGTCTCGCCCTTGCTGTCGACCAGAATCGCCTGCGCCAGCGTCTCGACGATGCGGCGCGAGGCGAGCGCCCGCGTCAGGCCGAGATGGCCGACCCGCTCGCCACCATCGACCAGCGATTCGGCCAGCGCGAAGCCGGCGATCAGGGCGCGATCGACTTTTGAGGCCAGAGCGAGCGAGGAGGAGAAGCCCATCGAGGCCGAGCGGTCGATCCAGAGCCAGATCGCATGCGAGGCCTCCCATTCGCGCTCGCGGACGAAGAGATGACCGTCGCGGGCGGAGCGGCGCCAATCGATGCGCGAGGAGGATTCGCCGGTGACGAGCGGGCGATACTGCCAGAAGGTCTCGCCGGGGCCGGCGCGCCTGCGCCCATGGATGCCGTGCACGCTCGCCGAGACCCGTCTCGCCTCCAGGATCAGCCGCGGCAGACGCGCGGCAAGATCGAGCGAGGCGGTGACGACCGGCCGGGCCGGCTGGCGTTCGGTGGTCCCGAAAACGCGCGTGCGCAACATCTGCGTTTCGTCTCCTATCCCAACCGTTCCACGAGCTTGCGGATGACGCCCTCGACGGTCTCGCCGTCGGCGCGGGCCGCGAAGGTCAGCGCGATCCGGTGCTTGAGCACGGGGATGGCGAGCGCCGCGACATCGTCGACCGAGGGCGCGAGCCGGCCCTCGACCAGCGCGCGCGCCCGGCATGCCAGCGTCAGCGACTGGCTGGCGCGGGGGCCAGGGCCCCAGGCGAGCTTGTCGGTGATCGCGCCATCGCCATCGCCCGGACGGGCGGAGCGGACGAGGTCGAGGATGGCGTCCACCACGGTCTCGCCGACCGGCAGGCGGCGCACGAGGCGCTGCGTCGACATCAGCGTCTCGGCCGTCATCGCCTGGACGGGCTTGTGTTCGTCCGAGCCGGTGGTCTCCAGCAGGATGCGGCGCTCGGCCTCGCGGTCGGGATAATCGACGTCGATCTCGAGCAGGAAGCGGTCGAGCTGCGCCTCGGGCAGGGGGTAGGTACCCTCCTGCTCGATCGGGTTCTGGGTCGCCAGCACATGGAAAGGTGCGGGCAGATCGTAGCGCTCGCCGCCGACCGTGACATGGTGCTCCTGCATCGCCTGCAGCAGCGCCGATTGGGTGCGCGGCGAGGCACGGTTGATTTCGTCCGCCATCAGCAACTGGGCGAAGACCGGGCCCTTGATGAAGCGGAAATGGCGCTTGCCGTCGGCGGTCTCGTCCAGCACCTCGGAGCCGAGGATGTCGGAGGGCATCAGGTCGGGCGTGAACTGGACGCGGCGGGCCGAGAGGCCGAGCACCGTCCCCATCGCCTCGACCAGCTTGGTCTTGGCGAGGCCCGGCACGCCGACGAGCAGGCCGTGGCCGCCTGCGAGCAATGTGATCAGCGACAGGTCGACGACCTTCTGCTGGCCGAAGATGACGCGGCCGATCTCGGTGCGGGCAGCGCCGATGGCTCCCAGCGCGGCTTCGGCCGCCTCGACGATGCCGGTGTCGAGATTGATCGGAGGGTTGGTGTCGCCCTTGGTCTCAACCGCCCGGACTTGCGCCGCCATGTCGATCTCCTTCACCTTCTCGCCGCACCTGGCCTTAGCCGACCAGTCCATGCGGCTCCCGAGACAGGAGAGTGTGGACGTGCTGTCCTGTCTCCTCAAGGGCCGATGGCAAGGTGCACATGAACTCGGCTTCACGATTATGTGGAGTTCAAGGCGGAGACGACGATGCAACCAATATGCCGCAGCCGACTGGCACTGGGCTTTCGATGAGTAGCGAGGCTCCCGCCATGGAGCGTCTGCTGTCGGCGCTGGGCGACGGCAAGACGCGCGGCCTGCCGCCCGTGGAGCGCTGGAATCCGTCGTTTTGCGGCGATATCGACATGCGGATCGCCGCGGACGGGACCTGGTTCTATCTCGGCACGCCGATCGGCAGGCCCTCTCTGGTCAAGCTTTTCTCCTCGGTTCTGCGCAAGGACGGCGACGATTACGTTCTCGTGACCCCGGTCGAAAAGCTCGGGATCACCGTCGAGGATGCGCCGTTCCAGGCCGTCGAGATGGCGGTGGACGGCGAGGGCGCTGCCCGCTCTCTGGCGTTCCGGACGCAGGTCGACGATGTCGTGAGCGCGGGGCCCGACCATCCGATTCGGTTCGAACGGGCGGATAAGGGCGGGCTGAAGCCCTATGTCCATGTCCGTCGCGATCTCTGGGCAAGGGTGACGCGGGCCGTGACCTACGATCTTCTGGCGCTGGGCGAGGTCCGCGATATCGACGGAGTCGCCATGTTCGGCGTGGCGGCGGCCGGCGCGTTCTATCCGGCGGTGCCGGCAGCGGAGATCGAGGACGAGGTCGAGCGATAGCGATGCAGGCGTTGACGTTGAGTGCCGACGCGTTCGTCGCACTGGCACAGAAAAGACTGAGAGCCGAGCCGCCGGCGCTCGGCGATCTGATCGCGCGTCCGCGCGGCGATCACGAGTTTCAGCCGGAGCCGATGGCGCAGCCCGACGAGCAAGCGGCCGTGCAGGCCGCCGTGCTGATCGGGATCGTGCCGCGTCCGGAGGGGCCGACCGTGCTGCTGACCCAGCGCTCGGCGGCGTTGCGCAGCCATTCGGCACAGGTCGCGTTTCCGGGCGGGCGGGTCGATGCGGTCGATGGCTCGCCGGTCATCACGGCGCTGCGCGAGACCGAGGAGGAGATCGGGCTGTCGCGAGAGCGCATCCGGACGCTGGGTTTTCTCGATGCCTATCTGACGGGCACGGGCTACCGCATCGTTCCGGTCGTGGCGCTGGTCGAACCGCCGTTCTCGCTGACGATCAATGCACATGAGGTCGACGAGGCCTTCGAGACGCCGCTCGCCTTCCTGCTCGACCCGGCCAATCATCGCCGCGAGGGACGTGAGTGGAAGGGTCGCTACCGGACCTACTATGCGATTCCGTTCGGCGATCGCTATATCTGGGGCGCAACCGCCGGCATGATCCGCAATCTCTACGAGCGGCTGGCCGGCTGACCTGAATGGGATAACGCGCCGATGCTGCGCTCGATCATCGAAGAGGTTCTGCTCTTCGTGCTGCCTTTCTGCCTGTTCGCGGGCTATCTGATCGTCAAGCGGCGCAATCCGCTCGATGTCGAGCACTGGAGCCAGCATCTCTTCGTGCTGTCGGCCTGCGGGCTCGCGCTTGCGGTCGCGGTCTTCGCCTTCACCGCTTTAAATGCGCCGCGCAGCCAGGGCGCCTATGAGCCGCCGCATATGGAGAACGGGCAGCTGGTGCCCGGCCGTTTCAAATGACGCCCGGCCAGCGCGCGCGGGTCGCCGCCTTTCTGGCGCGTCCGGCGCTCGATGGCGTGCTCGCGGCGCTGAACGGCGAGGGCGAGGAGACCCGCGTCGTCGGCGGGGCGGTCCGCGACCTGCTGCTCGATGCTCCCGTGGGCGACGTCGATCTCGCCACCACCGCGCTGCCGGCAGAGACGATCAGGCGCGCCAGGGCGGCTGGCTTCAAATCGGTCCCGACCGGGATCGAGCATGGCACGGTGACGCTGCTGCGCAATGGCGCGACCTTCGAGGTCACGACCCTGCGCAGCGATATCGAGACCGATGGCCGACGCGCCAAGGTCGTGTTCGGGCGCGATTTTGTGGCTGATGCCAAACGGCGCGACTTCACCATCAACGCGATGTCGCTCGACCGGCAGGGCGCTCTGTTCGACGTCTGCGACGGCCTGTCGGATTTGGCAGCGCGCCGGATCCGCTTCATCGGCGATCCGGCGGGGCGGATCACCGAGGATTACCTGCGCATCCTGCGTTTCTTCCGGTTCCATGCCCGCTATGGGGACGGGCCGCTCGATCCCGCCGGGCTGGCGGCCTGCATCGCCGGGCGGGCGGGGCTCGAACGCCTGTCGCGCGAGCGTGTGCGGGCCGAGATGCTGAAGCTCGTGGTTGCACCCGGCGCGGTCGCGGCGATCGAGGCGATGGCCGGCGCGGGGCTGCTGATGCCGGTGCTGGGCTGTGTGCCGCGCCTGGCGCGCTTTGCGGCGGTCGCCGAAGGCGAGGGCGGCGAGCAGGTCTATCCGGCCTTTCGTCTGGCAGCGCTTGGCGTTGCGGTGAGCGAGGACGCGGTGCGGCTGCGCGAAGCCTTGAGGCTCTCCAATGACGAGTTCGACAGGATTTCGCGGCTGGCCATGGCGATGGAGGCGCTGTCGGGCCGTGCGACGGTGCCCTCGATTGCGGTACTGCGCCATCTCGCCCACCGCGTCGGGGGCGATGCCGTTGCCGGGGGGCTCGTCCTGCTGACGGCGGGAGCCGACGAGAGCCGCAAGCGCGAGACCCATGGGCTGATCGCCGAGCTCGGCCGGACACCTTCGTTCTTGCCGACTGGGCGCGACGTGGTTGCGCTCGGGCTGGCCCCTGGACGGACCATCGGCCTTGTTCTGGAGCAGGCGCGCGCCGACTGGATCGAAGCAGGCTGTCCTGCCGGCGAGGCCGATCAGGCGGCTTTCATCGCGCAGGCCGTCGCGCGGCTCACGGCCATCTGACGGTCGGCGGCATCGAGGACAGGATCGAGGCGACATTGCCGCCCGTCCTGAGACCGAAGATGGTGCCACGGTCGTAGAGCAGGTTGAACTCGACATAGCGGCCGCGCCTGACCTGCTGCTCGTAGCGGTCTTCCTCGGTCCATGCCGTGCCCATGTTGGCGCGCATGATCTGCGGATAAATGTTCAGGAACGCTTCGCCGACAGCCTGCGTGAAGGCGAAATCGCCCTCCGGTTCGCCCGACCAGAGATAATCGTAGAAAATGCCGCCGATGCCGCGCGGCTCGCCGCGGTGCTTGAGGAAAAAGTACTCCTCGCACCATTGTTTGTAGCGGTCATAGTCGGCGACCGGCGCGAAGCGCTCGCAGGGGCCACGCATTGCGGCGTGGAAGGCGATCGCATCGGGATCGTCCTGGCTTCGCCTGCGCACCAGCACCGGCGTCAGGTCGGCGCCACCGCCGAACCAGGGCTTCGTCGTCACGACGAAGCGGGTGTTCATATGGACGGTCGGCGCGTTCGGGTTCCAGGGATGGGCGATCAGCGAGATGCCGGTCGCATGGAAGCGCGGGTCTTCGGCCGCGCCCGGGATCTGGCCGGCGAATTCGGGCTGGAAAGTGCCGTGCACGGTCGAGACATGGACGCCGACCTTCTCGAAGACGCGACCCGCCATCATCGACATCACGCCACCGCCGCCCTCGGCACCGTCATGGTTGGTACGGCTCCATGGCGTGCGGACGAAACGGCCGGGCGCGGCGGCTTCCGGTGGGAAGGGGCCGGCGGCCTCGTCTTCCAGGGCTTCCAGCGACGCGCAGATGCGGTCGCGCAGGGACGCGAACCAGACCGCGGCGCGGGGCTTCATGGTTTCCGCGAGGTCGAGATTGGCTGGGGCCGTTGCTTGGGCCGTATGGTCGTTCATCCCAATCTCCTGGCGCTTGTCTTCAAAGGCTAAGCGCGGGGAACCCTTCTCCCGGAGGGAGAGGGGCAGGGGTGAGGGGAAGGCCCTTCAACCAGCAAGGCAACATCCTATCCGCGCGTCCGTTCAGGCCAATCGCGAAACGTCCGTCACCTGACCCCTGCCCCTCTCCTTACAGGAGAGGGGTTCCCCGTGCTTCTCCGTCAAACGGCAGCCTAAACCCGCCCATCTGCCGCAAGGCTTCGCCCAGAACGATCGCCGCCGCAACCGAGACATTGAGCGAGCGCAAGCCCGGCCGCATCGGCACATGCACGGTCGCATCCGCAGCCGCATAGACCTCGGGCAGGACGCCAGCCGATTCGCGGCCGACCATGACGATGTCGCCCGGCTGAAACGCGAAATCGACATGCGCTGTGGCCCCATCCGTCTCCGCCACAATCAGGCGGTGGCCGGCGGCGCGGCGCCAGTCCTCGAAGGCGCCGAAGCCGTCATGGCGCGTCACCGCGGCACGCTCCAGATAATCCATGCCCGAGCGTCGAAAATGCCGGTCGGAGACATCGAAGGCAGCGGGCTCGACGATGTCGACCGCGATGCCCAGGCAAGCGCAGAGCCTGATCATCGTGCCTGCGTTCTGGGGGATGTCGGGCTGGTAGAGGGCAAGGCGCAGCATGGGCTGCTGTCATGGGACGGCATGCCGGCATGCGTCAAGAACGCTGGCCTTTCGGCGACATGCGCCCCATATCGCGCCGAGAAGCGATGCCAAGCCGGTCCGAAGGAGGGCGGTCACGATGTTTTCCGCCCTGTTCCGCACACTCGAACGTCAGATCGACGTGTTCGCTCCATTCGACGAGCGCGAGACGCCGCCGCGCGGGGTCTGGCCCTTCATGTGGCACCACATCAAGGGCGCGAAGGGCTGGATGGCCCTGATCATGCTGACGGGCTTAGGCTTCAGCGGCATCGAGGCGGCGATGTATCTGATGGTCGGCTGGTTCGTCGACCTGCTCGCGACGCAGTCCCCGCAGACGATCTGGCAGGAGCATGGCTGGCTTCTGGCGGGCGCGGCCTTCCTGCTCGTGGTAGTCCGGCCGCTGATCTATTTCGCCAACCACGCCATCGTCGACCAGGTCGTGGTGCCGCAGATCACCAACCAGATCCGCTGGCGCAACCATGTCTACACGCTGGGCCACGCACTCGGCTATTTCCAGAACGATTTCGCCGGGCGGCTGTCGGCCCGCGTCATCCAGGCCGGGCAGTCGATCCGGGGCGCGACAATCGAGATCATCGACGACCTCTGGTATGCGCTGATCTTCGTGACCGTGGCGCTCGGCTTCTTCGGCTCGACAAGCCTGTGGCTGGCCTTCCCGGTTCTCGTCTGGCTCGCAGCCTATGTCGCGCTGCTGAGCTATTTCGTGCCGCGCGCCAGGCAGCGCTCGGAGGCGAATTCGCTCGGGCGGTCCTCGACGACCGGCCGCATCGTCGATTCCTACACCAACATCCTGACGGTCAAGCTCTTCGCCCGCGCCGATGCCGAGCGCTCGGCCGTGCGCGATGCGCTGACGCGCTGGAACGCGTCCTTCCTGCATTTGTCGCGGCTGATCACCGGCGTCAGCGTCATCCTGCAGACGATGAACAGCCTGCTCGTGGTGGTGACGGCGTGGCTGTGCCTGTGGCTGTGGAGTCAAGGGTCGATGACGCCAGGCGCTGTCGCCGCCTCGATCGGGCTGGTGCTGCGGCTGGTGCAGATGTCGACCTGGCTGATCCATCTGGTGCGCGGCGTGTTCGAGAATATCGGTTCGGTGCAGGAGAGCATGGAGACGATCGCCAAGCCGCACGACCTGACCGATGCGCGCGACGCGGCGCCGCTGGTGGTGGAGCGGGGTGGTATCCACTTCGAGGGCGTCCGCTTCAACTACGGCAAGGGTGCGGGGCTGTTCGAGGGTCTCGACCTCGATATCGCGCCGGGCGAAAAGATCGGGCTTGTCGGGCCTTCGGGCGCCGGCAAGTCGACGCTGGTAAACCTGCTGCTGCGGCTCTATCCGCTGGAGGGCGGCCGTATCCTGATCGACGGGCAGGACATCGCCCATGTCACGCAGGACTCGCTTCGAGCCCAGATCGGCATGGTGACGCAGGACAATTCGCTGCTGCACCGCTCGATCGGCGACAACATCGCCTATGGCCGCATCGGGGCGACGGAAGCGCAGATCGCCGCTGCCGCCCGGCAGGCCTCTGCCCACGAGTTCGTGGAGGGCCTGTCCGATCAGGACGGACGCTCCGGCTTCGCGTCGCGAGTCGGCGAACGCGGAGTAAAGCTCTCCGGCGGCCAGCGCCAGCGCATCGCGATCGCCCGTGTTCTCCTGAAGGACGCACCGATCCTGGTCCTCGACGAGGCAACTTCGGCGCTGGACTCGGAGGTCGAGGCGACGATTCAGGAGCAACTCAGCGTGCTGATGCAGGGCAAGACTGTGATCGCCATCGCGCACCGGCTCTCGACCATCGCGGCGCTCGACCGGCTGGTGGTGCTCGATCAGGGTCGCATCGTCGACAGCGGCAGCCATGCCGAACTCGTGGCGCGCGGCGGGCTCTATGCGCGGCTATGGTCGCGTCAGTCGGGCGGGTTTCTCGCCGCGACCGATCCGGAAACCGCTCCGGCCTGAGGGCTGTGCAATCGCGTCGTGCGACGGCCCTCATGCGGCCCAGAACAGTAGACTTCGTCCAAACTGCATGTCAAAGAGCCGCCAGTGACGCGCCGCCGCATTGCGGCTGCGAAACCACGCTCCTACAGAGGAGCATCGAGTTGGAATTGATAGCCTTCCAGGCTTGAGCGAGAGCAGAGGATTGGATCGTGGCGCACGCGACCGATACGACACCCACCGAAACCACAAGACGCGATTTCCTGATGCTGGCGACCGGCGCCGCCGGCGTCGTGGGTGGTGCACTCGTGGTTTGGCCGCTCGTGAGCCAACTCGCCCCGGATGCGCAGACCATCGCCGCCGGCGCTCCGATCGACGTCGATCTGGCCCCGGTCGCCGAAGGCCAGGGCATCAAGCTGACCTGGCGCGGGCAGATCATCTTCATCCGCAACCGGACGAAGAAGGAGATCGACGAGGCGCGTGCCGTCGATGTCGCGACATTGCGCGATCCCCAAACCGATCAGGCGCGCATCAAGGCGGGCCATGACAAGTTCCTCGTGCTCTACGGAAAGTGCACCCATCTCGGCTGCATTCCCTCGGGCACCGCAGCCGGCGAGCCGAAAGGCGACTATGACGGCTGGGTCTGCCCCTGCCACGGTTCGCACTACGACTCGTCTGGACGTATCCGCAGGGGGCCGGCGCCGCTCAATCTGGGCATCCCGCCCTATGCCTTCACCTCGGACACCAAGATCAAGATCGGCTGAGACATGCTGGTTCCCGCCATCGCCGGTCGCGCGATCTTTCGCGAACATGAGACAGCCCTGAGGCATTCGTCATGAGTGGTCACAGCTCCTACAATCCCAAGACCGGCATCGAGCGCTGGCTCGACGCGCGCCTGCCGATCGTCCGGCTGGTGCACGATTCGGCGGTGTCCTACCCGGTGCCGCGCAACCTGAATTATTTCTGGACCTTCGGCGGCATCCTGACCTTCATGCTGGTCGCGCAGATCGTCACGGGCATCATCCTGGCGATGCATTACACGCCGCTCTCGACCGTCGCCTTCAACTCCGTCGAGCACATCATGCGCGACGTGAACTATGGCTGGCTGCTGCGCTACCTGCACGCCAACGGCGCCTCGATGTTCTTCGTCGCGGTCTATGTCCACATGTTCCGCGGGCTCTATTACGGCTCCTACAAGGCGCCGCGCGAGGTTCTCTGGATCCTCGGCGTCGTCATCTTCCTGTTGATGATGGCCGCTGCCTTCATGGGCTACGTCCTGCCCTGGGGCCAGATGTCGTTCTGGGGCGCGACCGTCATCACCAACCTGTTCTCGGCGCTGCCGGTGATCGGCGAGACGATCGTCACCTTCCTGTGGGGCGGCTACTCGGTCGACAACCCGACGCTGAACCGCTTCTTCTCGCTGCACTATCTGCTGCCGTTCATGATCTTCGGCGTGGTGATCCTGCACATCTGGGCGCTGCACCATGTCGGGCAGAACAACCCGACCGGCGTCGAGGTCAAGAACGTGCAGAAGGACACCGTGCCGTTCACGCCCTATGCGACGATCAAGGACCTGTTCGCGATGGTGTGCTTCACCTTCGTGTTCTCGTATTTCGTCTTCTACCAGCCGAACTTTATGGGCCATGCCGACAACTACATCCCGGCCAACCCGTCGGTCACGCCCCAGCACATCGTGCCGGAATGGTACTTCCTGCCGTTCTACGCGATCCTGCGCGCCATTCCCGACAAGCTCGGCGGCGTGCTTGCGATGGGCGCGGCCATCGTCGTGCTCGCCTTCCTGCCCTGGATCGACTCGTCCAAGGTCAGGTCGATGAACTATCGCCCGGTCGCCAAGATCCTGTTCTGGGCCTTCGTCGCGGTCTGCATCGGCCTTGGCTATCTGGGTGCCATGCCGGCCGAGGGCGGTTATGTCACCGCCTCGCAGATCTTCACGGCGCTCTATTTCGGCTACTTCGTCGCGCTGTTCGTGATCGGCCTGTTCGAGAAGCCGCTGACGATGCCGAGCTCGATCGCGGATTCGGTGCTGGGCGCCATGAAGGGCGGCTCCGGCGCGCGCCTGGCGACCGCCACTGCAGCAGAACCGAACGCTAAGGGCTGACGAGAATGACGATGCTTCCGTTTCGCCTGGCGCTGGCCGGGCTCGCCGCCGGGTTCTCGCTGTCGCTTGGGGTTTCCGGCGCGCTGGCCGCCGAAGGCCGCGTCATACCGCCGGCGCAGAGCTGGAGCTTCTCGGGTCCGTTCGGAAAGTTCGATCGGGCGCAGCTGCAACGCGGCTACAAGGTGACGAAGGAAGTCTGCGCCAACTGCCATTCGATGTCGCTGCTGCGCTTCCGCAACCTGTCGCAGCCGGGCGGTCCAGAGTTCAGTACCGGGCAGGTTCTGGCCCTGGCCGCGACCTACCAGATCAAGGACGGCCCCAACGAGCAGGGCGAGATGTTCGACCGGCCGGGCCGGCCGGCCGACGCCGTCCCGGCGCCGTTTCCCAATGAACAGGCCGCGCGCGCGGCCAATGGCGGCGCCTATCCGCCCGACATGTCCGTGCTGGCCAAGGCTCGCACCTATGAGCGCGGCTTCCCCCGCTTCATCTTCGACATCTTCACTCAGTATCAGGAGCAGGGGCCCGACTATATCCACGCCCTGCTCGGCGGCTATCACGAGAAGCCTCCGGAAGGCTTCCCGTCGCTGCAGCCGGGCCAGTACTACAACGAGTACATGCCGGGTCATCTGATCGCGATGCCCAAGCCGATCTCGGACGGGCAGGTCGAGTACCCCAAGGGGCCGGACGGCAAATCGCCGGTGCCCGAGACTGTCGATCAGTACGGCAAGGACGTCGCCGCCTTCATGGTCTGGATGGCCGAGCCGCATCTGGAAGCGCGCAAGCGCACAGGCCTGATGTGGATGCCGTTCCTCATCATCCTCGGCGGCCTGCTCTACTACACCAAGAAAAAGGTCTGGGCCCGGATGCCGGACGGTTCACCGTTGCACTGAAGCGGCTGAGAGATTGAAAGGGCCCCAGCGATGGGGCCTTTTTCGCGAGAGGCGGGGCGATGACCGAGGCTGTTGACGATGTCGATGCGAAGCGCATCATCCTCGTTCGCAACGAACGGCTCAAATTGGCTGCGACATATTTGAATGGAATTGCCATCGCTACCTTGGCGGTTGGAGGCATCGGCCCCTTCGTTGCGGGGTTCGTGGCGAACGCTCCGGGACATTTTTCGTTGTCGAGCGGGTTAGTGGTAGTTTGCACAATCACCAGCGCGACCTTACATCTTGCGGCGTGGCGCGTTCTCGGAGGCTTGCGAGTATGAGCGTTCAATTCCTCAACCTGCTTGTATTCCCGGTCTGTGCCCTGCTGGCCGGAGGCTTCGCCTACTGGGTCAACATTCGCTTCAATCGATGACCAAAGCCGTTCTGGGTATCATCGGCGGCTCGGGCATCTACGACCTGCCGGGTCTCACCGACCTGCGCGAGGAGCGCATCGCGAGCCCATGGGGCGAGCCCTCGGACGCCCTGCGCATCGGCCGCATCGGCGGGACGAAAATCGTCTTCCTGCCGCGCCACGGCCGGGGCCATGCGATCCCGCCCTCCGAGATCAACTACCGCGCCAATATCGACGTGCTGAAGCGGGCGGGCGTCACGGACCTCGTCTCGCTCTCGGCCTGCGGCTCCTATCGCTCGGAGCTCTATCCCGGCCTGTTCGTACTGATCGACCAATTCGTCGACCGCACCGTAAAGCGGGAGAGCTCCTTCTTCGGCCGAGGATGCGTCGCCCATGTCTCCTTCGGCCACCCGGTCGGTCCGCGCCTGCAGCAAAGGCTGGCGGACGCGGCGAAGGCCGAGGACATAGCCTTCGTCAAGGGCGGCACCCTGGTGGCGATGGAAGGGCCTCAGTTCTCCAGCCTGGCCGAATCCCTGACCTACAAATCTCTCGGCTACGATCTGATCGGCATGACCGCGATGCCCGAGGCCAAGCTCGCCCGCGAGGCCGAGATCACCTATGCGACCGTCGGCATGGTGACGGACTATGATTGCTGGCACGAGGATCATGGCGCGGTCGATGTCGCGACCGTCGTGAAGGTGCTCCACGGCAATGCCGAGACGGCCAAGCGCCTCGTCGCGCGGCTTGCCGCCGATTTCCCGCCCGAGCGCGAGCCCTGTCCCGCAGGGTCGCACAACGCGCTCGACAATGCGATCATCACGGCACCCGAATACCGCGATGCCGCCCTGCTGGCGAAGCTCGACGCCGTCGCCGGCCGGGTGCTGAAGGCGGCTTGACGTGGCGCGGGCCAGGCCCGACCAAGATGGCCACGGTCCTTCCAGCGAAACGCCGCCATGAACCTCGCCGACAGCATCCGCGCGATCGCGGACTATCCCAAGCCCGGCATCGTCTTCCGTGACATCACCACGCTGCTGGGCGATGCGCGCGCGTTTCGGCGGGCGGTCGACGAACTGGTGCAGCCTTTCGCGGGCCTGAAGATCGACAAGATCGCCGGTATCGAGGCGCGCGGCTTCATTCTGGGCGGCGCCGTGGCGCACCAGCTTTCGGCCGGCTTCGTGCCGGTGCGCAAGAAGGGCAAGCTGCCGCATGAGACGGTGAGCGCGACCTATCTGCTCGAATACGGCACCGACGAGATCGAGGTGCACAAGGACGCCGTCATGCGTGGCGAGCGTGTGCTGCTCGTCGACGATCTGGTCGCAACCGGCGGCACGGCCGAGGCTGCCGTCGATCTGCTGTCGCAATTGGGGGCCGAGGTCGTCGCGGCCTGCTTCATCGTGGATCTACCGGAACTCGGCGGCGCCGACAGGATCAGGCGGCTCGGCGTCCCGGTGCGGACGCTGGTTTCCTTCGACGGGCATTGAGGATCGCAAGATGAAGATCGGGGGACAGCCCTACCGGACGATCTGGCTGGCGCAGGATGGCGGCTCCGTCTGCGTCATCGACCAGACCAGGCTACCCTTCCGCTTCGAGACCGTGACGCTAACGACGGTCGAACAGGCGGCCGAGGCCATCCGCAGCATGATCGTCCGCGGTGCTCCCCTGATCGGTGCGACGGCGGCCTATGGCGTGGCGTTGGCGCTGCGCGAGGATCCCTCAGATGCGGCGCTGGACGCCGCGCTGGTGCTGCTCGGCGCGACGCGGCCGACGGCGGTGAACCTCCACTGGGCGCTGGCGCGCATGAACCGGCGGGTCGCCGGTCTGAAGCTGCGGGTGCGGGCGCAGGCGGCCTATGCCGAGGCCGCTCTGATCTGCGACGAGGATGTGGCGCTGTGCCGGGCCATCGGCGAGCATGGCCTGCCGCTGATCCGCGCGATCGCGGCGCGCAAGCCCGCGGGCGAGCCCGTCAACATCCTGACCCATTGCAATGCCGGCTGGCTCGCCACGGTCGATTGGGGCACGGCGCTGGCGCCGATCTACCTCGCTCATGATGCGGGCATTCCCATCCACGTCTGGGTCGACGAGACGCGGCCGCGCAATCAGGGCGCGGCTCTGACCGCCTACGAGCTTGGCGCCCATGGCGTGCCGCATACCGTGATCGTCGACAATGCCGGCGGACATCTGATGCAGCGGGGCGCGGTCGACATGGTGATCGTCGGCACCGACCGGACGACGGCGACCGGCGACGTCGCCAACAAGATCGGCACCTATCTCAAGGCGCTCGCCGCGCATGACAACGGCGTGCCGTTCTATGTGGCGCTGCCATCGCCGACGATCGACTGGAGCCTGGAGGACGGCCTGCGCGATATCCCGATCGAGGAGCGGTCGGCGAAAGAGGTCACGCATCTGACAGGCATGAGCGAAGCGGGGGCGGGCGAGTCCTTTCAAGTCGCAGCGCCAGGCAGTCCGGCCGCCAATCCGGCTTTCGACGTGACACCGGCGCGGCTCGTCACCGGCCTGATCACCGAGCGCGGCATCTCGCCTGCGACGCGCGCGGGGCTGGCCGGCCTGTTTCCCGAAATGGCGCACGGAGCGGCGGCATGAGCGAAGCGACCTTGCGGGCCGATATCGTCGCGGTCGCCCAGGCGATCGACCGGGCCGGCTTCTGCCCGTCCAAATCGGGCAATGTCTCGGCGCGCTTCGATGGCGGGCTGCTGATCACGCCATCGGGGCTTCCCTATGCCCAGACGCAACCCGAAGACCTGATCCATCTGTCGCTGGATGGGTCCGTGCTGGGCGGCACGCGCGAGCCGTCATCGGAATGGCCGTTCCATGTCGCAATCTACAAGGCGCGTCCCGACGCGCAGGCGATCGTCCATACGCATTCGCCCCGCGCAACCGCGCTGGCCAGCACGCGGCGCGGCATTCCGGCTTTCCATTACATGATTGCGCTGTGCGGTGGGGCGGATGTGCGCTGCGCGGAGTATGCGACATTCGGCACGCCGGAGCTCGCGCGCAACGCCGTCGAGGCGCTCGAGGGCCGCAAGGCTGTCCTGCTCGCCAATCACGGCGTCATCGCGCTCGGCGGCTCGCTGGCGGGCGCGCACCAGATCGTGGCGGAGGTCGAAAACCTGGCCGGGCAGTATCTCGATATCCTGGCGGCCGGACTCAAGCCTGTCGTCCTGGACGAGGCCGAGATGGTGCGGGTCAGCGCGCGGTTCGCCGGCTACGGCAAGGTCGGGTAACGAAGACAGCCGAATCGCGCGCAGCGTCTTACGCGTTGTTAATCCCCTTGGCCTAACCAAGGGGAATGATCGTTTCGCGCTATCTTCACGATTCGCTCGACATGCTCGGCATCGCCGCTTGCGAATACGATGCGGGCCTGAAGGCTGTTGGCTGGAACCGGACATTCCTGCAGCTCTTTCCCGAGCATGATGGCGCAATCGTGCAGGGCGAGCCCTACCGCGACAATCTCAGGCGCTTCTATCGCGGAAGGCTTTCGGCCGATGAGATGCCGGAGATCGAACGCTATATTGCCGAGGGCGTCGCGCGCCATGACAACCAGACGCAGCCTTTCGAGTTCATCCATCGCGGCCGGCTGCTGCGTGCCTCCTCGCTGCGCGATCCCGATGGCGGCCGGGTGAGGATGTGGCAGAGGCTGGACGCCGACGCCAGGGCGGAAACCGCGCTGGGAGTCGCGCTGCCCGTCTTCGATGCGCTCTCCTTCATTCCCGATGGCGCGACCATTCTCGACGCCGACGACCGGATCATCGCCGCAAACGATGCTTTCCGCCGGCTCTATGACGTCGCGGCCGATCGCGCGGTCGTGGGCATCAGCCTCGACGAGATCATCGCCGAAAGCTGGAGGGCGTCTTCGCCTGCCGATGCCCGTCGCGGCACGATCCGAAATGGGCTGCGCTATGACGGCGCGCCCGTCGAAGTCGAACTTCCTGGACAGAGATGGCGGCGTGTCATTGCCAGGCACAGCGTCGATGGTATCGGCTGTTTTACCCATGCCGACATCACCGCCGCGAAGCGCCAGCAGATGGAGCTACTGAAGACCCAGGAGGCGCTGCGACAGGCTAATGCCGAACTCGCAAAGCTCGCCGAGACGGACGGGCTGACCGGTCTCGCCAATCACCGGCGCTATATGCGGTTCCTGGCGGAGCAGGCCACAGGAACAAGCGCCCTGACCGTGATGATGATCGATGCCGACCACTTCAAGACGGTCAACGATCGCTTCGGCCATCTCGTCGGGGACCATTGCCTCAAGCTGATCGCCAGTACCATCGCGGAGGAGGTGCCTGCGGCCGCGCTCGTGGCGCGTGTCGGCGGGGAAGAATTCGGCGTCGTGCTGGGCGGCGTCGGGCAGGCGGAGGCGATGCGGGTCGCCAGGGCGATCAGATATGCGATCGCCCGGGCACCATGGCACGTCGTTCATTCCGAACTTGGGGCAACGACGGTCTCGATCGGGATTTGCTCGGGATATGGTCCGCTCGATGGCGATGTGCTGCACGCCCGCGCAGATGATGCGCTTTATGCCGCCAAGCGCAACGGCCGCAATCGCATCGAGGTGCTGCCGATGCCGGTCACGGCCACGCGCCGCAGTGCCTGATCAGGTGCGGCGTTCGACGAAGACGCAGCCGTCGAAGCTGAAGACCTCCTCGCCATGCTGGTTCACGCCGGTATTGCGATGGAAGAACAGGCCCCATTGCGGGCGCGAGGCGCTGGCCCGCTTGTCCGTGATCGTCGAGTGGTAGGTTATGCGGTCGCCAGCGAAAACCGGCTTCGACCAGCGCAGGTTCCTGAAGCCGGGCGAGGGGCCGAGGCGGGGTGCGGGCGCCGATCCCAGCGCCGCGATCTGGCGCTTGCGATGCGACACCATCGCCGCCATCCAGACCGATGCCGTGTGCCAGCCCGAGGCCGCCAGCCGGCCGAAAGCGCTGTCGCGTGCGGCGGCCTCGTCCATATGGAAAGGCTGCGGATCGAAGCTGCGCGCGAAGGCGATGATCTCGTCGGCGGTGAAGACGAGGCTACCGAGTTCGAAAGCGGCGCCGATCTTCATCTCCTCGAAGAAGAGCGCCGGCTCGGGCGCTTCTGAAGGCGGCTCGAGCGGACTCTGGGTCGTGGGCGGGGCATAGCGCGGGGAATGCGCGAGCCAGTCGCCGACATGGGGCAGGATGGCGGCGCCACGCCTGCCGAACATGATCCAGTTGATCTGTTCCAGCACCGGCTCGTCATGCTGGTTCAGCAATTCGAAGCGAAAGCGCACCAGCCCCATTTCGGGACGAGACCGTGAGGCTTTCGTCTCCAGAACGGTGCGGCGGGCGGCCAGCGTGTCGTCCGGTTTGACCGGGCGCAGCCATTTGACCTCTTCGACGCCCGGCGCGCCCATGCCGGCGGAGTCGAGGATGAAGGTTTCGCAGATCAACCGCATCAGGAGCGAGCAGCTATGCCAGCCCGACGCGATCAGCGTACCGACGAAGCTCTCCTGAGCGGCCTTTGGGTCGGTGTGAAAATCCTGAGCATCGAAGCGATCGGCATAGGCGAGAATATCGGCCTGGCCGACCAAGATGCGGCCTGCCTGGACAGTGTCGCCGACGATGAAATCCTCGAAGAACAGCACCTGAACCGCTCAGTTCGCGAAGCGGAAATGCAGCACGTCGCCGTCGGCGACGACATACTCCTTGCCTTCGAGCCGGAATTTGCCGGCGTCCCGTGCGCCGGACTCGCCCTTGTTTGCGATGTAGTCCGGGTAGGCGATCGTTTCGGCGCGGATATAGCCCTTCTCGAAATCGCTATGGATCACGCCGGCGGCGGCCGGACCCTTGGTGCCCTTCTCGATCGTCCAGGCACGGGCCTCCTTGGGGCCGACGGTGAAGTAGGTGACGAGGTCGAGCAGGGTGTAGCCGGCGCGAATGACGCGGTTGAGGCCGGGCTCTTCCAGGCCGACGGCCTCGAGGTAGTCCTTCTGGTCGGCAGCCGGCAGCACTGCGATCTCGCTCTCGATCTTGGCGGAGACGACCACCGCGACGGCGTTCTCCTCGGCCGCGCGCGTCTTCACCAGTTCAGAGAAGGCGTTGCCCTTGTCGGCGCTCGCTTCCTCGACATTGCAGACATAAAGCACCGGCTTGGACGAGAGCAGGCCCAGCGTCTCGAAGGTGCGGCGCTCGTCGGCCGCAACCTGGACGAGGCGGGCCGGCTTGCCCTCCCGCAGCAGGACGAGGCAGCGGTTCATCAGGTCGGCCAGTTCCTTGGCCTCCTTGTCGCCGGTCTTTGCCTTCTTCTCCAGCGGCAGCACGCGCTTCTCAAGGCTTTCGAGATCGGCCAGCATCAGCTCGGTCTCGATGATCTCGATATCGTCGATGGGCGAGACCTTGCCTTCGACATGGGTAATGTCGCCATCCTCGAAGCAGCGCACGACATGGGCGATGGCGTCGCATTCGCGGATATTGGCGAGGAACTGGTTGCCGAGGCCTTCGCCCTTGGAGGCGCCGCGCACGAGACCGGCGATGTCGACGAAGGTCAGCCGCGTCGGGATGATCTCCTTGGAGCCGGCGATGGCTGCGAGCTTCTCCAGCCGGTCGTCGGGCACGGCAACGTCGCCGACATTGGGCTCGATCGTGCAGAAGGGATAATTTGCGGCTTGTGCCGCCGCTGTCTGCGTGAGCGCGTTGAACAGGGTCGACTTGCCGACATTCGGCAGGCCGACGATACCGCATTTGAAACCCATGGTGGTCAGTTCGCTTTGAAGAAGGCGTCTGGATCGACGCGGAAAGGGTTGATGATGGTGAGATCGCCATATCGCGTCTCGTGACCCATGTCTTCCGAGAGGAAGTAGCGGCAGCCTTCGGCAGATGCAAAGGCGATGAGTAGGCAGTCGAACCATTGATAGCCGAGCCGCTCGCGCACGGACCAGGCGTTGGCCGTATGGATGGCTTGCAATCCGGCGTCGCCGAAGCGGCGCAGTTCGTCGATGCGGGTTCGCGCAATATCGAGCGGGACCGCCTCGTTGCGAAGAACCCAGCGGGTCAGTTCGTTAAGGACCTGGAGGTTGATCAGAATTCGACCCTGCATAACAAGTCGCCTGAGCCATAGCGCTGCAACATCGCGCTTTTCTGCAGCGGCTCCGTCACGGGCATAAATCAGCACGTTCGTGTCGACGAATATCCGGGAGTCAGCGGTCATAAATCTGATCGCGTGTCGGAGCCTTGCCGTTTTCGTCCGTGAGATCCCACAGAGGGCCGGCCAGAAACCGCTCCATCGCTTCGATCTGCGATGTGTGATCGACGGAGCCGATCTGCCGCTCGACCAATGTCCCGACGAACTTCGACATGCTCTTGCCATCTCGGGCCGCAGCCATACGCAAACGTGCGAAGGTGTCGTCGGGCAGGGTCAGTGTCAGGTTTTTCATGGTCCCTCCGGCTCGATCGATATCGTGTTTCCGTGTTTTCGTGTCAAGCGAAGCGTGGCGGCGTGCATGGCGGCCGGCTTCGTCGTTCACACGAACGTGCGTGGCACGGGTACGAGGGCAGGCGCACCACTGCGGTCGCGACCTCTCAACCGATCCGGATAATCCTATGCGCTCCTTTTCCGCCGCCCTGCTTGTCATTGGTCTTGCGCTTCCAGGTCTTGCGCTTCCAGGTCTCGCTTGTGCACAAACGCCGCAAACCCGCATTCGTGGCGAGGTCGAGAAAGTCGAGGGCAACATGTTGACCATCAAGACGATGGAGGGGACTGAAGCCAAGGTCGCGCTCGCGCCGAACTATTCGGTCGGCAGCGTCGTCAAGGCCACAACGGCCGATATCAAGAAGGGCGGCTTCATCGGCGTCGGCGCACGGCCGCAGGCCGGTGGCACACTGATGGCGGTGCAGGTCTTCATCTTTCCCGAGACGATGCGCGGCACAGGCGAGGGGCATCGCCCATGGGGCGTTCTGCCGGATTCCACGATGACCAATGCGACGGTGGCCGAAACCGTTACGCGCGTCGATGGCGCCAGCGTGATGCTGACCTATCCGGGCGGCGAGCAGAAGGTGACGATCACGCCCGACGCCAACATCATCATGGCCGCGCCGGCCCAGCCCTCCGAACTCGTTGCCGGTGCACAGGTCGCAATGTCGGCGGCGAAACAGCCGGACGGCAGCTTCACGGCAAGCCGCGTGACCATTGCCAAGGCCGGCGCTCAGCTGCCTTACTGAAGGAACTGCGTCAGTCCGGGGACTTCTCGCCCAGCCGCTTCACGGCGGCATGGCCGCGCGCATCCATGAAGAGATGTACCCTGTTCTGGAACCCGGCGTCGTCATGGGCTGCAAGCAGCGCGGCGTTGTCGGCGCTGGCGGTGCAGAGATCTTCGACCCAAGGCCCCTCCGCCTTGCCGAAATCGCTCAGCACATAGCCGTGGACGAGTTCCTTCAGGCCGGGATGGCCGATCCCCATCCGGACCCGGCGATACTCGTTGCCGATGAAGGCCGTGGTCGAGCGCAGGCCGTTATGGCCGGCGTTGCCGCCGCCGAGCTTCACCCTGAGCTTCGCGGGAGCGAGATCGAGCTCGTCATGGAAGACGATCACCTCGGCCGGCTCGACCTTGAAGAAACGGGCGGCCTCGCCGATCGCGCGGCCGGAGTCGTTCATGAAGGTCTGCGGCTTGAGCAGGATGACCTTCTCGCCGCCGATCGTCGCTTCGCAGGCCTCGCTCTGGAAGCGGGCACGCCAGGGCGATGCCCGATGGGCGCGGGCAATCGCCTCCAGCGCCATGAAGCCGATATTGTGACGGTTGCGGGCGTAGCGCGAGCCTGGATTGCCGAGACCGGCGAAGATCAGCATGAGGCGCTCCGGCACAAAGCAAGACGGCCGGGAAACCCCGGCCGTCTCTCGTTCGCGATCGTGGACAAGCGTCGAGAGGACGCTCGCAGCTCAGGCCTTGGCTTCGGCCGCAGGAGCCTCGGCTGCAGCTTCAGCCGGCTCGTCGATCTCTTCGGCCATCGGCGGCACGATGGTGACGATCGTGGCGTCCGCGCCGATCGTCAGCTTGGCGCCCTTGGGTAGCTTGATGACGCCGGCTTCCAGCGAGTCGCCGATTTCGAGGCCGGCAACCGAGACCTCGAAGGCCTCCGGAATGTTCTCGGGCTCGATCGTGATCTCAAGCGCGTGCTCGACGAGCTGGACCGAGCCGCCGTTCTTCACGCCGGGGCAGGTATCCTGGTCGATGACATGGACTGGAACCTCGACCGTGACCGTCTGGCCCTTGGCGACCCGCAGGAAGTCGACGTGGATCGGGAAGTCCTTGACCGGGTCGAGCTGATAGTCGCGCGGGATGACGCGGGTCTTCTTGCCATCGACGCTGACTTCGAACAGCGTGGTCAGGAAATGGCCGCCATAGATCAGGAGGCGGGTCTTGTTGGCGTCGAGCGCGATCGCTTCGGGAGCGGCGCCCCCGCCATAGATCACGGCTGGTGTCAGGCCTTGACGACGTACTGCCCGGGCGGCCCCCTTGCCGACCTGGGCGCGCGCCGAAGCCTCGATTTGCTTCACGGCGGTCATGGTAGTTCCTTGCTTCAAATGACAAGGCCGCCTCAAGGCGGCCGTTTCGGTTCGCGCCCTTGCCTCCAAGGGTGTCAGTCGGGCGCTGGCAGGCTCATAGGGGAAAAGCGGGGGTAGGACAAGCCTCGCAGCGTTCCGTCCTATGCAGCCACCAGACCCAGCCGCTCGTCCCGACGCCGCAGCAGGTGCATCAGCGGCAGTGCCAGCAGCACCATCCAGGCCTTGCCGATGATCTGGCCGGAGAGGAAGTCCAGGCTGCCGAAGGCGAGCTGCAGGAAGACGATGCTGTCGACGACGAGGCCGAGGACACTGGAGGCGGCCACGGCTGCGACGAAATTGCGGCGCTGCAGCGGGGTGTAGACCGCGAAATCGGCGAGTTCCGAGAGCAGGAAGGCTGCGACCGAAGCGAGCACGATCGCCGGGGGGGCAAGGAAGCCCGAAATCGCCGCGCCGACCGCGATGGCGCCAAGGCCTGCGAGCGCGCCGAGCCTGCGCTGCACGATGTCGCGAAGCACGAGCGCCAGCCCGATCATCAGAACGCCGCTCGGCGCCTTGATGCCGGGCCAGACCGGAACGAGGCAAGGCCCGTTTGGAACGCAGACGGTGCCGGCGTTGCCGATCAGCCAGTTCGCGGCTGGGATGGTCAGGGCGAACAGGGCAAGCGCGATCAGCCCTTCGGTGCGGCGCTGGCGGTCAAGATTCATGGGATGGTCCGGTGTCGTCTGGAGCTGCGAGATAGGCGGCGTAGCCTTTCGCACGAAGCTCGCAGGCCGGACAATGGCCGCAGCCGAAGCCCCAGCCATGCCGCTGCGTCCTGTCGCCGAGATAGCAGCTGTGGCTGTCCTCGATCACGAGGTCGAGCAGGGGCTTTCCGCCGAGCGCGTGGGCGAGCGCGAAGGTCTGCGCCTTGTCGCGCCACATCAGCGGCGTGTGCAGCACGAGGCGGCGGTCGAGCCCGAGCCCCAGCGCGACCTGCATTGCCTTGATGGTGTCGTCGCGGCAGTCGGGATAGCCGGAATAGTCGGTCTCGCAGACGCCGAGCACGATGTGCTTTGCGTTCCGACGATAGGCGACCGCCGCGGCGAAGCTCAGGAAGATCAGGTTGCGGCCGGGTACGAAGGTGGTCGGCAGACCGGTCTCGGCGAAGGCGATCTCGCTCTCGCGGGTCAAAGCTGTGTCGGAGATCGCGCCGAGCGCGCTCAGGTCGACGAGATGGTCCGGGCCGAGCCGCGCCTTGTAGAGAGGCGAGAGCGCAGGCAGCCTGTCGCGGATCGTCAGCCGGCACTCCAGCTCGATGCGGTGGCGCTGGCCGTAGTCGAAACCGATCGTCTCGACGCTGTCGAACCGCTCCAGCGCCCAGGCGAGCGCGACGGTCGAATCCTGGCCGCCGGAGAAGAGGACAAGCGCGCGGGAGGTGGTCATCTCTGTTCCGTCAAAACACCCGCGTCGTCATCCCGGGCGTAGCGAAGCGCAGACCCGGGATCCATGCCTGAGCCGTTCCGGAATGGATCCCGGATCGGCGCCGCTGCGCGGCTTGTCCGGGATGACAACGCGATTTGGGTACTATCGTCAAACCAGCTGGGGATCTTCTCAATCGAACAGGCTCGACACGCTCGATTCGGCCGCCGTGCGCTCGATCGCCTCGCCCATCAATTGCGCGATGGAGATGACGCGGATGTTGCGGGCGACCTTCACGGCTTCCGTCGGCATGATCGAGTCGGTGATCACCAGTTCCTTGAGCTTGGAATTGGCGATGCGCGCCACCGCGCCGCCCGAGAGCACGCCATGAGTGATGTAGGCGTAGACCTCGCGCGCGCCCTGGTCGAGCAGCGCCTCGGCTGCGTTGACCAGGGTGCCGCCGGAATCGACGATGTCGTCGAGCAGGATGCAGGAGCGGCCCTCGACCGAGCCGATGATGTTCATCACCTCGGATTCGCCGGGCCGGTCGCGGCGCTTGTCGACGATGGCGAGCGAGGCGTCGATGCGCTTGGCGAGCGCGCGTGCGCGCACCACGCCGCCGACATCGGGCGACACCACCATGGCGTTCTTCCAGTCGAGCCGCTCCTTGATGTCGCGCGACATCAGCGGAGCGCCGAAGAGGTTGTCGGTGGGTATGTCGAAGAAGCCCTGGATCTGGCCGGCGTGCAAGTCGAGCGTCAGCACGCGGTCGACGCCGGCATGGGTGATCAGATTGGCGACGAGTTTTGCCGAGATCGGCGTGCGGCCCGAGGCGCGACGATCCTGGCGCGCATAGCCGAAATACGGGATCACCGCCGTGATGCGGCGCGCCGAGGAGCGGCGCAATGCGTCGGTGATGATCAGCAGTTCCATCAGATGGTCGTTGGTCGGAAACGAGGTCGACTGGATGATGAAGACATCCTGGCCGCGGACGTTCTCCTGGATCTCGACGAAAACCTCCATGTCGGCGAAGCGCCGGACCGAGGCCTTGGCGAGCGGAATGCCGAGATGGGCGCAGATCGCTTCCGCGAGCGGCCGGTTCGAATTGCCTGCGACGACTTTGAACGAAGAAGGCATGCCGGGTCGCACCGTTTTGGTCTGGCTGGGCGTGAGCAGCCTGAAGCTGGCTCAGTTCGCAGGGCTCATAACAGCGGCATGACGACGAGTCGACCGCTGCACTGCGAAAGGGCAGTGCAAAAGGCG